>JBBDMC010000035.1:0-7800 GCA_040878485.1 Bauldia sp. | reverse complement strand
GAGCTGATCGATGTCCGCGGCGACGATATCGACCAGACCCGCGCCCGCGCCAATGTGGACGACATCCTCGTCGCCATGCCGGACGTCAACTGCATGGTCGGCTTCTACTCGTACAATCCGCCGCGCATGTACGAGGCGCTGCGCGATGCCGGTAAGCTCGGCCAGATCACGGTCGTGGCGTTCGACGAAGACCCGATCACGCTCGGCGCCGTTGCCGAGGGTTCGTTCGCCGGCACCGTCGTCCAGCAGCCGTACGAGTGGGGCGCGCAGGGTGCCCGCATTATCGCCGACTACCTGAACGGCGATAAGTCGAAGATCCCGGCCGACGGGATCATCATCATCCCGGGCCTGACCCTCACCAAGGACAACGTCAAGCAGTTCGAGGAAGACTTCAAGAAGAAGCTTGCCGGCGGCTAGACTACTTCCTTGACAACGCCCGCAGCCGGTTCCGCCGGCTGCGGGCGATTTCCGATGCGGTCCCTTTCGAGAATCCTGGCGCTATGAGCGCGTCCGCAACCGCCGCCGCCGTGCCGTCGGCCTCAGACAGGCCCTTCCTCAAGCTGAGCGGGCTGCGCAAGACCTATCCCGGCGTCGTCGCGCTCGCCGACTTCAATATGGAGGTTCGGCCGGGCGAGATCATCGGCCTTGTCGGAGAAAACGGCGCTGGCAAGTCGACCCTGATGAATATCCTCGGCGGTGTGATCGAACCCGACCGGGGAACCATCGAGATCGACGGGGTGACGCACGCGTCGGTCTCGGTCGCCCAGTCGATGGCGGCCGGCATCGCCTTCGTTCATCAGGAACTCAATCTGTTCGACAATCTGGACGTCGCCGCCAACGTCTACATCGGGCGCGAGCCGAGGAAATACGGCTTCCTGCGGCTGGTCGACCAGGACAAGCTCCACCGGACCGTGCAGCCCTTCCTCGACCGGCTCGGCGCGACCTTCTCGCCGTCGACGCCGGTGGATCGGCTCTCGCTTGCCCAGCAGCAGATGGTGGAAATCGCCAAGGCGCTGAGCCTTCAGTCGCGGCTGGTCATCCTCGACGAGCCGACCTCAAGCCTGCCCATCGCCGAGACGGAGAGGCTCCTCGAGGTCATCGCGGGGCTCAAGGCGCACGGCATCTCGGTCATCTTCATCTCGCACCGCCTGCATGAGGTGGTCGAGGCTTCCGACCGCGTCATCGTCCTGCGCGACGGAAGGCTGGTGGGCGAGCTCGAGGGCGAGCGAATCAACCACGACGAGATGGTCCGGCTCATGGTCGGCCGTGAGCTCAAGGTCGACTACGTGCCTCCGGCGAAGACCGACGGCGAGGTGGCGCTTTCCATTGGGGGCCTGCGCACCTCCACCTATCCTGGCCGCGAGATCAGCCTCGACGTCCGCGCCGGCGAAATTCTCGGGCTGGCGGGTCTCGTCGGCGCCGGCCGCACGGAGCTTGCCCGGGTCCTGTTCGGCATCGACCCGCCCGCAGGAGGGGGCTTCGCACTCGACGGTCGGGAGATGCACTTCGCCACCTCCTCCGAGGCGGTCGAGGCTGGCATCTTCCTCGTGCCCGAGGATCGCAAGGGGGCTGGCCTGGTGCTCGATTTCGCGGTCGCCCAGAACATCACGCTGCCGAACCTGCGCGCTTACGCGCGAAGCGGCCTTGTCTCGCGGGAGGCCGAGGTCGCCCAGGCGCAACGCAGCCGCTCCCACCTCGACATTCGCGCGTCGGACGTCGAGCAGCGCACGAGCTCCCTTTCGGGCGGCAACCAGCAGAAGGTCGTGCTCGCCAAGTGGCTGGCCATGAAGCCAAGGGTCATCATTTTCGACGAGCCTACCCGCGGCATCGACGTGGGGGCGAAGGCCGAGATCTATCGCCTGATGCGCGGCCTCTCTGACTCCGGCGTCGCCGTGCTGATGATCTCATCCGACATGGAGGAGGTGATCGGCGTCTCGGACCGTGTCGCGGTGATGCATGAGGGGCACATACAGGGTACTCTCGATCGCGCCCGGTGCAGCGAAGAGAACATCCTGCGGCTGGCCGTCGGAAGGCCGATCTAGGGACGGGGCAGGGATGCTGAAGAAAGATCTGGGTCTTCTGGTGCTGATCGTCGTCGTGGGGGCGGTGGTCGCCATCATCAACCCGCGCTTCCTCTCGCCGATCAACATCGCCAATACCGCCAACCTGGTGGGCCTGTTCGGCATATTCTCCATCGGGCAGGGCTTCGTGATCATCACCGGCGGCATCGAGCTTTCGGTGGGCTCGATCATCGCGCTGCTCGGCGTCATCTTCGTCGACCTCATCGCCAACAAGGGCGTGCTGTGGCCGTTCGCAGCACTGCTGGTGCTGGCGATTGGCGTCGTGATGGGGATGGTGCACGGGCTTCTGATCACCAAGCTGAAGCTGCAGCCCTTCGTGGTGACGCTGTGCGGCCTGCTGATCTACCGTGGCATCGCCCGCTTCTACACCAAGGACGCCACCGCCGGCTTTCCGTTCGGGGTCAACTTTCCTGAGCTCGAATGGACCACCACCGGGCGCACGGACATCGTTGCGGTCCTCTCCGGCGGGACGCTCCACTCGATCCCCATACCGCACGCCTTCTTCATCATGCTGGTGATCGCCGTGATCATGTGGGTGGTGCTGCACCGCTCGGTCTTCGGCCGGCATCTCTACGCGGTCGGCAAGAACGAGGAGGCGGCGCGCTACTCGGGTATCCGCACGACACGGGTGATCGTGGCCGCCTATGTGATCTGCGCGACGCTGGCCGCGCTTTCGGCGATCTTCTTCGCCATGTACACCCGTTCGATCCTGCCTTCCGGCCACGGCAATTTCTATGAACTCTATGCTATCGCCGCCGCCGTTCTCGGCGGCTTCTCGCTCCGCGGCGGCGAGGGGTCGATCATCGGCGTGGTTCTTGGCACGATCCTGCTGCAAGTGCTCCAGAACCTCGTCAATCTCCTCGGCATCCCGTCGTCGCTGAACTTCGCGGTGATGGGCTCCGTTATCCTGATCGGCGTCATTGCGGACCAGCAGTTCGCCCTTTACCGCAAGCGCCGCGAACTCGCCCGCGGCCGCATCGCCGCCGGGTCGCGCGCCGCGGTCGCCGATGCGGCGGAGTAGGCTCCGCCGTCACCGCTAGAAGTTGGATTGGTCGTCGGGTCCGCGGGCGATCGCTGGCGCCCCGCCCCCTGTGCCGGCGACGGTCGGCTGCCTGCGCCCTCGGAACTTGGCGAACCAGCCGCCCAACTTGGCGAGGAAGGCGAGCTGCGCCGGCGTCACCACAAGCGTCAGGATGGTGGCAAAGCCGAGACCGAAAACGATCGCCGTCGACAGCTGAACCCACCACTGCGTCGACGGCGCGCCGATCAGGATCTCGCGGTGGATGAAATTGACGTTGAGTCCGAACGCAATCGGCAACACGCCGAGAATCGCAGCGCCCGCGGTGAGCAGCACCGGACGTGCACGTTCGCGGCAGGTCCTGAGGATCGCTTCCTCAACCGGCACACCCTCGCGCCTGAGCTTGTCGTAGGTGTCGATGAGGACGATGTTGTTGTTGGTTACGATACCGGCGAGGGCGATGATGCCGACTCCGGTCATGACGATGCCGAACGCCTGCCCCATGACCATAAGGCCGATGAACACGCCGATCGTCGATAGCACGATCGCGAACAGCACCAGGGCGACGCTCGACAGTTTGTTAAACTGGGCAAGCAGCACGGCGAAAATGAGAAAGATCGCCGCCGCGAAGGCCTTGCCGAGGAACGCGCTCGCCGCATCGCGCTCCTCGTCTTCGCCAGCAAGCTTCCAATTGACCACACCGCCAAAATCGGTCGCCTGCAGCTGTCGGGTGATTTCTTCCTGAACGGCGGCCGTCTGCACGCCTTCGACGACGTTGGCGGTGACCGTGATCACACGCTGGCCGTCGAGGCGGTTGATGAGACCGGTGCGTTGGGCCGGCACGCGCTCGATGAAGTTGCCGATCGGCACCGAGCCTGCCGGCGTCTGCACCTGCAGGTCGTCGATTTGGTTCAGCGTGCGCCGGTCCTCCGGTACGCGCACGATGATGTCGACGGGCTTGTCGGCGCTCGATGGCCGATAGTCGGTGATTTTCAGGCCGTTGGTGACCAGTTGCACGACCGAGCCGACCGCCCCGACGCCGATGCCGTACTTCGCCGCCTCGGCCTTATCGATCTCCAGCCGCCAATCGATGCCGGGCATCGGCAGGCCGTTGTCGAGGTCGCGGATTTCCGGTCGCTTGGCGAGTTCGCCGCTGACCTTGAGCGCAGCTTCCCTGAGCACCTCCGGGTAGTCGCTTGTCAGCTGGATCTGGATCGGTTTGCCGGTCGGCGGCCCGCCTTGCGGCGCCGTCACCTCGACTTTGATACCCGGGATATCCGCGGTCTTGGCGCGGATCTCATCCATGATCTCGCCCGCCGGCGGCCTCCGCTGCCAGTCGATGAATTCGAACTGGATCTGTCCGATGACGTCCTCGGTGACCTCGCCGCCGAATCCGCCGCCTTGGCCCATGTCGCCGGAGCGGGCATAGACCGTCGACAGTCCGCGAATGTCGACGTCCGTCGGCAGTCCGCGCATGTCGAGGACGCGCGCCTCGACCGAGCGCACTAGCCGGTCCTTCTCGGCGAGCGAAATGTTGCCGCGGGCATGGACGAGCACGATCCCCTGGTCAGGCTCGACGTCGGGGAAGAACTCGACGCCCTTGCCGACCTGACCGTAAAGGAGCGGCACGCCGATCAAGAGCGCGACTGCAACCAGGATCGTGGTGCCCGGGTGACGGATGGCGAGGCGAACCGTTTTGAGATATGGGCCCTCGCGCCGGATCGCATCGTAATGGACCTCGTGCGGCTTGCCGACGAGCGCGCCGAGAGTCGGCGTAAAGATCAAGGCCGCCACCAGCGAGCACGACAGCGTTGCGATTAGCGTGGTCGGAAGATAGCCCATGAACTCACCAACGATGCCCGGCCAGAAGAGCAGCGGCGAAAACGCCGCGATGCGTGTCAGCGTCGCCGCGATCACCGGCCCCGACATGCGGCTCGCGGCGAAGGCGTACGCCTCCTTCGGCTTCATGCCTTCGCTCATTCGGCGCTCGGCGAACTCCGAGACGATGATCGCGTCGTCGACCAGCATGCCGACCGCGAGAATGAGGCTGAACAGCACGACGATATTGACGGTCAGCCCCGCCATGCCGAGGCCGAGAACGCCGACGAGGAAGGAGAACGGGATGGCGATGCCGATGAAGATCGAGGCGCGCCCGCCGAGGAAGAAGAGGATGATGACGGAGACCAGGATGACCGCCGTGATGACGCTGTTCTGCAGCTCAGTGAGCATGTCGATGATGAACTTCGACTGATCCTGCAGAAGCTGGACCCGTACGCCTGGCGGCCATTGCTTCTGCAGCGCGACCACTGCTGCCTTGACGCCGTCCACCGTCTCGATGAGGTTGGCGCCGGCGCGCTTCGACACCTCGATCGCGACGGCCGGCCGCCCGTCGACGCGCGTGATCGACGTCGCATCCTTGAAGGTCGGGAGGACGCTGGCGACCTCGCGGAGCGTCACCGTCGCCGCATTCGACACGGCGACGGGAATATTGAGCACGTCTTCCGGCGTCTCGATGAGGGCGGGGACCTTGACCGCGAAACGCCCCTGCGGGCCTTCGAGCGCGCCCGCCGCCACGAGGCTGTTTCCCTGCGCCGCCGCGAAGGCGAATTGGTCGAGGGCGACGCCGTAGCTCTTCAGCAGCATCGGTTCGGCGATGATCTCGACGACCTCGTCCCGCGTGCCGCGAAGGTCCGCAGAAAGCACGCCCGGCACCGCCTCGATGGCATCCTGGGCCTGGCGCGCGATCGTTCCAAGAGCCCGCTCCGACATCTCGCCGGACAGCGTCACTACGACGACCGGGAAGAGGCTTAGATTGACCTCCTGCACGCCCGGTTCGTCCGCGTCGGCCGGCAGGTTGCGCTTGGCATCGTCGACTTTGGCCCGCACGTCGGCGAGCGCAACGTCGGAATCGAAGCCCGCGTCGAACTCGAGCAGGACATAACCGCCGCCTTCGAAGCCGGCGGCGCGCATTTGCTTGACGTTGCCGATCGACTTCAGCGCCGTTTCCATCGGCCGTACGAGCAGCCGTTCGGCGTCCTCCGGCGAGATTCCCCGCGCCGAAAGCTGGACGTAGATGATCGGGATGGTGACGTCCGGGTTCGCTTCCTTCGGGATGCTGATATAGGCGGAGGCGCCCGCGACGAGCAGGAAGATCAATATCGCCAGTGTCAGCCGGGCGTTGCTGACGGCGACGTCGACGATCTTGCGCATCACGCCGGCGGCTCCGCCGGCATCATGACTCCGGCTTCCGTGGCCGACACCGCCTCGACCTGGTCGCCGTCGGTCACGAAATCCTGGCCAACGACGATAACCTGCGTCGCACCGGTGAGGCCGGTCACCCAGACCACCTCGCGCCCATCATCGACGAGGTCGACCGGCATGAACTTCGCCTTGTTGTCGGCATCCGCCACCCGAACGCCGAGCCGGCCGTCGTCCGAAAAGACGAGCGCCGAGCGCGACACGGCCGTCGCCTCGATCGGCGCCAGCCTCACCGCCATTTCGCAGGTCACGCCGTCGCCGATCGCCGCGTCCGCATTGGCCATCTCGGCCTCGACCGGGTAGGTGCGCGTCGCCTTGTCGGCGCTGAGGCCGACGAACCGGACCGTCGCCGCAACCTTGCTCCCGTCGATGAAGCGCACTTCGGCAGCTTGGCCCTTCTCGAGGCTGCCTCGCCTCGCCTCGCTGACCTGGCCGACCGCGAGCATCGGGTCGGGATCGACAACCACCGCGATGTCGGTTCCGACCTGTACCGCCTGCCCAAGCTGGATCGGCACTGCATCGACCACACCGTCGATCGGCGCCTTGACGCTCGACCGATCGGCCTCGGCTTGCGCTGCGGCGAGCGCCGCACGCGCGGCGGCGACCGCCGACTCCAGCGCCGGCAGGTCGTTCTGCGGCGCGCTGCCGCGGTCGATGAGCCGCTTGTTGGCGTTGTACTCGGCAATGCGTTGGTCGAGAAGCGCCTGCGCCTGCCCGACCGCCGACGCGCGGCCTTCGTCGGAGAGGAGCGCCATCACCTCGCCGGCGCGGATCTGCCGGCCTCGGCTGACGCGAAGGTCGATGACGACCCCGGCGCCGCGCGCCACCGCGCTCGCGCGATGATCGGCCTCGGTGACGCAAGAAAGGATGATTGTGCGGCTGTGCTCTTCCGGTGTGGCGGTCGTCACGCCGACTTTCTGAATCGGGATCTGAGGTTCCGCCGAAGCTTCGGCTGCCGACGGCTGGCTTTCCTCTCCAGCATTCGGTTCGTACACCCCGGACAAAATCCACGCGCCGGCGGCAATGACCAGGGCGACGGAGATGAGCCGGCTCGGCCGGAAGAACTTGGCAGCCATTGGCGGTTCACCCGTTCCGTCAAAAGGCACCGGCCGATTCCGGCAGCGCGGCGCACATATAAGAGGCCTGTTCCCGCATTTGTATAGCACGCCCACTCGCATTTCGAGCCGGGCGACGTTCCGCGGCAAAGCTGAGGCCGACCGACCCTCCTCGCCAGCGCGCGTCGAACTGCTATTGACGGCGGCGGAATATCCCCTCAACACGGCTGAATTGCAATCCCGTTGGCGCGGCGGCTTGAGGCAGGCTGATTGCTTGCGCGCCTGATGCCGCGCCCATAGTGTCCGCCAACCGCGCGGGAGGGCTCCGTGAAGCCGACCAATCCGGTCTACACCGGCCTGCCGATGACCATCTTCGAGGTCATGTCGC
>JBBDMC010000034.1:0-7833 GCA_040878485.1 Bauldia sp. | reverse complement strand
GCCTATGACGACCAGGTTTATGTCGACGACCGCACCATCGACAGCCACATCAAGCGGCTGCGCAGGAAGTTCAAGGGTGTCGATCCCGACTTCGATATGATTGAGACGCTCTACGGTGTCGGTTATCGGTTCAAGGAGGTCTGACCGACCTTTTGGTCAAGGAACCGCAATGACGGTCGGGTTTGACGAACGGCGCTTGAGCGACGTGGCGCTGCCGGTGCCGCGCAGCGGCGTGCTGCGCCGGGTGTGGTCGGCCGTGCCGCGCTTCGCTTCGCTGCGCGTTTTCACCAGCCTGACCCGCCGCATCGTCGTCCTCAACCTTGCCGCGCTCGTGGTCCTGGTCTCCGGCATCCTGTTCCTCAACCAGTTCCGCGCCGGCCTCATCGATGCCCGGGTGTCGAGCCTGTTGACCCAGGGCGAGATCATCGCCGGCGCCATCGCCGCTTCGGCGACCGTCGATACTGACACCATCATGATCGACCCGGACCGGTTGCTCGACCTCCAGGCTGGCCAGAGTCTGTCGCCCTTCGACCAGCCCTATGAAGGCGTCGACTTTGCGATCAACCCCGAGAAGGTTGCGCCGATCCTGCGCCGGCTGATCACCCCGACCGGGACGCGGGCACGCATCTACGACCGCGACGGCACCCTAGTGGTCGATTCCCGCCATCTCTATTCGCGCGGGCAGATCCTGCGCTTCGATTTGCCGCCACCGGAGGGCGACGCCGAATCGTGGCTGGACACCCTTTGGCGCCGGCTCAACGTCTGGCTGTCGAGCCGCGACCTTCCGCTCTACAAGGAGCTCGGCGGGGCCAACGGCCGCGGCTACGAGGAGGTGAGGGCAGCCCTCAACGGTCTGCCGACGCAGATCGTTCGGGTCAACGATCAGGGCGAACTGATCGTCTCGGTCGCCGTCCCCATCCAGCGCTACCGCTCGGTGCACGGCGCCCTCCTGCTGTCGACCGTCGGCGGCGACATCGACGCCATCGTTCACGCCGAGCGGCTGGCGATCGTCCGCGTCTTCCTGGTCGCCGCCGGGGTGACGGTGCTCCTGTCGATGCTGCTCGCCGGCACCATCGCCGCTCCGCTCCGCCGCCTTGCCGATGCCGCCAACCGGGTCCGCCACCGCGTCACCTCGCGGCCGCAGATTCCCGATTTCAGCCAGCGCGGCGACGAAATCGGCAATCTCAGCCAGGCGCTGCGCGAGATGACTGCCTCGCTCTACAGCCGCATGGACGCCATCGAGTCCTTCGCCGCCGACGTCGCCCACGAGATCAAGAACCCGCTGACCTCCTTGCGCAGCGCCATCGAGACCCTGCCGCTCGCCAAAACGGCGGAGGCCCACGCCCGGCTCACCCACATCATGAAGCACGACCTTCGCCGTCTCGATCGGTTGATCAGCGACATCTCGGATGCCTCGCGGCTCGATTCGGAACTGTCCCGGCAGGACTTTGCCCCCATCGATATCCGTCGGCTGCTCACCGCCGTCATCGGTGTGATTCGCGAGACCGGCGCCGCCGACGGGCCGCAGATCATGATCGAGTGCGCCGAGGCCGGCGCCGACGCCTACGTCGTCCAGGGCCACGATAGCCGTCTCGGCCAAGTGTTCAACAATCTCATCGACAATGCCCGTTCGTTCTGCCGTGCCGACGGCACGGTCCGCGTTGTCGCCCGGGCGCGGGACGAGTTCGTCGACGTTGTTGTCGAAGACGATGGACCCGGCATCCGCGGCGACCAGTTCGATCGCATCTTCGAGCGCTTCTACACGGATCGCGGCGACAGCGATTCATTCGGCCAGAACTCCGGCCTCGGCCTTGCCATCTCCAAGCAGATCGTCGAGGCCCACCGCGGCCGCATCTGGGCCGAGAACCGCACCGTGCCGGGCGACGACCCCAGCGCTCCGCCGGTCATCCTCGGGGCTCGTTTCACGGTTCGGCTGCCAACCGCATGAGCCCGGGCAGCGTCGACCATGCCAGCGTCGCGCTGATCGGCGAGAGCGGCGTTCTCATCCGCGGCGCGTCCGGCAGCGGCAAGTCGTCGCTGCTCCTGGCGATCTTGTCGGCCGAGACCGGCTCGACGGCGCTGGTCGCCGACGACCGCGTTAGGCTTGCCGCCCACCACGGTCGTCTGGTCGCGACCTGCCCGGACGAGCTCGCCGGGATGATGGAGGTTCGCGGCACCGGCATCGTGCGCCGCCCGTTCGTTTCGCCGGTTGTCGTCGATCTGGTCGTCGATCTGGCGCCGGCCGCTGTCTGCCCGAGGCTGCCGCTTGGCGAGGCGGATGCCCGGGTTGCGGTCGAGAGCGTGGTGGTGCCCCGCGTCTTCGTGCCGATCGGTGCGGTCGATGGGTCGCTCCGTGTGAACACCGCTCTGGAACAGGTCGCGCGAGAAAAGCGTTGAAATATCAGGTTGTTATATGCGCGAGAGGTTCCTCTTGCGTTGCGGCATCGATCCGGCAAGATGTGCGCCCCGCAACGGCGCCGGAGCATCATCAGGTGTGGATCAGGCCGAGGAAACCCATTGCATGATCGGACTGGTCCTCGTCACCCACGGCAAGCTCGCCGTCGAGTTCCGCGCTGCGCTTGAGCACGTCGTCGGACCTCAGGGACAGATCGAGACCGTCTCGATCGGCCCTGACGACGACGTCGAGCGGCGACGCCAGGATATCCTCGACGCGGTGCAGAAGGTCAGCGACGGGTCGGGCGTGATTCTTCTCACCGACATGTTCGGCGGCACGCCGTCCAACCTGGCCATTTCGGTGATGGAAGCCGGCAAGGTAGAGGTGATCGCCGGCGTCAACCTGCCGATGCTGATCAAACTCGCCAGCGTGCGCGGCGAAGGGTCGCTCGCCGGGGCTATCGCCGACGCCCAGGACGCCGGGCGAAAGTACATCAACGTCGCGAGCCAGGTGCTCAACGGCAAATGACGCCACGTTCTGGCGCCGGTGGGCCGCTGTTTCGCGATCTCGTCGTCGCCAACAAGCGCGGCCTTCACGCCCGCGCCGCGGCCCGCTTTGTCCAGTGTGTCGAGCGCTTCGAGGCGACCGTCACGGTGTCGAAGGATCAGACGAGCGTCGATGGCGCCTCGATCATGGGCCTGATGATGCTTGCCGCCATGCCCGGCTCGGTGATCCGGGTCAGCGCCGCTGGCCCCGAGGCCGAGGCCGCCCTCGCCGCGATCGTCGCGCTGGTCGAATCGGGTTTCGGTGAGGACGACTAGAGCGACATAAAGAAATGTTTATGTCCTTATTGCTCTCTGCGGCAGCGATCGCTATAACCGCGACAAGCGACAGAAATCAGCGCTTTTCGGCGCACCGCGGGCGCGATGACCATGATCGACGGACCACCACCATTCATAGTCAAGGACATGTCGCTGGCCGACTGGGGCCGCAAGGAGATCGCCATCGCCGAGACCGAGATGCCCGGTTTGATGGCCTGCCGCGAGGAGTTCGGCGCTGCCAAGCCGTTGCACGGCGCCCGCGTGGCCGGCTCGCTCCACATGACCATCCAGACCGCGGTGCTCATCGAGACTCTGCAGGTTCTCGGCGCCCGCGTCCGCTGGGCTTCCTGCAACATTTTTTCCACCCAGGACCACGCCGCCGCCGCCATTGCCGCCACCGGCACGCCGGTCTTCGCCGTCAAGGGCGAAAGCCTGGAGGACTATTGGACTTACACCGACGCGATCTTCCAGTGGCCTGACGGCGAGCCGGCGAACATGATCCTCGACGACGGCGGCGACGCGACGCTTTACATCCTCGTGGGCGCCCGCGCCGAGGAAGGCGAGGATGTGCTGTCAGAGCCGGGCTCGGAGGAGGAAGAGGTCCTCTTCGCCCAGATCAAGATGCGCATGGCCGCGAACCCCGGTTGGTTCGTCAGGCAGCGCCATGCGCTGCGCGGCGTCACCGAGGAGACCACCACCGGGGTCAATCGCCTTTACCGGCTGATGGAGAAAGGCCGCCTGCCGTTCCCTGCCATCAACGTCAACGATAGCGTCACCAAATCGAAGTTCGACAACAAGTACGGCGTCAAGGAGAGCTTGGTCGACGGAATTCGCCGCGGCACCGACGTAATGATCGCCGGCCGGATCGCCGTGGTCTGTGGCTACGGCGACGTCGGCAAGGGATCGGCGGCGAGCCTGCGCGGCGCCGGTGCCCGCGTCATCGTCACCGAGGCCGATCCGATTTGCGCTTTGCAGGCCGCCATGGACGGCTACCCGGTCATGACGCTCGACCAGGCGGCGGCCGAGGCCGACATTGTCATCACCGCCACCGGCAACCGCGACGTCGTCACCATCGAGCACCTGCGCGCCATGAAGGACATGGCGATCGTCGGCAACATCGGTCACTTCGACAATGAGATTCAGGTGGCCCATTTGCGGAACTACAAGTGGACCAACATCAAGCCGCAGGTCGACCTGATCGAGTTTCCCGACGGCAAGCGCATCATCCTGCTATCCGAGGGCCGGCTGCTCAATCTCGGCAACGCGACCGGGCATCCCTCGTTTGTCATGTCGGCGAGCTTCACCAACCAGGTCCTCGCCCAAATCGAGCTGTTCACCAAGGGCGACAAGTACGAGAACAAGGTCTACGTTCTCCCCAAGCATCTCGACGAGAAGGTTGCCCGGCTGCATCTTTCCAAGCTCGGCGCGACGCTGACCGAGCTGTCGCCCGACCAGGCGGCCTACATCGGCGTCAGGCCGCAGGGCCCGTTCAAGCCCGATCACTATCGTTACTGACCCGTTCGTCGGCGAAATCCGGCGGCCGGGCTAAGCGCCCGAGAGTGCTGGCAGCGATTTCTGTCGCGGCGGCTTCATGGTGATTCGGCGAAAGGCTACATTAGGGCGATTCGTTTTGGGGTGCGGGTGCGCGCGGGAACCGCCCGGCGTTCGCGGTCGGCAGTCAATCCCTTGAGTACCGGGACGCGGCGGCAGGGGGCCTCTGCATGCGTCGGCATGGCACGGACACGGCAGCGAACCGCGCGGCTGGTTGGGGCGTGCTTTGGGCTGCCCTCCTCCTCACTCCCTCTTTGGCCGCCGCCGAACCCACCGGGGACCTTGCGCTGTTCAACGCCAACCTCCAACCGGGACAGGTGATCTTAATATCGGCCCTCCTCGGCGCCGTCTGCTTCTCGGTGATCAGCGCCATCGCCCTGATCCGCGCCCGCGACCGGACCGAGGCGGAGAACGCGCGGCTGCTCGCGCGCGTTGGAGAACTCAAGGCGGTCGCCGATCGCGCCGAGGCGTTGGTCGAGGACGAAGACCAACGTCTGGTCGTATGGAACGGACCGGGCGACGTTCCCCTCGTCGCCGGGTCCATGTCCGCCACCGCCGACATGCCGGCCGAGCCCGGTGTCTTCCTGTCGTTCAGCGCCTGGCTCAAACCGGAGTCGGCCGGCCGGCTTGATCGCCTTGTCAGCCGGCTACGCAGTCATGGCGAACCCTTCGCCGGGGTGGTGACGACGACGACCGGTAGGATGGTCGAGACCCGCGGCCGCACCGTCGGCGGGTCCGCCATCGTACGCTTCCGCGATTTGACCGGTGAGCGCCTGGCCCGGGCGAGGATCGAGCAGCGCTATGGCGAGCTGGCGGCGGAAGTCGAGACCATGCGGGCGATGCTGGCGGGCACGCCCATGCCGATCTGGCTCCGCGACGACAAGAGATCCCTCGTCTGGGTCAACGCCGCCTATGCCTCGGCGGTCGAGGCCGCCGACACCGACGATGCGGTCGGCCGCGGCCTGGAGCTTCTTGACACCGCTACCCGCCGGGTGATGGCGGCCGGCCACACCGGCGGTCGCGTCTTCACCAAGCGCGTGCCTGCCATTGTCGCCGGTGCCCGGCGCATCTTCGACATCACCGACATCGCCTCCGAGGAGGGAAGCGCCGGCATCGGCGTCGATGTGACCGAGCTCGAGGCCGCCCGCGCGGCGCTCCGCCGCGAGGTCGACTTCAACGCGCGAACCCTGGACATGCTGCAGACCGCGGTCGCCATCTTCGGGCCTGACCGCCGGCTGAAGTCCTGCAACGCGGCCTACCGGGACCTGTTCGGCCTCGACGCCGCTTTCCTTGAGTCGGCGCCCGACGAGACCGCGGTGCTCGATCGTCTGCGCGCCGCCCGCAAGCTTCCCGAGCAGGCCGACTACCGCGGCTGGCGCGCCGATCTGTTGTCCGCCTACCGCTCGGTCGAGGCGCGCGAGTTCTGGTGGCACTTGCCGGACGGCCAGACCCTTCGGGTCATCGCCAATCCCCATCCCCAGGGAGGTATGACGTGGGTCTATGAGAACGTCACTGAGCGGCTTGACCTCGAGAGCCGGTACAACGCGCTGGTTAGCGTTCAGGGCGTGACCCTCGACCACCTCGCCGAGGGCGTCGCCGTCTTCGGGTCGGACGGTCGGCTTCGCCTGCACAATCCCACGTTTGCCGCCGTCTGGTCGCTCGGCCGGGTGCTGCTCGACTCGCGCCCGCACGTCTCCGAGATCGTCGCCGCCTGCCGCCAGCCGAACGACGACGAGACCATGTGGCGCCGCCTGACGGCCTGCGTCGCCGGCTTCGACGAGAATCGGTTGTCGGTCGCCGGGCGCATGGAACGGCCGGACCGTCGCATCATCGACTACGCTACCGTGCCGCTGCCCGATGGACAGACCATGGTGACCTTCGTCGACGTCACCGATACCGTTCAGGTCGAGCGCGCCCTCGTCGAGCGCAACGAGGCCCTTGTCGCCGCCGACCGGCTCAAGAACGACTTCATTCATCACGTATCGTATGAGTTGAGGTCGCCGCTCACCAACATCATCGGTTTCGCCCAGTTGCTCGGCGACTTGGCAGCCGGCCCGCTAAGCCAGAAGCAGCGCGAGTATGTTGGCTACATCACGTCGTCGGGCGCCGACCTGCTCGCCATCGTCAACGACATCCTCGACCTCACCAGCATCGACGCCGGCATGATGGAGCTCGACCTTGCCGAGGTCGATGTCGCCGCGTCCATCGCCACTGCCGTCAACGATCTGCGTCGACGCCTGGACGAGGCCGGAATCGCGCTTACCGTCGACGTTGGCCCGGACGTCAGCACCTTCATCGCCGATGAATCCCGTATCCGCCAAGTTCTCTACAACCTGCTGGCCAACGCCATTGCCTTCTCCGAGCCGGGCGCCCGGGTCACCGTCACGGCGTCGCGTGCGGCGGATTCGATCGAGATCGCGGTTGCCGACGAGGGCCCCGGCATTCCGAGCGACTTCATCAACTCGGTGTTCGACCGTTTCGCCAGCCTGCCGCGCGGCGCTGCGCGTGGCGGTGTCGGCCTTGGCCTGTCGATCGTCAAGAGCTTCGTCGGCCTGCACGGCGGCACCGTCGAGATCGCGTCGGAAGAGGGCAAGGGCGTCACCGTGACGGTCCGCCTGCCGGTCCGTCCGGCGATTTCCGCCGTCGCCGCCGAATAGGACCCAACGCGGCCGTTCGATGTCGGACCCGTTTCTCGTGCGCGACCTGTCGGACGAGGCGGCGACCGCCGCCTTCGCCGAGGACGTCGCGGTCTGCCTGGCTCGAGGCGACGTCGTCGCCCTTTCCGGCGGCCTCGGCGCCGGCAAGACGACCTTCGCCCGCGCCCTGATCCGGGCGCATGCCGATGACCCGGCGCTCGACGTTCCGAGCCCGACCTTCACCCTGGTTCAGACTTACGACGCCGGCCCCTTTCCGGTCTCCCACATCGACCTCTTCCGGGTCTCCGACGAGAGAGAAATCGACGAGATCGGCCTAGCGGATTCGCTCCTCGACGGTGCGGCTCTGATCGAGTGGCCCGAGCGTGCCGGCGCTCGGCTGCCAGACAACCGCCTCGACGTTGCACTGGAG
>JBBDMC010000033.1:0-7844 GCA_040878485.1 Bauldia sp. | reverse complement strand
CGGTCGGGCGCGGCCGACGGCGCCGTCGCCCATCGCCTCGCCGGCGCGCCGGCGAACGCTCGTTCGGCGCCAGCGTGCTGTCCCTCGATCATCGTGCGGGCGTCCTCGTCGGCGCTATCGAGATCGCGACCCAGCGCCTCGACCATCACCGTCACTTCTCTCATCGAACGCCCGCGGTCGGGCGCCGCGTGCGGCGCTACCGCCACCTCGCCGAGGCGACGCTCGATCTCCGCCAGTCGGGCTTTCAGACCGAAGAAGGATTCGCGCGCCGGCTGGCCCATGGCGCCGAGGCGCTCGGTCAGCCTGGAGATGGCGGCGGTGAGGGCGCGCGAGTCCTCGCTTTCCTCGCGCCTCGCTTCCGGCTCCTCGGTTGCATCGACGTCGATCGGCGGCGTGTCGTCCTCGGGTGACTGGCCAAGCCAGTCGCTCACCGAAAGACCTGCTTGCTCGGCGGCCTTGAGCAAGGCGCGACGAGTCTCTTCGTCGGCGTCGCTCAAGCTCCAAGGCTTGGCGGATTTCATCGCTCGAACCCCCTGCCGCGGCAGCCCGGTCGGAATCCGGCCTTACAACCGCCGTCGAGTGAATCAGCGGTCATGCGCGGCATGAGTGGAGAGTTCGGCAAACATGGTAAACACGCGGTTAACCCGATCGGTCGCCGCTAGAGATTTGGTAATGAGGCTTAAGAATCTCTCGCGCCTCAAGGCCCGGGCCGAGGGGCCCGGCGGGCGACGTTGGAGGAGGCGACAAGGCCCTGGAACCGTCGGTTTCGGCCGCCTTGGCTAGCGCCCCGGCGCCGATCGGCCGTCTTGCCCAGGCCGGACCGCGACCCGCGCCATCGCCGTGATCCAGCAAATGGGCTGGACTCGCCGGTGCCGCGGGGTTAAATCAAAAGAGGGATAAATTCCTGTGATCCGGGCGGGCCGGTGGGGAGGCGCCATGCTGTCACACAGCCGAATCTGGG
This sequence comes from Bauldia sp., assembly GCA_040878485.1. Lineage (GTDB taxonomy): Bacteria > Pseudomonadota > Alphaproteobacteria > Rhizobiales > Kaistiaceae > JBBDMC01. The sequence continues at coordinate 6,883 of JBBDMC010000033.1, read as the reverse complement.
CCGCGATCGACCGCCTTGCGGCGCGTTATGACCTGACGCCGTCCGGTCTGGCCAGGCGCGCCGGGCTCGATCCCACCACCTTCAACCGCTCCAAACGCACTGCCAGCGATGGCCGCCCGCGCTGGCCGTCGACCGAGAGCATCGCCAAGATCCTGGACGCCACCAAGTCGGACTTCGAGGACTTCGTCGCGTTGACCAATAGCCGCCGCCCGACAACGGGGCGCCGCGCGCTGCCGCCGATTCCGGTGATCGGCTTTGCCCAGGCCGGCCGCGGCGGCTTCTTCGACGACGGCGGTTTCCCCGTCGGCCACGGCTGGGACGAGATCGCCTTTCCCGGCGGTGCCGCGGAAAACGTCTTCGCCCTCGAGGTCAGCGGCGATTCGATGCTGCCGCTCTACCGCGACGGCGACACCATCATCGTGTCTTCCGACACGCCGTGCCGGCGCGGCGACCGCGTCGTGGTCAAGACCCGCGACGGCGAGGTGATGGCGAAGATCCTCCAGCGCAAGACGACGCGCGCCATCGACCTTGCCTCGCTCAACCCCGATCACGCCAACCGCACGCTGGCCGTCGGCGATATCGACTGGATCGGGCGGATCATCTGGGCGAGCCAGTGAGGCGCGTGGCGGCGCTCGTCCTGGCCTTGGCCGTCTCAGCTTCCGGGGCTTGCGCCCAAAGCGGCAGGGTCGAGTTTGTCGACCCTCCCGATCGCGACGTGACGCCGTCTGGTGTCACTCCGGCGCCCTCCGGCAAGGGGCCGCTGGTCCGCGTTCCGACCCCGCCGGCGCCGCTCGAGCCGGCCCGCTGGCGCCGTTTCTTCCTGCCGCAGACCGCCGACGCCGCGACGTTCAGGGTGGGCGACCGAACGATCAGAGTTTCCGGCGTCGCCGCGCCGGCTGCCGATGCCAGCTGCGGCCTTGCCGAAGGCGGCGGTTGGCCGTGCGGGGCGACCGCCCTCCACAGCCTGCGCATGTTCCTGCGCGGCCGCCCAGTCGAATGCTACTTCCCCGCCGTCGACGGGGTAGCCGACGTCACCGCGCCCTGCCGGGTCGGTGAGACCGATCTCGGGCAATGGCTGCTCGGACAGGGTTGGGCGACACCGGACGGGCTGGCGACGCCTGAGTACCGGGCCGTTGCCGAGGACGCCCGCTGCGCCCGCCGCGGAATCTGGCGGAACGAGGCGCCTGTCTCGCCCTGCGCGGCGACCAACTGATCAGGCGACCAGCGCGCCGGCGAGCGCCCGCGCGATGAGGGCGCGGGTCTCGGGGATGCCGTAGATCGCCACGAACGAGCCGAAACGCGGCCCGCGCTCGTGGCCGAGCAGGATCTGATAGATGGTCGAGAACCAGGCGAGCGAGACGCCCGGACCGCCGCCCGGGCCCTCGCGGGTCGGGTCCTGGTAGCGCGGGATGGCGCGCCCGACGTCGAGGATCGCGCGCTGGATGGTCTCGGCGTCGGCGTCAGGCGCAAGGCCTCCGAGCTTTTCGTCGAGCCCGACCAGCGCCCGCCGCTCGTTCTCGTCGGCGAGCCGGTAGACCTTGGTCGGCGCGACGAAGTCGTTGTAGTAGCTGACCGCGTAGCCGACGAGCTCGTCGAGCTTGGGGTGGGTCTTGGGCGTCACGGTCGCTGGCACATCGGATATATCCGATGTGCTTTTCACGTGCCTGAGGATGAAGCCCCACAGCACGCCCCTGTCGTGGGCGTTGGAGGCGCTGGCGAGATTGAGCAGCATGGCGAAGGCGACCGGCATGTCGATCTTCGGCGGACTGCCGGCGTGGACGTGCCAGACCGGGTTGGCGAGCCGCTGCTCTTCCGCTTGGCCGTGATAGACGTCGAGGCAGGCGAAATATTCGTCGACCGCCTTCGGGATGACGTCGAAATAGAGCCGCTTCGCCGCCCTCGGCTTGTGATACATGAACAGCGACAGGCTTTCCGGCGAGGCGTAGGTCAGCCACTCGTCGATGGTCAGCCCGTTGCCCTTCGACTTGGAGATCTTCTGGCCGGTCTCGTCGAGGAAGAGCTCGTAGTTGAAGCCCTCCGGCGGCTCGCCGCCGAGCGCCAGGCAGATGCGGCTCGACAGCTTGACCGAATCGATGAGGTCCTTGCCCGACATCTCGTAGTCGACCCCGAGCGCCGCCCATCTGAGCGCCCAGTCCGCCTTCCACTGGCACTTGACGTTGCCTCCGGTGACCGGGACTTCGCTGAGCTTGCCGGTATCGGGGTCGCGGAAGGCAATGGTTCCGGCAGCGACGTTCCGCTCGACGATCGGCACCTGCAGCACCGCCCCGGTGGTGGGCGAGACTGGCAGGAAGGGCGAATAGGTCTGCTGACGTTCCTCTCTCAGCGACGGCAGCATGATCACCATCACCTCGTCGTAGGCGGCCAGCATCCTGAGCAGCATCCGATCGAAGGCGCCCGACCGGTAGACCTCGGTGGCGCTCATGAATTCGTAGGCGAAGCCGAAGCGGTCGAGGAACGACCTCAGCCGGGCGTTGTTGCCGGCCCCGAAGCTCTCGTATTCGCCGAACGGATCGGGCACGCTGGTCAGCGGCTGGTTGAGGAAAGCCTGGAGCTTCTCCGGATTGGGAACATTGGTCGGCACCTTCCGCAGGCCGTCCAGGTCGTCGGAGAAGCAGATGAGGCGGGTCGGGATCGTATCGCCGGTCAACAGCCGAAACGCCGTCCTGACCATGGTGGTGCGCGCCACTTCGCCGAAGGTGCCGATGTGCGGCAGGCCGGAGGGCCCGTAGCCGGTCTCGAAGACGACCTCGGCCGGCGCCGATGGGCGCCGCTCTAACCGGGCGATGATCTTGCGCGCCTCCTCGAACGGCCAGGCCCGTGAGCGCTCGGCCGCGTCGCTGAGCGCCGGCGAAAGGGCGAGCGGGGGCAGGGTTGTGTGCGGCAACGGGCTCTATCCACTTGGCGGCGCGCGGAAATTAGAAAGGCCGTGCTACCACGTCAACCTGCCGGCCGGCTGCTTGCGGTCCGTCCGGTCAGGCCATAGGTTGCGCCGACGCGCGCCCCACCCCTCCCGAGGACCGCCGATGAAGAAAATGGCCAGGCCCGTCTCCCATCACGAAGCCCTGATCTTCGCCATGGTCACGCTCTCGGCCGCCGACCGCACCATGACCGACCACGAACTCATGAAGATCGGCGACGTCGTCAAGACTCTACCGATTTTCAAGGGCTTCGACTCCGACAAGTTGGTGGCGACGGCTGAGGCCTGCGGGGCGCTGCTCCAGGACGACGACGGGCTCGACGCGGTCCTCTCGGTCATCGCTGCCTCGCTGCCTGAGCGCCTGTACGATACCGCCTACGCGCTTGCCGTCGAGGTGGCGGCCGCCGACCTCCACGTCGAGCAGGAGGAGCTGCGCTTCCTGCAGATGCTGCGCGACCGTCTCAATCTCGACAAGCTCACCGTCGCCGCTATCGAGAGTGGGGCACGGGCGCGCTATCGCACCTGACCGGTTCAAAAGAAGCCGATCGGGAAATAGCGCAGATAGAGCTCGCCATAGACGCCCTTCTCGTGCACCGCCTGGAGCGCCGCGTTGATCGCTCGTTTGAGGTCCGGTGCCGCTTTGGCGATGGCGATGGCATGGCCCTGGCCGAAGAAGCGCGATTCGAGGAAGGGACCGCCGGCGAACGTGCAACAAGCGCCGGCAGCCCGGCTCTCCAGCCAGAAGCTCAGTTGCAGGCCGTCGCCGAAATGGGCGTCGACGTCGCCGTTCTTGAGCGCCTGGCGAGCCGCCTCGGCGGTCGGGTAGAGCTTGCGCCCGACCTCGGGAAACATGGCGGCGAGATAGGCTTCGTGCGCAGTTCGGGTGACCACGGCGAGCGTCTTGCCCCTTAGCCCGGTCGGCGTCGTTTCGATGCCGCCGCTCTCCCGCAGCACGGCGAAGCGCGCCGCCGGCCGCAGGTAGACGTCGGAGAAATCGAGCCACTCGCGGTTCTCGGCGGTGACGGCGACGCCGGCGATGATGGCGTCCGCCGATTTGTCGACGATGTGGCCGGCGAGGTCGTCCCATTGGCGCGCCTGGATGGTGCAGCGCACGGCAAGCTCGGCGCAGATGGCGCGCGCCAGATCGACGTTGAAGCCGGTGAGGTGGCCGTTTTCGTCGACGAAGTTGAACGGCGGGAAGTCGTCGGTGGTCAGGAACCTGATCGCCTGGACGGCTCCCGCCGGCGGCCGCTCGATACGCTGCCGCGGGTCCCAGAAATTGGGGATGACGACGGCCGGCAGAGGTTCATCGGCCGGCGCCGGCGTCTCGGCCGCGAGCGCGCCGGAGCACGCCGCCAGGGTCGGCGCCAGCGTCGCGATGAGGCCAAGCCCGAGCGATCGTTTGAGGGACGGCATGGTCTTCGGCCCGCCAGAGTGATTTCGCCCTTCACATCCGGGGCGATTTAGGCTGACTATAGCGAAGTCCGGGTGCGCGGTACCGTTGATGCCGCGCTGGGGGGTGCGGTGGCGAGGCTCGATCCAGTCGATCGGCCAGTGGCGTTGTCGAGTGCGGTCGGCGGCGAAGTATCGATCTATCGCGATCGCGCCCGCCGTCTCGGCCTGCCGTTCGCCCGTACCGTTCGCCTCGGACCCGACGTCACCGTCGATGTCGAGGCCGTTCGCCGCGGTACGTTTGCGCTTTCCGCCGCCGACGACCGGATCGGCTATCTCGCCCCGGACGAGGAGACCATGGCCAGGATCGCCGGCTGGCTGGTCACCCACCGCTCGGCGCGCCGCCGCCTCGCCGTTGCCACCCCGTCCGCCATTCGCTCGGGGCTGATCGAGTCCGGCAAGGCGGCTTTCGTCAAGCGTGCGATCCGGCGTCTGGCAGCGCTCCATCCTGAGTTGTCGGCCCGCCGCGCCATCTCCCCCCGTCAGGCCGCGGTCGGACTGGTGCTTGCGGTCGTCACCGCCCTGATGTTCCTCAGCGCTCCGCTGGCGACGCTGATCGCCCTCAATCTTGTCGGGGCGCTCTTCTTCTTTGGCGTATCGGCGCTGCGTTTCGTCGCCGCCGGACTTGCCGGCCGGCGCCGGCTCGTCCGCTCAGCTTCCTCGGCGTCGCCGGCGGCGCCGCCGACGCTGCCGACCTATACGGTTCTGGTCCCCTTGTACCGGGAAGCCGGGATCGTCGGCGAGCTGGTCGCCGCCCTCGACTTGATCGACTGGCCCGGCATTCGGTAGCAGATGCACCAGGCGGATGTACGTTGGCAAATAATCGGTTAAATCAATACTTAAACTCGCTCGTACCGGTCTTGCGTTTGCTGCCATTCAGGTCCATGGTAAGTCCCATAAGTTCTATTATATTGCGGCCGTGTTCGTCGTTTAATTTATAGACAAAATTCTTCTGATAAGTAAATTCTGTGAATTTGAAAGCCACTGCATCTTGATATGAAAAATAATGAGCAATATACGTCAGGGATAGGCTTTTCCACTTTTCAACATCTGTTTTCCAATCATCGTATTGTTCGGGCTTGATGATGCGAACAGTGGCCAATTCTAGGCCGCTCTCGCGGAGAATACTCAGGGCGCGAATTTTGTCGATTCTGACCGTATGCGTGATGAGCTTTTCACCCAGCACCTTGTTTACATGATCTCTCTCGCCGTCGATCTTCGCGGGCACGCTTACGAGCTTCCAAAGAAAAACAAACGGGAGAATGAGGACGATCCCGGCAACGATAGAGAAGCGCACCACGAGTTCGTCATGCGCGGCATCGGCGGACCCCCAAAATAAGAGTCCGGCTACGGCGATTGCCGCGACGCCCAGATAGATCACAATCCGCTCCCGCGAATTGATACCAAGCGTTGTCGCCCCTTCGACGAAGGCGCGGCGGACGACCCTGCCCCAATAGTTTCGGACCATGATTTGGAGAATGCTCGCACTGCCAGCGTTTGTGGAGTCCGCGTCATCTTGCGGACCTCCACACCCGGCTTGGTGCATCTGCTACGGAATGCCGGACTGGCCACGCGACCGCCTCGACATCAAGCTGATCGTCGAGGCGGCCGACCCTGCCACCGCCGCCGCGGCGCGGGCGGCGATCGACGGCCCCCCGTATGAGGTCGTCGTTGTCCCCTCGGTCGGCCCACGCACCAAGCCGAAGGCGCTGGCCTTCGCCCTGCCGTTCGCCCGCGGCGCGCTGGTTACCGTCTACGACGCCGAGGACCGGCCGCATCCCCAGCAGCTCCGCCAGGCCTACGCCGCCTTCTGCCGCTGCGGCGCCGACGTCGCCTGCCTGCAATCGTCGGTCGTGGTCGACAACGCCGGGGCCGGCCCGCTCGCCCGTCTCTTCGCCGTCGAGTACGCGGCGCTGTTCGATGGCCTCTTGCCGGCGCTGGCGGCCCTCGATCTGCCGCTGCCGCTTGGCGGCACGTCCAACCATTTTCGCGGCCTTGGGTAGCAGATGCAGGAAAGAACAAATGACGAATTTCGTGACTTATCTGCAACTTGATTGAAAAAATCTCCCGCCAATGCTCTTGAAAATAAAAATTGCGGTCCCGAAGTTAGGACTGACTTGTTTTGTTTGTTTCTATGGTGGGGTACGCGCTATTGCTCGAGGTTGTGGGATTCGGACCCACGCGAGGAATCCGGTGCCCCTGAAATTCAGACCGAAGATAGACAAGATCGTAGAGCTATTGCTCTACCTGGCGCACAAGCGTCCCGACGCCGACAAATATCAGGCAGTCAAATTCCTCTACCTTGCCGACAAAGAGCACCTCAATCGGTATGGGCGTCCGCTCACATATGAGGTGTATTACGCGATGGACTACGGGCCGGTCGCGTCGGTCACCCTCGACCTTCTGAACGGCAAGCTTGGCGCTTTACAGGCTATCCAAGCTGATCGTTTGCCGTTCGAGACAGAGGTAGTCCAAGGCCCCAAATATAAGACG
>JBBDMC010000032.1:0-7893 GCA_040878485.1 Bauldia sp. | reverse complement strand
GGCGACGGCGACGCCGGCGCCGACCGCCGCCGCGACCCCGGCGACCACCCTCAAGCGGATGGCGGCGAGATCGAAGCCGAGGCTCGCGGCCGCTTCCTCGCCGAGGGTGAGGGCGCGGAAGGCACGCCGGTCCCACCGCAGGAGCCCGACGCCGACGGCGACGAACGGCAGGGCGATCAGCACGTGGCGCAAGCTCCGATCCTCCAGCGAGCCGAGCAGCCAGAAGGCGATCTCCAGGGCGGCAAACGGATTGGGCGCCAGGTTGAGCGCCAGCGAGGTGCCGGCGGCGGCGAGGCTGGAGACGGCAAGCCCGGCGAGGATCAGGACCAGCAGGCTCGCCCGCGGTCCGGCGACCAGGATCAGCAGGGCCACCGACGCCAGCGCCCCGGCGATCGCGGCCACCGGCAGGGCGAAGGACAGCGTGTCGACGACGCCGAATGAGATGACGGCGACGGCGCCGAGCGCGGCCGCCGATGGCGCGCCGAACAGCGACGGCGCCGCCAACGGGTTGCGCAGCAGTCCTTGCAGCGCCGCGCCGGCAAGCCCGAGGCTGCCGCCGATCAGTACCGCCAGGATCGCCCGCGGCAACCGGATCTCGACGACGATGATCCGCGCCGCCTCGTCGCCCCCGCCAGCAAGCGACGCGATCACCGTCCCCGGCGGAATGAGCACCGGCCCGATCGTCAGCGAGCCGACGAAGAGGCTTGCGACGAGTGCCGCCATGGCGGCGATCAGCCATCCGTCGCCCCGTCTCGCCATACCAGCCATGGCCGCTCCGCTAGTGTCTCCAGGTGAGGCCGGCATAGGCCGAAAGCCCGGCGGTGTTGTAGCCGCTCACCTCTTGATAGTCCGCGTCGAGAAGATTCTCGACGCGGGCGAAGAGCGACAGCGCCTCGTTCACCCGGTAGGCGGCGGCGACATCGATCCGCACGTACCCGGGCAGCCGCACCGTCGCCGCGTCGTCGTTGAAGCGAGGGCCGACCACGGTTGCCGATAGCGTCGCCCGGAGATTGTCGATGCCGGTGTAGATCAGCGTCACCTTGCCCGAATGCATCGGCCGGCGCTCCAGCGGCAGGCCGGTCGCGAGGTCGCGAGCGTCGAGATAGGTGTAGCTCATGGTGCCATCGAGGACCCCCGCTACGATCATCGTCGAGGCGGCGACCTCGACACCGGCGGTCTCGGCGGCGGCGATGTTCTTGTAGGTGCCGGTGAAGACGTCGCCGTCGAAGTCGATGAGGTCGGTGAAGCGGTTCCAGAAACCGGTCGCCGAGACGGTCAGCCGGCCGTCGAACAGCGTTTTTTCGATGCCGAGGTCGGCGCCGACGCTTTGCTCGGGCACCAGCGCCGGGTTGTAGGCGAGTTGGAAGGAGGTCGGCCGCTTGGCGCCGGTCCCGAGACTGCCGCGCAGGCGGGTTTCTATCTCGGGCAAGTCGTAGACGGCAGCGAAGCGACCGGTGGTGAACCCGTCGCCGCCGAGCTCGCCGTCGTGGCGGGCGGCGAGCGACAGGTTGAGATGCGCGTCGACCGGGACCTGGTAAAGCAGGTAGCCGGCGTAGAGAAGCCGGCCGTCGTCGAATGCCGGCGACGCCTGGTCGGATCGTTTCTGGAACGCGGTCACCTGCTCGAAGCGGGCGCCGGCGGTGAGCGATCCCAGGGTGGCGAGGTTGAGGTTGCCCTGGTACTCGGCTCCGATGTCTGTCCCGCGAAAGTCGGTGTCGCGGGTCGGCTCGCCGAAGCGCCGGGTGGTCTCGGTGGCGAAAAGAGTGAGCGAGCTGGCGAGCCTGCCGTCCAGCGCCGGGAACGACAGCCGCCCGAAGCCGGAGAGGAGGTCGCGGGTCGAGGTGTAGCCGCTGGCATCGACCGTCGCCGACTTGTCGATGTCGGAGGCCTGGTGATGGCCGTCGAGCCCGAACTCGAGCCGCGGCCCGTTGTCGCCGTCGATCGCTCCCCGCACCGTGCCGGCGTATTTCTCGGTCCCGTCCGGCTCGCCATGGTCGCGGTCGCCGACGCGGGAGAAGCCCTGGTTGGCGAAGGTGGTGCCGCTGGCGAGCAGGCTGAAGGCGCCCGACGATCGGCTCGCCGACAGGGTCGTGCTGCGGCTGCCGTAGCTCCCGCCCTCGGCGGTCGCCGAAGCCTTTAGGCCCCGCGATGGCCGGCGGGTGATGATGTTGATCACCCCGCCCATGGCGTCCGAGCCGTAAAGCGCGCTCTGCGGCCCGCGCAGAATCTCGATCCGTTCGACGTCGGTCAGTGACAGCGTGGCGAAGTCGAACTCGTCGCGGGCGCTGGCCGGGTCGTTGACCCGGATGCCGTCGATCAGGACCAGCGTGTGGCCGGCTTCGGCGCCGCGCAGGTTGACCAGCGCCTGGCCGCCGGCGCCGCCACTCTCGATGACGTTGACGCCGGGCGTCGACCGCAGGAGCTCGGCGACGGTGCCGGCCGACGAGCGCTCGATCTCCTCCCGCGTGATGACCGAGACGGTACTGCCGGCCTTTGCGATCGAGGTCGGCTGGTAGTAAGGAGTGACGACGATCGACGGGACGCTGCCCGCCCCGGCGGTCGCGATGGACGCGAGGCACGCGGCGGCGACGGCGGCGACGCGCGGGAAATAAGCCGGCACTGGCAGATCTCCGGTCTGGATCGATCTGGAGGTTGCGCCCGTCACGGAGTGTGTCCCGGGCCCTTCCGGCTTTTCAGCCGAACCGCTAAGCCGTAAACCAGGCGGAAGACCGGCGCAACTGAGAGGCCGCGCATGCGCTCGACAATCACCGGGTTGGCCTTGGCAGCGATGGCCATCGTGCCGCCCGCCGGCCTGGCGGCGCCGACGCCGCAACGCATCGTCTCGGTCAATCTCTGCGCCGACGAGCTCCTGGTCGCGCTCGCCGATCCGGCCCAGATCGCTTCGCTCTCGACCTATGCGACCGATCCCACGCTGTCCTTTATCGCCGATCGGGCCAAGTCGTTCCGCCACGACGCCGGCGGGGCCGAGACGGTGGTCGGCCTCGCCCCCGACCTCGTCCTCGCCGGCCGCTTCACCAGGCTTGCCACCCGCCAGATGCTCGCCCGGCTGGGCTACCGGGTGGTGCTCCTCGACCCGGCCCGCAGCGTCGCCCAGTCGGTCGACCAGATTCGCCAGATCGCGGCGCTGGTCGGGCATCCGGAGCGCGGCGAAGCGCTGATCGCGGCGGTCGACGATGCCACGGCGCGCGCCATGGCGGCGGTTGGCGAGACGAAGCCGACGGCGGCGGTCTACCAGCGACGCGGCTACGTCACCGGCGGCGAGACGCTCACCGGCGAGCTTCTGGCGCTCGTCGGCTTCGCCAACGCCGGCGGCGTGCTTGCCGGCGCCACCGGAGGCTTCGTGCCGCTGGAGCGGCTGGTCACCGAGCCGCCGGACTACCTGGTCGTCGCCTCGGCGAGCCCGCCGGTTGAGGACCAGGGAAGCGCCCTCCTCGCCCACCCAGCACTCGCCCGCCTCTATCCGCCGGCGCGGCGCATCGTCCTGCCGGAGCGCCTGACGGTATGCGGCGGGCCGTCGCTGCCGGCCGCCGTCGACTGGCTGGCCGGCGAGGCAAGACGCGTCCGCCTGCCGCCATGATCTCCTCCGACCATTTCTGGCTGTTGGCGCTGGCGTTGATCCTCGACGCGGTCGTCGGTGATCCGGACCTCATCTGGCGGCGGGTTCCCCACCCGGCCGCCTTGATCGGGGCGCTGGTCGGCCTCCTCGACCGCGTCCTCAACCGCAGTGCCACGTCGCCACGCACTCGCCGCAGGCTCGGAGCATTGGCCGTCGCGGCAGTCGTCGCGGTGGCCGGACTGTCGGGCTACGGCCTCGAGCGGCTCTTCGCCGCCATCGCCTACGGGTGGATTGGCACCGTCGTCGTCGCGGCGACGCTGCTCGCCGGGCGGTCGCTCTACGAACACGTGGCGGCGGTCGGCGCGGCCTTCGCCGACGGCCTCGACGCCGCCCGCGCCGCGGTTGGGCGAATCGTCGGCCGCGATCCGCGCAGTCTCGACGAACCGCGCCTCTGTCGCGCGGCCATCGAATCGGCGGCCGAGAATTTCTCCGATGGCCTGGTAGCGCCAGCGCTGTGGTTCGCGCTGCTCGGCCTGCCGGGGCTCTGCGTGTACAAGGCGATCAACACCGCCGATTCGATGATTGGCCACCTGACGCCGCGGCACGAGGATTTCGGCTGGGCGGCGGCACGTCTCGACGATCTGGTCAACCTGCCGGCGAGCCGCCTGTCGGGGGCGCTGATCGCGCTGGCCGCGCCGCTCGCCGGTGGCTCGATCGCGCAGTCCTTCTGGATCATGGTGGAAGAGGCGGGACATCACCGCTCGCCCAACGCCGGCTGGCCGGAGGCGGCGATTGCGGGCGCCCTCGGCATCGCCCTCGGCGGCCCACGCCGCTACGCCGGCATCGTCGTCGACGATCCGTTCCTCAACGAAGGCGGCCGCCGCGACGCCACCCCCGCCGACATCGACCGCGCGCTCAGCGTCTACGTCGGCGCCTCGGCGATTCTTGTGTTGATCGTGCTCTTCGCCGCCGGCCTTGCCCTGCTGTAGCCGGCGATCGCCAGCAGCCGGTCGATGGCGACATGGGCTTCGAGGTGATCGGCAAGCACGTCGAGCGCCGCTTCGACGGCGGCCTCGTAACGCAGCACGGACGGCCGCACGCCGAGGTCGGCCAAGAACGCGCGGCGGAACCCGTCGGACGAAAAAAGACCATGGACATAAGTGCCGGTAACCAGTCCGTCGGGCGAGGCCGCGCCGTCCCGACGTCCACCGAGATCGAGCATCGGCCTGGCACAGTCGGGGCCGGTCGTCCGCCCCAGGTGGATCTCGTAGCCGGTGACCGCCTCGCCGGTCGCCAGGTGGCGGCCGCCGACCGCGACCGTTGCCTTGTCGCCGCCAAGGACGGTTTCGACGTCGAGGAGGCCAAGGCCGGCGACCGTCTCGACCGGCCCTTCGATGCCGGCCGGGTCGCAGATGCTGCGCCCGAGCATCTGGCAGCCGCCGCAGATACCGAGGACGCGGCCGCCGCGACGGCGATGCGCGGCGATGTCGATGTCCCAGCCCTCCCGCCGCAGGAACGCGAGATCGGCGATGGTCGACTTGGAGCCGGGGATCAGGACCAAATCTGCGTCGGCCGGGATCGGATCGCCCGGCCGCACCATGACGAGCAAGACCCAGGGCTCCATCGCCAGCGGGTCGAGGTCGTCGAAGTTGGCGATCCGCGGCAGCATCGGCACGGCGATGGCGATTTTTCGAGCCGCCTTCCCCGCCGGTTCGTCGGCGCCAAAGCGGGGACCGAGACCCCCCGCGCTGGCAAGCCCCAGCCCATCCTCGGCCGGCAACGCACGCGCCTCCTCCAGCCACGGCACGACGCCGAAAGACGGCCAGCCCGTCTTCTTCTCGATGACCCGCACCCCGTCAGCGAAGAGGGCGGCGTCGCCGCGGAGCTTGTTGACGAGAAAGCCCTTGATCCGCGCCCGGTCGTTTGCCGACAGCACGGCGTGCGTGCCGACCAGGCTGGCGATCACGCCGCCCCGGTCGATGTCGCCGACGAGCGCGACGGCAACGTCCGCCGCCTCGGCGAAGCCCATGTTGGCGATGTCGCCCTGACGCAGGTTGACCTCGGCCGGACTGCCGGCGCCCTCGACGAGCACCACCTCAGCCTCCCGGCAGACGATGGCGAAGCTGTCGAGCACGCGCGGCAGCAGCTCCACCTTGCGGCGAGCGTATTCGACCGCGCCCATGGTTGCCTGCCGTCGCCCCTGGACCACCACCTGGGCGCCGGCATCGCTCTCCGGCTTCAGCAGCACCGGGTTCATGTGGACCGACGGGGCGCGGCGCGCCGCCCGCGCCTGCAGCGCCTGGGCCCGGCCGATCTCGCCGCCGTCAGCGGTCACCGCCGCGTTGTTCGACATGTTCTGCGGCTTGAACGGCGCCACGGCGATGCCGCGGTTGGCAAGCGCCCGGCACAGGCCGGCGACGATCACCGACTTGCCGACGTGGCTGCCGGTGCCCTGGATCATGAGGGCGGCGGTGTGCGTCATTCCGGCGCTCGCAAGGTTACGCCGCGATGTCGAGCGCCATCTCGGCCGTGATGCGCGACCACGGCACGCTGATCGAACCGTTCGGACTGCGTTCAATCAGACCAGCACCGACCAGCACCGTCACATCGGCGTGAACGCCGCGATAGTCGCGCCCCAGCGATCTTGCCAGAGCACGGATCGAGGAGGAGCCGCTGCCGCGCAGCTTCCGCAACAATGCCCAGCGGTTAGGTGTAAGCAGACGCAGGAGCGCTTCCATGGTCTCGAAGGAAATGTGACCCTTTCCGCGTCGGCGTTCGCCACGATCGAGCCTCCGCGCCGTCTCCGTGGTCCGCTTCACGAACGCGTCGAGGCCTTCAACGTGCAGCTTAACTTCTTTCATTTTCAATCTCCTTGCTGACGTCGCGCCAGAAGTCTGCGAAGAGCGCCTCAAAGGTGGTGAAGCGGTAGGGTCTCTCGCGGCCCCGGTAGTGGCGGTGGTCGCCCTTCCCACGTTCGTTGTCGTACCCGATGACGCGCTCGCCGTGCCGTCCAAAATACAGGGAGTATTTCAGCCCGTGTGGGCGCTCGGCCGTTCCCTCCGGCAACTGCCACACCTTGACCTCGACAACTGCGCCGTCGGCGAGCGTAAGTCTCTGATATTCGAGCAGAACGGCTCGCATATGTTACACATAGCATATGCAAAGAATGTCATCAACTGGATCAATGGTCTCCGGCATCAGAACTCGACCCCCTTCTGCGCCTTGACGCCGGAACGGAACGGATGCTTGACCAGCTCCATCTCGGTGACGATGTCGGCGATGGCGATCAGCTCGTCCTTGGCGTTGCGGCCGGTGACGATTACGTGGACGTCGGCCGGTTTCTCGTCGCTGAGAAAGGCGACCACTTCGCTCACCGGCAGGTAGTCGTAGCGCAGCACGATGTTGAGCTCGTCGAGGAGGACGAGCCTGTGCTTGCCCGCCTTGATGATCCCCTTGGCGCGCTCCCAGGCGGCCCGCGCCGCCTGGATGTCGCGCTGGCGGTCCTGGGTCTCCCAGGTGAAGCCGTCGCCCATGGTGTTGATCGAGACAAGATCGCCGAAGCGTTCGAGCGCCGCCCGCTCGCCGGTCTGCCACTTGCCCTTGACGAACTGGACGACGGCGACCGGCAGGCCGTGGCCGAGGGCGCGAAACACCATGCCAAAGGCGGCGGTCGTCTTGCCCTTGCCCTTGCCGGTATGGACGATGACCAGGCCCCTCTCGATGGTCTTAGTGGCGACGATCTTGTCGCGCGCCGCCTTCTTCTTGCGCATCCTCTCGGCGTGGCGGGCGTCGATCTCGGCCTCGGTCATGTCCTTCATTCCGCGGCCTCCTTCCGTTCGACGATCAACGCGCTCAACCGATCATAGGCGCTGTTGGAACTGGGCGACCAGAGGCCGCGGTCGATGGCTTCGCGGAAGCACGCCGCCATTTCCGACAGCGCCGGTCGGTTCGCTTGGGCGATGAAGGCGCTGACCGTCGGATCGGCGACGTAGGCGTCGTAGAGTGCGTCGAAGTGGTGGTCGCCGACCGCGTCGGTGGTGGCGGCAAAGGCGAACAGGTAGTCGACCGCCGCCGCCATCTCGAAGGCGCCCTTATAGCCGTGGCGCATGACGCCGGCGATCCATTTCGGGTTGGCGGCGCGGCCGCGCACGACGCGGGCGATCTCCTCGCCGAGGGCGCGGACCACCGGCTTCTGCGGCCGTGAATGGTCGCCGTGATAGACGCGCGGCGCCGTGCCCTTCAGCGTCTCGACGGTCGCCGCCAGCCCGCCCATGAACTGGTAGTAGTCGTCGGAATCGAGGATGTCGTGCTCGCGG
>JBBDMC010000031.1:0-7940 GCA_040878485.1 Bauldia sp. | reverse complement strand
GGGGCATTGCCGACACGGTGACCGGCCGCTTCGACATGATTTGCCTGCACCTCGTTCTGCTGTTCCGCCGCCTTCGGTCGGAGGAGGACAGGGCGTCCGAGTTCAGCCAGGCGGTCTTCGACCTCTTCTTCAAGGACATGGATCAGTCGCTCCGTGAACTCGGTGCCGGAGACCTTGCGGTCCCCAAGAAGATCCAGAAGATGGGCAGCCTCTTCTACGGTTTGCTCGCCAGCCTCAGTGCGGCACTGGATGCCGGCGACGCAGCGGCCGTGGAGACGGTGCTGATCCGCAATATCTACGACGACCAGCCGGTCCCGCAGTCGTCGCTTCTCGCGGCCTATCTGCTACAGCAGTCGGAACTGCTGGCAGCGCAGCCGGTCACAACCATCACCGCCGGGCAGATCTATCTCGAGAGGGCCGCATGAGCAGGGACCCCGACCGGCTGCGACTCCGGGACGCCGGCATCCGCGTCGACAACATGCCGCCCACCGGCCGTGGGTTGCGCCTGGCGCCGGATGCGGAGGAGCGCGAGGCTTTGGCCGCCGCGCTTGGTATCACCGCCGTGCAGCGGCTTGAAGTGGCGTTGCAAGCCGTGAAGTTCCGGGGCGGCATGCGGGTGACCGGGCAGCTCGAGGCGGAGATAGTGCAGCCGAGCGTGGTGTCGCTGGAACCGGTTCGCCAGAGCATCGCCGAACCCGTGGACCGGGTCTTCCTTCCCGGCCCTGGCAAGTCGGCACCCGGTGCGAGCGGCGCCGAGATCCCGCAGGGCAGCGACGAACAAGACCAGGCTGATCCCGTAGCCGAAGAAGCCGACCAGCGCCGCAACCGCGATGGTGCCGGTCGCCGGCAAATCGGCACCGCTCGCCAACGCCAAAGCGAGATTGACCGGTCCCGCGACGAGGCCCTTCAGCGTAGCGATTTCGAGTGGATCAGCGAGGGCGACTTTGCGCGTCAGGTTATTGTCGATACCCCAGGCGAGGCAGGCGCCGATGATCGCCGCCGGGCCGATCAGCTCGACGAAGTCCATTCCGCCCTGCCAGGCGAGGACGGCGCCACCGGCGGCGATCAGCATCATGCCAGTCGCGACCCGCGGATTGACGTTCTCCCGGAACGCGAACCAGGCGATCAGCGCGGTGGCGAGACCCTCGAAGGTCAACAGCAGCGAGGCGGTTGCGCCGCTGGTGCGCGACAGGCCTGCAATCAGAAGGAGCGGCCCGATGACGCCGCCGAAGAGGATCGCGCCGGCGAGCCAGGGCAGGTCGCGGCGACCCAACGGCGTTTCGGACTGGCGCCTGGCGCGCCCCAATACAGCCCGCAGCGCCGCAAGGCCGAGGCCGGAGCCCAGGTAGAAAAAGCCCGCGAGGAGTCCAGGATCGACTTCGCTGACCAGTAGCTTCACAACTGGTATCGACAGGCCGAACAGTCCGGCCGAAGCCGAGGCGAGCAGGACCGCCCGGTATCTCATCAGGCCCCCGGCGGCGGTGCAGGTGGGATTCGTCGTCGTGCAAGCCAATCTCGCCACAATTGCACAAGTTCGCGCGGGCTCTGGAAGAGTGGAATGCGCGGACGCGCCTCGGCGGCGTGCTCCATCGCCAACCCGATCTCCTCGATCGCATGATCGTCGCTCACCCGGCGAACGATGAGGTCGACGTCGCCGAGCGCTAGCCGGTCGCCGGCCTCGATGTCCCCGGCCAGCTCGCGGCGGAGGAAGTCGCCCACCGTCAGGGCCCCATCGCTGGGAGTCACGGCGATCGGATAGGCCCGCGCGACTTCTGCAAGCCGAGTGTCAGGCTGCAGCAGGAACTCCCCGTAGAGGTCGGGATCGTCGAGACCCGGAGCCGGTCCGGAGAAGAGCTTGTCGAGCAAGTTCAGGTATTCCGGCGTGGTGATCACGTAGACCCGGTCGCCCGCCTCCGGCCGGCCGAAGCGGGGCGGGCGCAGCGCTCGCCCGTCGCGGACGACGAGCGAGGGGCGCGCCCAGCGCGGTATGCGCTCGCCCTTGGCCACGGCGCTCTCCGGGTGAACGAGGTAGGCGACGACCTCGTGCTGGCTGGTGCCCGGCAGCCCAAGCTCGATGCGGTCGAGCGGTCCGCGCCGCGGCGGGACGACGAGCCCGAGGAGCCGCGCCATCGGCGCAATCGTCCAACCCTGGACGAGCAAAGAAGCAAGCACGACGACGAAGGCGGCGTTGAACATGGTCCGCCCGCCGGGAACGTCGCCGATCGCCGGCAGGATGGCGAGCAGGATCGACACCGCACCGCGCAGGCCGACCCAGGAGACGAAGGCCATCTCGTGGCGCGTAAAGCGGAAGGGAAGCAGGCAGAGCCAGACCGCCGCCGGCCGCGCCACCAGGATGAGGAACGCCGCAAGGCCGATCGCCGGAGCGGCAACCAACGAGAACTCGGACGGGGTGGCGAGCAGCCCGAGGGTCAGGAACATGGCGATTTGGGCGAGCCAGGTGGTGCCTTCCTGGAAGCGGCGGAGTGCTGCGGCGTGGCGCATCGCGGCGTTGCCGGAGACCAGGCCGGCGACATAGACGGCAAGGAAGCCGCTGCCGTAGACCAGCCCGGCCGCCGCGTAAGTCATCAAAGCCAGCGCGGTCACCACGATCGGGTAGAGCGCCGGCTCGAAATTCGTCCGGTTGACCGCCTGCACGATGACGACGCCGCCGGCGAGGCCGACGAGGCCGCCGATCACCAGCTGCAGCGCCAGTTCGGCGAGCACCTCGACCCCGAGGCCGGCAAGACCGGGCGGCATCGCGAACGCCGCGACCAGGGCTACGGTCAGGAAGATGGCGATCGGGTCGTTGGAGCCGGATTCGACCTCAAGCGTGGAGCGGACGAGATCGCGCAGCGTAATGCCGCCGACTCGGAGCAGGAAAAACACCGCCGCGGCGTCGGTCGGCGCGACGATGACGCCAAGCAGCAGCCCTTGCAGCCAGGAGAAGCCGAACAGAACCCGGGCGGCGAGACCGACCAGCAACGCGGTGACCAGAACCCCCACGGTCGCCAACGCCAGCGCCGGCAGCGCCGCGACGCGGAGCGCGGCAAGCCTGGTCGCATAGCCGGAATCGAACAGGATGATGGCGAGGGCCACCGATCCGACGAAATAGGCGGCACCAAGGTTGTCGAACTCGATGCCGAGTCCGTCCTCGCCGGCCAGCAGGCCGACAAGCAGGAAGATCAGCAGCAGCGGGGCGCCGAAGCGGAAGCTCAGCAGGCTGGTGAACGCCGCCGCCGCCACCAAAGCGGCTCCGATCAGGATCGCGACGTTCATGGCGTCGAACATCAGCCGGCTACTCCGGGGAATCCCTTCGCCTCAGGTGTAGCAAGAAAAACGCCAAACCTTCGGTCGATCGATGCATGCCGTCGCCGTCATCGGTGGTCTGCGCCGACGGACGATCGTAGGGACAAGACGACGCCCGCGGTGCCGTCAGGCCAAGCGCCGCGCCGCGACAACCGCGTGAGGCCGCCGAAGGCGAACGAGTTGGAGACCGCGACGTCGATCGCTACGCGCCGGGCCTGGTTGGGAACGTAGTCGAGGTCGCAGGCCGGGTCAGGTCCGCGGTAGTTGACGGTCGGCGGCGCGACGCCATCGCGGATCGCCATGACCGCGGCGACGAACTCGAGCCCGCCGGCGGCGCCCTCCCCCTGGAGCAGCGCGGGCGAGATCGCGGCTCGAGGCTATTCAGCCTTGGCGGCCTTTTCCAGCGCCGCGAGGCGCTGCTCAAGGTCGTCGACGCGCGGATAGAGCTGCTTGAGACGTCGGGTCTTGACGTAGAGGTCCATCCACGTCGCCTTGGGCAGGGCGGGGATACCCAACACCTCGCCGTCCGCCGGCACGCTGTGCGATACGCCGGACAGCCCTCCGATCTTGGCGTTGGCGCCAATGCTGACGTGATCGTTGACCCCCGCCCCGGCCGCCAGCAGCACATGGTCGCCGATGATCACGCTGCCGGCGATTCCCACCATGCCGCAGATCAAGCAGGACCGGCCGATCGTCACGTTGTGGGCGATCTGCACCTGGTTGTCGATCTTGGTTCCGCGCCCGATCGTCGTCCGGCGCAGGGTGGCGCGATCGATGGTCGTTGCCGCGCCGATCTCGACGTCGTCGCCGATGACGACGGTGCCGAGCGAATGGATGCGCGTCGGCAGGCGGCCCACCCCCTCGGACGCAACGAAGCTGAAGCCATCGGCGCCGATGACGGCGTTGGGGTGGAGGATGACGCGGTCGCCGATCTTCACCCGGTCGGCGATGACGACGCCGGGGTGGATCAGGCAGTCCCTGCCGATCGCCACCTCGGCGCCGACGGTGACGTTGGCGAGGATGGTCGTGCCCTCGCCGACAGACGTTCGGGCGCCGATCACGGAGTGCGGGCCAACGCTGGCACGATTGCCAATCGCCGCATCGGCGGCGACGACGGCGCTCGGATGGATGCCGTCGGCGTGCTCCGGGCCGCGATCGAACAACGAGGTCAAGATCGCCAGCGCCTGGCGCTCGTGGCCGGCGTAGATCAGCAGCGGGCAGTCCTTGTCCGGCCGCCCGGCACCGGCCGCAACGATGAGGGCGCCGGCGCGACTGCCGGCGACGGCCGCCCGCGACTCCTCCGACAGGGCGACGGCAAGGTCGGTCGGCCCCTCGGCGTCGGCCGGATGAACGACCCGTCGCACCTCGAGCGCTGCCTCGCCGACAACCTCGGCGGCGAGCGCCCGCGCAATGTCATTGAGCTTCATGATGGCTCCGAAAAATGCCAGATGGCCGGCCGGCGATCGACCGGGAACCGCCCGCCGCCGTGCCCTGGCTCTTACCCCACAACCGTCGGGCCTGCCAGTCGCCGTCAGGGCCTGACCAGAACGCCCCCGGTCATCGGCCGCGCGACCCCCGTCGTCCCCGGGAAGGTGATGGGCAGGCCGCGCCGGCTGCGCGCGGCGAGGTAGGCGAAGGCCTGCGCCTCCAGGAAATCGGCCGACCAGCCGATGTCCCCGGCAAGCGTCACTCCGGTGCCCGCCGCGGCGGCGATCATGGCGCGCATCGTCGGGTTGCTCGCCCCGCCGCCGGTGAGCACGATCCGGTCGGCGCCGCCGGCGGCGGCGATGCCTCTGGCGACGGCCGCCGCGGTGAAAGCGGTGAGCGTCGTTGCCGCGTCGTCGGTGGAGAGTGTCGTTACCGGATCGGCGGAGAACGCGTCGCGGTCGAGCGACTTCGGCATCGGCCGGTCGAACCAGGGATGGGCGAGCAGGCGGGCGAGCGCCGCTTGGTCGACCGTGCCGCGCCCGGCGTGGGCGCCGTCGCGGTCGATCGGCTCGCCCACTCGCTGGCGCATCAGATCGTCGAGGAGCGCATTCCCCGGGCCGGTGTCGCCGGCAACCAGCGAGCCGTCGGCATCGACGCGGGTCAGGTTGGCGACACCGCCGATATTGACCACCGCCGTGCTGCCGGCGAGGCCGGCGCGGCCGACCAGCGCCCGATGATAGACGGGCACCAGCGGCGCTCCCTCGCCTCCCACCGAGACGTCGGCGGCGCGCAGGTCGAACACCACCGCGACACCGAGGCGCCGCGCCAGCGCCCTGCCGTCGCCGATCTGCACGGTCAGTCGCCGTTCGGGCGCGTGGAGGACGGTTTGGCCGTGAAAGCCGATGAGATCGATCGCCAGGTCCGGGTTGTCCGCCCTAAGCCGCTCGACCGCCTCGCCATGGGCGTCGGTGACGATCCGCTCGGCAGCGGCGAGGGCTCCCGGCCGCGCCGCGCGGTCGGCAAGCCGCCTGGCTGCGGCGAGCGCGGCGCGGAGGTTGGCGCGCTCGGCCTCGGAATAGGGGCGGAAGTGGCAGGGGCCGAAGCCGGCGATCGCCTCCCCGTCGGTGAAGAGCACCGCGGCGTCGACGCCGTCCATCGACGTGCCGCTCATCAGGCCGAGGACGTTCATCGATGCCGTACCTGCCCGGTTCCCCGGTGAAATCCTCGCGTCATCCTGCTAGATAGCGGCGGCGCGCCGCCCCGAGCCGGGGCGGCGGAGGATTGCCGTCATGACCGTATTCAAGTCCGATTTCTTGCGCGTGATGTCCGAGCGGGGATTCATCCACCAGTGCTCGGATCCGGATGGCCTCGACAAGCTGTTCTTGAGCGCCACGGTCACCGCCTATCAGGGTTTCGATTGTACCGCCCCGAGCTACCACGTCGGCAATCTCCTCGGCATCATGATGCTGCGCTGGCTGCAGAAGACCGGTCACCGGCCGATCGCACTCATGGGCGGCGGAACGACGCGTGTCGGCGATCCATCGGGCAAAGACGGAGCCCGCAAGCTGCTTACCGAGGAGGAGATCGAGGCCAACAAGCAGAGCCTCAAGCAGACCTTCGCTAAGTTCCTGGAATTCGGTGATCGTTCCCATGGGGCCATCATGGTCGACAACGCCGATTGGCTGGCGCCCCTCAACTACATCGCGTTCCTGCGTGATGTCGGCCGTCACTTCTCGGTCAATCGGATGCTTGCCATGGACTCGGTCAAGCTCCGCCTCGATCGCGAGCATGAGCTGACCTTCCTCGAGTTCAACTACATGGTCCTTCAGGCCTACGACTTCACGGAACTCGCCCGCCGCTACGACTGTTTCCTGCAGATTGGAGGCTCCGACCAATGGGGCAACATCGTCAACGGAATTGATCTTGGGCGGCGTCTGGGCCTGCCCCAGCTTTACGCTCTCACCTGTCGGCTGCTTACCACCTCTTCCGGTGCCAAGATGGGCAAGACCGCCCGGGGAGCAATCTGGCTCAACGCTGATATGCTGTCAGCGTACGAATATTGGCAATTCTGGCGCAACACCGAAGACGCTGACGTCGGCCGGTTCCTCAAGCTCTACACCGACATGCCGCTTGACGAGATCGCCCGCCTCGAGGCGCTTCAGGGTGGGGAGATCAACGACGCCAAGAAGGTGCTCGCCAACGCCGCGACTACCCTCCTCCACGGACGCGCGGCCGCCGCCGCGGCGGCCGCAGCGGCGCGGCGGGCGTTCGAGGAGGGCGGAGCCTCGGCAGAGATAACGACGAAGGAAATCGATCGCGGCGAGAACGACGAATGGCAGGTCGGGCGAACGGCCGTCGCGATATTGAAGGCGTCCGAGCTGGTAAGATCAAGCCGAGAGGCGCGTCAGAAAATCGACGAGCGAGCCGTCAAGATCAATGATCGTGAGGTCCGCGATTCCGAGGAATTGTTCCGCTGGAGCGATGTTGACCCAACCACCGGTGCCTTCAAAGTCCAGCTCGGCAAAAAGAAAATCGTGCTGGTAAAACCGAAGGCGTGATCAAGCGGTCGCTCGGCAAGAAAAGACATGTGCTGGTCAGGCCCGTTTAGGGGCGCTGGAACTCGAAGATCTTGCGGAACATGCCGGGCGCCACCACCGACAGCGGATTGATGAAGACGTGCGGCCCGCTGATCGGACCCTCGATCTTGAAGGTGACGCCGATCAGCCCCTCCCGCGCGCCGCCGCCGAGCGCCAGGCCGATCAGCGGCAGGCGGCCGAACAGATTGTTGATGGTATAGGCCGGCAGGTAGGTCCCGGTGAGCAGCAGGTTGGCGTTGGGCACGTCGTAGCGTCCGGCGAACGTGGCCCCGATGTTGGCGCTGCGCAGCAGCGCGTCCTCGATGGCGATCAGGCCCTCGTTCTTGCGAAAGCGCGCCACCAGTCGCTCGAAGTGGACCCGGCTTGGGTTGACCCCGGCCGGCGCCAGCCCCGACGCCGCCGGGTCGCCGGGCACCAGCTCGCGCATCGCCGGCTCGTTGAGGACATCGAAGTTGGCGAGCTCCATCGTTCCCAGCATCGGCCCCTCCGACGCGCCCTCGCCGCTGATCGTCGCAGCGCCGCCGCCCATGCGGGTGTAGAGGTCGGTGAATCGCAACAAGCGCCCGGCGTCGGTGGCCGAGGCGTCGATGGTGGTGCCGCTGGCGGTAG
>JBBDMC010000030.1:0-7949 GCA_040878485.1 Bauldia sp. | reverse complement strand
CTTCCGCGCGGTGCTGGCGGTGGACGGCTTCGACGGTCTCTACTGCTGCCCGACGCTGGACCGTCAGGCGGTCGATGCCGGCGGCAACCGTCTCCGCGCCACGATCAGCGCCAGCCTCGCCAACTTCGAGCCCTTCTCGGAGGACCACGAGTACCTGTCGACGACGCTGGTCGGCGAGAGCGAGATCCTCAAGGTCGACCAGGACGGGCGCGTGGTGCTCAGCGAGACGATCAAGGCCCACGCCGGGATCGCCGATCGGGTCACCTTCGTCGGCCAAGGCTACAAGTTCCAGATCTGGGAGCCGGATCGCTTCGCCGCGTACCGGGAGGAGGCCAAAGCCCGGCTACGCGATATCAGGAAGCGCCTGCGCCCAGGCCACCCAGCGTCGGGCGTGACATCGGGGACGGGGAAATGACGGCGGGTCGCGGTACATCAAGCGGCAGTACCGCTGGCGGACCGGCTCGCCACATCCCGGTACTCATCGAGGAGGCCTTGCGCTTTCTCGCGCCCGACGCGGGTGGCACCTTCATCGACGGAACATTCGGGGCGGGCGGCACCACCGCCGCGATCCTCGCCCGCGGCGCCTCGGTCATCGCCATCGACCGCGATGGGCAGGCGATCGCCGCCAGCGCCGCCATGCAGCGCACCGCCGGCGAGCGGCTCACCCTGGTCGAGGGCCGCTTCTCCGACCTCGACCGCATCGCGCGCCAGCACGGCCGCGAGCGGGTCGACGGCGTCGTCCTCGATGTCGGCGTCTCCTCGATGCAGCTCGACGCACCCGAACGCGGCTTCTCCTTCCGTGCCCGCGGACCGCTCGACATGCGCATGGGCGGCGACGGCCCGAGCGCCGGCGAGGTGGTCAACCGCATGGAGCGGAGCGCCCTTGCCCGGGTCATCGCCGTGCTCGGCGAGGAAAAGCGCGCCCGCGCCGTCGCCGCCGCCATCGACCGCGCGCGTTCGGCGAAGCCGATCGCCGACACCGTCGAACTCGCCGAAATCGTCGCTGCCGCCGTCGGCGGCCGCGGCGGACCGATCCACCCGGCGACCCGCACCTTCCAGGCGCTCCGCATCTTCGTCAACCGCGAGTTGGAGGAGTTGGCGGAGGGGCTGGCGGCGTCGGAACGCATCCTCGGCGAGGGGGGGCGGCTGGTCGTTATCGCCTTCCATTCGCTCGAGGATCGCATCGTCAAGCGCTTCCTCGCCGACCGCTCGGCGAAGCGGGCCGGCGCCTCGCGGCATCGACCGGAGGTGACGGTGGCCGCGCCGACGTTCGAGCTGCTGACCGGCGGCGCCGTCTCGCCGGGCCAGGCGGAGATTGGGCGGAACCCGAGAGCGCGCTCGGCGCGCCTGAGGGCGGCAAGGCGCACCGGCGCGCCGCCGCGGGGGCTCGACCTGGTAGCGATCGGGGTTCCCGATCTGCCGGCTTTCGAACCGGAAGGGGGCTGATCCGATGGGCCGTGTCTTCAACGTCGCGCTGCTCAGCATCATGATCGTCGGCGCCATCGTCACCTATCAGATGAAACACCAGGCCGAGATGGCCGCCGCCGAAGTCGCCCGCCTCGAGGCCGAGACCGCCGAGGAGAAGAACCGGATCGCGCTGCTCAAGGCCGAGTGGAGCATGTTGACCCAGCCCGGCCGCATCCAGTCGGTGGTCGAGAAGTACGCCGACTATTTCGAGCTTCAGCCGTTCTCGCCGGATCAGATCGGCACCATCGCCGAGATTCCGCTGCGCCCGGTCGGCCAAGATGGCGACGCCAGCCAGGCGTTGGCGCGTCTGGCCGCCGGCGGCGCTGCGGTTCGCTAGAGGCGCCGCCATGACCAGCCAGGCGCATATCCAATCCTTGCCGACGGCCGCCGAGCTCCAGCCTGGCGTTGCGCGGGCGAGACCCGGTCCGGATGCCGTCCGCCTGCGCATCCGCGTTGCCGCCGGTGCGTTCGCCGTCGCCTTCCTCGTCATCTTCGGCCGCCTGCTCATGTTCGGCCTCATGGAACCGGTCGGCGGCGGCGGGCTCGGCGATCCCAACGCCGCGGTCGCCGCCAGCCGGCCCGACATCGTCGACCGCAACGGCGAGATCCTGGCGACCGACATCAGGATGGCGTCGCTTTACGCCGAGCCGCGCAACATCATCGACCCCGACGAGGCGACCGAGCTGATCACCAGCGTGCTCACCGATCTCGACGCGGGGACGCTGCGGCAGCGGCTCGCCGGCGAGGCGGGCTTCGCCTGGATCAAGCGCGAGATCACGCCCGACCAGGCGCGCGAGATTCATGCGCTCGGCATCCCCGGCATCGGCTTCCTGTCCGAAAATCGCCGGTTCTATCCGGGCGGGCCGACGGCGGCCCACGTGGTCGGTATCGTCAACGTCGACAACCAGGGCATCGCCGGTTTCGAGAAGGAGATCGACGACCGCTGGCTGAGCGACCTGCACGCGGCCGGCTTCGCTCACGGCGACAACCTCGAGCCGGTCAGCCTGTCGATCGACGTGCGCGTCCAGCACATCCTGCGCGACGAGCTCGCCGCCGCCATGGACCGCTATTCGGCGATCGGTGCTTCCGGCGTCGTCCTCGACGTCGACACCGGCGAGGTGCTGGCGTTGGCGTCGCTGCCGGACTTCGACCCCAACGATCCGGCCGACGCGCTGCGCCCGGACCGGCTGAACCGCGTCTCCGCCGGCGTCTACGAACTCGGCTCGGTGTTCAAGAGCTTCACCTTCGCCATGGCGCTCGATTCCGGCCGCGTCGGCATGGGCGATCGGATCGACGCCTCGCACGCCATTCGGGTCGGCGGCTTCACCATCGACGACTTCCACGGCAAGAACCGGGTGCTGACTGTGCCGGAGGTGTTCATCTACTCGTCGAACATCGGCGCGGCGCGTATGGCGCTCGAAGTCGGCGGCGAGATGCAGCAGGAATACCTCCGCCGCTTTGGCCTCTTCGACAAGGCCGCCATCGACCTGCCGGAGTCGGCCAAGCCGCTGGTGCCGAGCAAGTGGTCGGAGCTGACGGTGATGACGGTGGCCTTCGGCCACGGCCTGGCGGTGACGCCGCTCCAGCTCGCCGTCGCCGACGCCGCCCTGCTCAACGGCGGCAATCTCATCCCGCCGACGCTGCTGCCGCGCAGTCGCGCCGAGGCCGAGCGGCTCGCGAGTCGGGTGATCAAGCCCGAGACCAGCGCCGAGCTCCGCTACCTGTTCAGGTTGAACGTCGAGAAGGGCTCCGGCAAGCGCGCCGCGGTCCCGGGCTATATGGTCGGCGGCAAGACCGGCACCGCCGAAAAGGTCGAGAATGGCCGCTATTCCTCGACCAAGCGGCTGAATTCGTTCCTCGCCGCGTTTCCCATGGATGACCCGCGCTACGTTGTTCTGGTAGTCCTCGACGAGCCGAAGGCGGCCAAGGAGGGCGGCGGCACCACCGCGGCGGCCAACGCCGCGCCGACCGTCAGCGCGGTGATCCGGCGCGCGGCGGCGCTGCTCGGGGTGGAGTCGCGCTCGGAAGCGGGCGTCCCCGCCTTTTTGGTGACCAATTGAGGCCGCATGAGGATGCCGCGGCGCATAAGAAGCACAACCGAACCTCGGCGTAATCAATGCTGCTTGGGGACCTCGCCGCTGCCGATCTGACCCTCTCCGACGGTGCCGCGGCGATCGATATCAAAGGGATAACCGCCGACAGCCGCACGGTCGGGCCGGGCTTTCTGTTCGCGGCGCTGCCGGGGACGGCCACCGACGGCGCCCGCTTCGTCGGCGAGGCCGTCGGTCGCGGCGCCGTCGCCGTGCTGGCGGCGGCGGATGCGAGACTGGAGGGTGTGGGCGGGGTTGCGGTGCTCGCCGCCGGCGATCCCCGGCGGGCGCTGGCGCTCATCGCCGCGCGCTTCTATCGGCGCCAGCCCGAGCATCTGGTCGCCGTCACCGGCACCAGCGGCAAGACCTCGGTCGCCGACTTCGCCCGGCAGATCTTCACCGCCGCCGGCAAGTCCGCTGCCAGCATCGGCACCCTCGGCGTTATCGCCGGCCGGCGCCGCCAGGCGGGAGCGCTGACGACGCCGGACACGGTTTCCCTCCACGCCGAGCTCGACCGGCTGGCGCGCCAAGGCGTCAGCCATGCCGCGCTCGAGGCGTCGAGCCACGGGCTCGACCAGCGCCGGCTCGATGGCCTCAGGATCGAGGCGGCGGGCTTCACCAACCTCGGCCGCGACCACCTCGACTACCACGCGACGGTCGCCGACTACCTCGCCGCCAAGCTCCGGCTGTTCACCGCCATCCTGCCGCCGGGCAAGGCCGCGGTGATCGACATGGACGGTGCCCGCGCCAGCGAGGTGGCTGAGGCGGCTACGGCGCGCGGGCATGACCTCGTCCGCGTCGGTCGCGCCGGCAAGGAGATCAGGCTGGCCGGGCTGGCACCCGACGGCCTCAGCCAGCGTCTTCGTATCGCCGCCTTCGGTCGCGACTACAACCTCGTGCTGCCGCTCGCCGGGGCCTTCCAGGCATCGAACGCGCTGGTCGCCGCGGGCCTGGCGATCGGGGCCGGCATCGAGGCCGAGGCCGCGCTTGCCGCCCTGTCGCGCCTCAAGGGGCCGCCGGGCCGTCTCGAGCTTGCCGGCCGCAGCAAAGGCGGGGGGATGATCTTCATCGACTACGCCCATAAGCCCGACGCCATCGAAAGCGCGCTCGCCGCGCTGCGGCCGATGGCGACGGGACGGCTGATCGTCGTCGTCGGCGCCGGCGGCGACCGCGATCCCGGCAAGCGTCCGCTGATGGGCAAGGCCGCCGCGGCCAATGCCGACGTGGTCGTCGTCACCGACGACAACCCGCGCTCGGAAAACCCGGCGGCGATCCGCAAAGCGGTGATCGCCGGCGCGCCGGGCGCCATCGAGATCGGCGACCGCGGCGAGGCAATCGCCAACGCCGTCGCCATGCTGGGGCCGGGCGACGTCTTGTGCATCGCCGGCAAGGGGCACGAGACCGGGCAGATCGTGGCCGGGCGCACCGTCCCCTTTTCCGATCACGACGCGGTCAGACGCGCGCTTGCCGCCGAGGAGGCCGCGTGAGCGCGCCGCTGTGGACCACCGAGGTTTTTCTGGCGGCGACCGGCGGTCGCTTGCGCGGCGGCCGGCCCGAGGCGATCGCCGGCATCTCGATCGACAGCCGCAGCATCACCCCTGGCGAGGCGTTCTTCGCCATCCGCGGCGATACCTTCGACGGCCACGACTTCGCCGCCATCGCACTGGCCGCCGGTGCGGCGACCGCGGTCGTCGCACGGGACAGGCTTGCCGATCTCGGTGACGTGGCCGGCTCGCTGACGGTGGTCGCCGACGTCCTCGAGGCGCTGGGCGGCCTCGGCCGGGCGGCGCGGGCGCGAAGCTCGGCCGCCATTGCCGCCGTCACCGGCAGCGTCGGCAAGACCGGGACCAAGCAGATGCTCGCCGCCGCCCTTGCCGCCGACGGGCCGGTGCACTATTCACCGGCGTCCTACAACAACCACTGGGGCGTGCCGCTGACGCTGGCCCGCATGCCGCCCGCGGCCCGCTACGGCGTCTTCGAGATCGGCATGAACCACGCCGGCGAGATCGATCCACTGGTCCGCATGGTCCGCCCGCAGGTCGCCATCGTTACCACGGTCGAGCCGGTGCATCTGGAGTATTTCGAGGACGTCGCGGCGATCGCCCGCGCCAAGGCCGAGATCTTCGCCGGCGTGGAGGAGGGCGGCGCGGCGATCATCAACCGCGACAACCCGCATTTCGCGCTGCTCGCAGATCTGGCGCGGGAGGCCGGGATCGAACGGATCATCGGCTTCGGCGAGCATCCGAAGGCCGAGGCGCGG
Source organism: Bauldia sp. (assembly GCA_040878485.1). GTDB lineage: Bacteria > Pseudomonadota > Alphaproteobacteria > Rhizobiales > Kaistiaceae > JBBDMC01. Next base: position 2,132 of record JBBDMC010000030.1, on the reverse strand, counting down.
CTCGAAACGGTCAAGCTCAAGGAGCGCTGCTCGTGCGTCGCCGCCCGCATTCTCGACGACGAGGTGGCCTACAAGCTCGGCGCCCCCGGCCGCCACATCGTCCAGAACAGCCTGGCGGTTCTGGCCGCGGTCGCCGTCCTCGGGGCGGATCTCGCCAAGGCGGCGCTGGCGCTCGCCGCCATGCCGGCGCCGAAGGGGCGGGGGGAGCGCCATCGGCTGGCGCTGGCGCGCGGTGAGGCGATGCTGATCGACGAGAGCTACAACGCCAACCCGGCTTCGATGCGCGCCGCCATCGCGCTCCTCGGACAGGCGACCCCCGGCCGCGGCGGCCGCCGCATCGCCGTCCTCGGCGACATGCGCGAGCTCGGCGACAACGCCGCGGCGATGCACGCCGAGCTTGCCGGCGCCCTGGTCGAGGCCGGCGTCGAGAAGGTGTTCCTCGCCGGGCCGCTGATGGGCGCGCTGTGGCAGGCGCTGCCGGAGCGGCTCCGCGGTCGTCACTGTGAGACCGCCGCGGAGATCGAGCCGCTGCTCGTCGAGGCGATCGGTCCTGGCGACGTGGTCATGGTCAAGGGCTCGAACGCCAGCCGGCTGGGTACCGTGGTCGAGACGATCAAGGCCCACTTTGTCCCGACCAGGGGGATCGCCGCAGAGCGGCCGGAAGAGGACGCCGCCTGATGCTCTACTACCTCGGCCAGTTCGTCGATCAGGTCTCGGTCCTCAATGTCTTCCGCTACATCACCTTCCGGACCGCCGGGGCGACGATGACGGCGCTGGTGTTCGTCTTCCTGTTCGGGCCGGCGATCATCGCCGCGCTCAGGCTGCGTCAGGGTAAGGGCCAGCCGATCCGCAGTGACGGGCCGCCGGGGCATCTGATCACCAAGAAGGGCACGCCGACCATGGGCGGCCTGATGATCGTCTCCGGCTTTGCCGTCGCGACGCTGCTGTGGGCCAACCTCGGCAACCGCTACGTCTGGGTCGTTCTCGGCGTCACCATCAGCTTCGGTTTGATCGGCCTCTACGACGACTATCTGAAGGTCAGCAAGGCGAGCAACGGTGGGCTGTCGGGGCGGACGCGGCTGGCGCTCGAATTCGTGATCGCCGCGGTCGCCTGCTACTTCGTGGCGCGGACCGCCTCGCCGCAGTTCGCTTACGCGCTGACCTTCCCCTTTTTCAAGGACCTCATCCTCAATCTCGGCTGGTTCTTCGTTCCGTTCGCTGCCTTCGTCATCGTCGGCGCCGGCAACGCGGTCAATCTCACTGACGGCCTCGACGGGCTCGCCATCGTCCCGGTGATGATCGCGGCGGCGAGCTTCGCTTTCATCGCCTACCTCTCCGGCAATGCGGTCTTTTCCGAATATCTGCAGATCAATTTCGTCCAGGGTACCGGCGAGCTTGCCGTCATCTGCGGCGCCGTGGTCGGCGCCGGCCTCGGCTTCCTGTGGTTCAATGCGCCGCCGGCGGCGATCTTCATGGGCGACACCGGGGCGCTGGCGCTCGGCGGCATGCTCGGCGCGGTGGCGGTGGCGACCAAGCACGAGATCGTCCTGGCTATCGTCGGCGGATTGTTCGTGCTCGAGGCGGTGTCGGTCATCATCCAGGTCGCCTCGTTCAAGCTCACCGGCAAGCGCGTCTTCCGCATGGCGCCGATCCACCACCACTTCGAGGCGCTGGGGTGGACCGAGGCGCAAATCGTGATCCGCTTCTGGATCATCGCCGTGCTGCTCGCCTTGATCGGCCTCTCCAGCCTCAAGATCAGGTGATGCCGCCGATGATCCCGGTCACGACCTTCAGCCGACGCAAGGTCGCCGTCTTCGGGCTCGGCGAAAGCGGGCGGGCGGCGGCGATGGCGCTGACCGCCGGCGGCGCCACGGTCGCCGCCTGGGACGACAACGCCGACGCGGTCGAGGCGGCGCGGGCCTCTGGTGTCGCCGTCACCGACCTCGGCACCGCCGACTGGAGCGCCTTCGCCGCGCTGGTGCTGGCGCCGGGCGTGCCGCTCACCCACCCGCGACCGCATTGGACGGTGGTGAGCGCGCGGGCCGCCGGAGTCGAGGTCGTCGGCGATATCGAGCTGTTCTGCCGCGAGCGCCGCCGGCATTGTCCGGCGGCGCCGTTTGTCGCGGTCACCG
>JBBDMC010000029.1:0-7962 GCA_040878485.1 Bauldia sp. | reverse complement strand
GGCAATCTCGATGACCGGGTCGGGGAATTCCATCTTCTCGAGGATGACCGCCTTCTGCATATCGCAGAGCGTGTCGCCGGTCCGCGCCTCTCTCATGCCTGCCAGCGCGATGATGTCACCGGCATAGGCTTCCTTGATGTCCTCGCGGTGATTGGCGTGCATGAGCAGCATCCGGCCGACCCGCTCGCGCCGCTCGCGTGGCGAATTGAGGATCATCGAGCCGCTTTCGAGTTTGCCGGAATAGACGCGGCAAAAGGTCAGCGAACCGACGAAGGGATCGTCCATGATCTTGAAGGCGAGCATGGCGAGCGGCTCGTCGTCGGCAGCCCGACGCACGACTTCCGCGCCGTTTTTCGGATCGATGCCCTTGATCGCCGGCACGTCGAGCGGCGACGGCAGGTAGTCGACCACCGCGTCGAGCAGCGTCTGCACGCCCTTATTCTTGAAGGCCGAGCCGGCCAGCACCGGGAAGAAGGCGCCGGTGATCACCGCCTTGCGGATGAGGCGCTTGAGCGTCGCCTCGTCGGGCTCCTTGCCTTCGAGGAAAGCCGCCAGCGCCACGTCGTCCAGTTCGACCGCGGCCTCCACCAACAGGTTGCGGTATTCGACCGCCTGAGCCTTGAGATCGGCCGGGATCTCGGTGTCGTGATACTCGGCGCCCAGGGTTTCGTCTTCCCACACGATACCGACCATGCGCACGAGGTCGATCACGCCTTTGAAGGCGGCTTCGGCGCCGATCGGCAGCTGGATCGCGACCGGTTTGGCGCCGAGGCGGGTCTTGATGTCGGAGAGACAGCGGAAGAAATCGGCGCCGATCTTGTCCATCTTGTTGGCGAAGACGATGCGCGGCACCCGGTACTTGTCGCCTTGCCGCCAGACCGTCTCGGTCTGCGGCTCGACGCCTTGGTTTGAGTCGAGCACGCAAACCGCGCCGTCGAGCACCCTCAGCGAGCGCTCGACCTCGATGGTGAAATCGACGTGGCCGGGGGTGTCAATGATGTTGAGGCGTTTCTCCCGCCAGTATGCGGTGGTCGCCGCCGAAGTGATGGTGATGCCGCGCTCCTGCTCCTGCTCCATCCAGTCCATGGTGGCGGCGCCCTCATGGACCTCGCCCATCTTGTGGCTCTTGCCGGTGTAGTAGAGGATGCGCTCGGTCGTCGTCGTCTTTCCGGCATCGATGTGGGCCATGATGCCGAAGTTGCGGTAGTCTTCGATCTTATGGAGTCGCGGCATCGCAGTCTCACCAACGGTAGTGCGAGAAGGCTCGGTTGGCCTCGGCCATCCGGTGCGTGTCCTCGCGCTTCTTGACCGCGTTGCCCCGGCTGTTGGCCGCGTCGAGCAGCTCGCCCGACAATTTCTCCACCATCGTCTTCTCGTTGCGGGTCCGCGCCGCCCCAAGCAGCCAGCGGATCGCCAGCGCCTGGCGGCGTTCGATGCGCACCTCGACCGGCACCTGGTAGGTCGCCCCGCCAACGCGGCGCGAACGCACCTCGATCGTCGGCATGACGTTGTCGAGCGCCTGCCGGAAGACCGCCAGCGGGTCCTGCTTGGCGCGCTCCTGGATCAGCTCGAGGGCGCCGTAGACGATCTTCTCGGCGACCGACTTCTTGCCGTCGTGCATCACCGAGTTCATGAACTTGGTGACCACGTCGTTGTGGTACTTCGGATCCGGGATGATCTCCCGTTTTTCGGCACGGCGGCGGCGGGACATGTTTCTTCGGCCTGTTTCTTCGACAAAAAACGACCCGAAATCACTTGGGTCGTTTGGCTCCATACTTTGATCGGCGCTGGCGGCGGTCCTTGACCCCCTGGGTGTCGAGGACGCCACGCAGGATATGGTAACGCACGCCCGGCAGGTCCTTGACGCGTCCGCCGCGGATCATGACCACCGAATGCTCCTGCAGGTTATGACCCTCGCCGGGGATGTAGCCGATCACCTCGAACTGGTTGGTGAGGCGGACCTTGGCGACCTTGCGCAGCGCCGAATTGGGCTTCTTCGGCGTCGTGGTGTAGACCCGCGTGCATACTCCGCGCTTCTGCGGGCTGCCCTGCATCGCGGGGACTTTGCTGCGCTTGGCCGGCCGATAACGCGGCTTGCGGATAAGCTGATTGACCGTCGGCATTCCCTGCCCTTCACCTGCCGCCCAGCTCCGCCAGATGCGAAACCGGGCACGCCCTGGCCGCAACCGCGGCAAGCGCTGCCAAAACAGAGGATCACGGCGGCGAGCCGTGATCGTGTCACCCGAAACGTCTCTTGCCTGATCCGGCCAGTGTCTAGGCGCTCTGTATCCGCGAGCGAGTCGCCGTCGGAATAAAGCGCCTACAACCTGTCCGAAAGCGCGCGGAACCTAATGTTTCGCCCGCCCCACGTCAACCCCCGCGGGACGAAAAAACGCGATCGCGATCCGAGTATGTGATCGCCGGCCGGTGATTGCCCGCCGTGGCGCCGTCGCATAATAATCGTTCGACTGGCTGCCGCGCTCAGGGCGTTGGCACGCGGAGGGCGCGAGTGGCCGAGGCAAGCGAAAGGCTTCTTGACGCGCGTCCCTTGACCCGGGCGCGCGCCGCGCTCGCCGCGGCGTTCTTTCTGTTCGGGCTCGATCTCGGGCTCTGGGCGGTCCACATTCCGGTCATCGCCCAACGCCTCGCCCTTGACCCGGCGATCCTCGGCCTGGCGCTGCTCAATGTTGGTCTCGGTGCGGTCATCTCGCAGCCGATCACCGGAGCGGCAATCACCCGGACCGGCTCGCGACCGGCCGCGATAGTCCTTTTGCTCGTCGTCCTGGTGGTCTTCCCGATTCCCATCGCCGCCTGGAGCATGCCGGCCCTGTTTGTCGCCACGCTGGCACTCGGCATGGCTGCTGGAGCTTGCAACGTCGCGATCAACACCCAGGCGTCGGAGATCGAGGCGGCGCGCCGGCGGCCGACCATGTCGTTCTTCCACGGCTTCTTCAGCCTCGGCGCCCTCGCCGGCGCCTCGCTCGGCGGGGCGGTCATCGCGCTCGGTTGGGGAAACGGCAGCGGCCTGTTCGGCCTGGCCGTCGTGATGCTCGCGGTCGGCGCCGTCGCCGCGCGCAGCTTTCTGCCGAGTCGCCCACGGCCGAAGCCGGCCGCCTCGGCAAGGAAAGAAAGGCGCTTCGCGCTCCCGCCCGCCGCAGTGCTCGGCCTTGCCGTTCTGACCTACTTCTCCAACACGGTCGAAGGCGCGGTGAACGATTGGAGTGCTCTCTACCTGGCGACGGTCAGGGGGCTGAGCGACGCTGCAGCGGCGAGCGGCTTCGCCATGTTCTCGTTGGCGATGGCGGTTTGTCGCCTCGCCGGCGGTCCAGTCGTGGCGCGGCTCGGCGAAAAGGCCATCGTTACGTGGGGTGGCGTGTTGATGGCCCTCGGCATGGCGGTGGTGGTGCTCTCGCCGGCTGCGTTTTTCAGCCCATTCGGCTTCGCGCTGGTAGCGATCGGCGCTGCCAACACGATCCCGGTGATGATGGGTGCGGCGTCGCGCACACCGGGGGTGTCACCGAGTGCTGCCATCGCCGCAGTGGCGACCGCCGCGCTCATCGGCTTCCTGATCGGCCCGCCGGTGATCGGCTTCATCGCCCAGGCATTCGGGCTGAGCATCGCCCTCGGCCTGCTCAGCCTTGCCGGCGTGGTGATCGCGCTCGGCGCCGCGGTAAGGCGGTGGCCGGCACGAGACGCAGGATCGACCGGCAATCCGCCCCACGCGGCGGCAGGGCCGGTCGCCGCCGAGTCAGACCTAGCCTGAAACCTCACCGCAGCTCTAAACCGCGACGACGCCCGCCGGCCAGCCTGCATGGATCCGATGGACCCGCTCCCCGACGACTCCGTCGCGCAGACGACGACGCTGTTTCGTTCCCGGCTTGCCGTCTACGTGGCGTTTTTCCTCGCCGGCGTCGGGGTTGGAATTTGGGCCACCCACATCCCCATCGTGCAGAGCCGTCTTGGAATCGACCCCGGGGTGTTGGGTCTGGCTATCTTTGTCATGGCCGGCGCGGCAATCGCCGGTATGCCAGCCGCGGGCTGGGCGCTTGCGCGCTACGGCTCGCGCTTGCCAACGGGCGTCACTCTGATCGCCTTCACCGCCCTCACGCCCATCCCGATCCTCGCCGGTTCGGTCCCCTTCTTCTTCGCGGCAGTTCTCGTCTTCGGACTGACCATCGGCGCGCTGGACGTGTCGATGAACCTGCAGGCGACGGAAATCGAAGCGGCGCGGCGGCGTCCGACAATGTCGTCGTTCCATGGCTTCTTTTCGCTCGGCGGCCTCGCCGGCGCCGGCCTCGGCGGCGCCGTCATCGCGATCGGTTGGGGCGACGGCAGCGGCGCCGCCATCGCCGCCTTCTTGCTGCTCGGGCTCGCGGTCGCGGCGACCGTCAATCTCTGGCCGAGCGCGCAGCCGATCGATGCCGGCCCACGCTTCGTGCTACCCAGCCGCGCCGTGCTCGCTCTCGGCCTTCTCGCCTTCCTCAGTTTCGCCGTCGAAGGCGCGGTCACCGACTGGAGCGCGCTGTACCTGTCCTCGGTCAAGGGAGCGAGCGTCGCCGGCGCCGCCGCCGCTTTCGCGGCGTTCTCCATCACCATGGCCATCTTTCGCCTGGTCGGCGATTTCGTCGTCACCCGCCTCGGCGAAAGGCCGACGCTGGTCGCCGGAGGCGCGCTGATCGCCGCCGGCATGGGCCTTGCGGTCGCCGTATCCTCCCCCGCTCTCGCGGCCGCCGGCTTCGCGTTGGTGGGGGTCGGCGCCGCCAATGTGGTGCCGGTTGTATTCGGTGCGGCATCGCGTGCGCCAGGTATGCCGGCGAGCCTCGGCGTCGCCGCCGTGGCGACCCTGGGCTACGTCGGCTTCCTCATCGCGCCGCCGACTCTCGGCCTCGTCGCCAGGACCTTCGGCCTGTCGGTCTCGCTGACGATCGTCGCGCTGATGGGTGTCGTGATCGCGGTGGTGGCGGCGATGAGACGGTGGCCGGGCGGCACCGCCAGAACATGATCGCCCGTCGCCAAGGAGAAGGGCCGCCGCGCCGGCGGCCCTTCCCATTCCAACAGCGATGGCCAGGCTACTCGGCGGCGCCGCTTAGTTCCGCCACCGGCTCCAGCTCTTCACCGGCCACCTCGGCGGCGCGCTTGCGCTCCTCAAGGATCAGCTCGTCGCGATGCGTGGCGACCTCGCGGATGCGGTCGACCATGCTACCGGTGCCGGCCGGGATGAGCCTGCCGACGATGATGTTCTCCTTGAGACCCTCGAGCGGGTCGACCTTGCCGTTGACCGCCGCTTCGGTCAGGACCCGCGTCGTCTCCTGGAACGAGGCGGCCGAGAAGAAGGAGCGGGTCTGCAGGCTCGCCTTGGTGATGCCGAGCAGCACCGGCACGCCCACCGCCGGCTTCTTGCCCTCCGCCTTCAGCTGGTCGTTGACGATGTCGAGGTCGACGCGGTCGATCTGGTCGCCCGGGAACATGTCGGCATCGCCGGGCTCGGTGATCTCGACCTTCTGCAGCATCTGGCGGACGATCACCTCGATATGCTTGTCGTTGATCGTCACGCCCTGCAGCCGATAGACGTCCTGGATCTCGTTGACCAGGTAGGCGGCAAGCGCCTCGATCCCCTTGATCGCCAGGATGTCGTGCGGCGCCGGGTTGCCCTCGACGATGTAGTCCCCCTTCTCGACGGTGTCGCCTTCCTGGAGATGGAACGGCTTGCCCTTCGGGATGAGGTACTCGACCGGCTCCGCCGTCGTATCGCTCGGCTCGACCACGACCCGGCGCTTGTTTTTGTAGTCGCGGCCGAATTTGATGGTGCCGGAAATCTCGGCGATGATGGCATGATCCTTCGGCCGGCGGGCCTCGAACAGCTCGGCCACCCGCGGCAGACCGCCGGTGATGTCGCGCGTCTTGGCGCTCTCCATCGGAATGCGGGCCAGCACGTCGCCGGCCTTGACCCCGGCGCCGGGCTCCACCGACAGGATGGCTTCCACCGGCAGTGCGTAGCGCGCCTCGGCCCCGCCGCGGCCGCTCTTGCGCGCCTTCGCGTCCTTGCCCTTGACGACGATCGATGGCTTGAGGTCACTGCCGCGCGGGTTGGCCCGCCAGTCGACCACCACCCGCTTCGTGATGCCGGTCGACTCGTCGGTGGTCTCCGACACTGACACCCGCTCGACCAGGTCCTCGAACTCGACGACGCCGTCGACCTCGGTCAGGATTGGCCGCGTGTAGGGGTCCCACTCGGCCAGGCGCTGGCCGCGCTGCACCTTGACGCCCACGTCGACCAAGAGGCGCGAGCCGTAGGTGACGCGGTTGACCGCCCGTTCGGTGCCGTCGCGGTCGAGGATGACGACCTGCATGTTGCGGCCCATGGCGATCAGGCGGCCCTCCGAGTCGGTCACCAGGTTGCGGTTGCGGATCTCGACGGTTCCCTCGAAGCTCGAATCGATCGTCGACTGGTCGACCACCTGCGCCGTGCCGCCGATGTGGAAGGTGCGCATGGTGAGCTGGGTGCCCGGCTCGCCGATCGACTGGGCGGCGATGACGCCGACCGCCTCGCCGATATTGACCGGCGTGCCGCGCGCCAGGTCGCGCCCGTAGCACTTGGCGCACACCCCGTTCTTGGTCTCGCAGGTCAGCACCGAGCGGATGCGGATCGCCTGGACGTTGGCCTTCTCGAGCTTCTCCACGTCGCGTTCGTCGATGGTCCGGCCGGCCGGGACGACAACCTTGCCGGTCGCCGGGTGGGTCACGTCCTCGGCCACGGGGCGGCCGAGGACCCGCTGGCCGAGCGAGGCGACGACCTGGCCGGAATCGACGATCGCCTGCATCTTCAGGCCGGCGGAGGTACCGCAGTCGGACTCGGTGACGATGCAGTCCTGGGCAACGTCGACCAGACGCCGGGTCAGGTAGCCTGAATTCGCCGTCTTCAGCGCCGTGTCGGCGAGGCCCTTGCGGGCGCCGTGGGTCGAGTTGAAGTACTCGAGCACCGACAGACCCTCCTTGAAGTTGGAGATGATCGGCGACTCGATGATTTCTCCCGACGGTTTGGCCATCAGCCCACGCATGCCGGCGAGCTGCTTCATCTGGGCCGGCGAGCCGCGGGCGCCGGAGTGGCTCATCATGTAGATCGAGTTCATCGGCCGCTGGCGGCCGCTGCTGTCCTTCTCCACCGCCGAGATGCGCTTCATCATCTCCTCGGCGACCCGGTCGGTGCACCGCGCCCAGGCGTCGACCACCTTGTTGTACTTTTCGCCCTGGGTGATGAGGCCGTCGTTGTACTGCTGCTCGTACTCCTTGGCGAGCTGCTGCGTCTCAGCCACCAGCTTGGCCTTCGATTCCGGGATCACCATGTCGTCCTTGCCGAACGAGATGCCGGCCTTGAAGGCGTGGGTGAAGCCGAGCGCCATGATGCGGTCGCAGAAGATGACCGTCTCCTTCTGACCGCAGTGCCGGTAGACGGCGTCGATCATGTTGGAGATTTCCTTCTTGGTCATCAGCTTGTTGACCAGATCGAAGGGCAAGTTCGGGTCGCGCGGCAACAGGTTGCCGAGCAGCATGCGGCCGGGCGTCGTCTCGTAGATCTGGGAGACCGGCTTGCGGCTGGCGTCGACGGTGGCGAAGCGGCCGCGGATCTTGGTGTGCAGCGTGATCGATTTCGCCGCCAGCGCGTGCTCGAGCTCGCCGATGGTGGCGAACGCGCTGCCCTCGCCGGGCTCGCCGTCGGCCATGATCGACAGGTAGTACAGTCCGAGCACGATGTCCTGCGACGGCACGATGATCGGCTGGCCGTTCGCCGGGTGCAGGATGTTGTTGGTCGACATCATCAGCACCCGGGCTTCGAGCTGCGCCTCCAAGGACAGCGGCACGTGCACCGCCATCTGGTCGCCATCGAAGTCGGCATTGAAGGCGGCGCAGACCAACGGATGCAGCTGGATCGCCTTGCCCTCGATCAGCACCGGCTCGAACGCC
>JBBDMC010000028.1:0-8100 GCA_040878485.1 Bauldia sp. | reverse complement strand
AATGGCTGATGCGGCCGACCTGGATGCGCGCCCGGTCGTTCTTCAGCGCCTCCTTCAGCCGGCGTTCGACCGCCCGGTTGTTGCGCTTCTCCTCCATGTCGATGAAGTCGATGACGATCAGGCCGGCAAGGTCGCGCAGGCGCAGCTGGCGGGCGATCTCGTCGGAGGCCTCGAGGTTGGTTTGCAGGGCGGTGTCCTCGATGCTGTGCTCGCCCGTGGCGCGGCCGGAGTTCACGTCGATGGAGACCAGCGCCTCGGTCTGATTGATGACGACGTAGCCGCCCGACTTCAGCGTCACCTGGGGCGAGAACATGGCGTCGAGCTGGGCCTCGATGCCCGAGCGCGCCAAGATCGGCTGGCTCTCCCGGTACGGCTTCACGTTCTTGGCATGGCTCGGCATGAGCATGCGCATGAACTCTTTGGCTTCGCGGTAGGCCTCATCGCCGGCCACCAGAATCTCGTCGATGTCCTTGTTGTAGAGATCGCGGATCGAGCGCTTGATCAGCGAGCCTTCCTCATAGACCAGCGCCGGCGCGGTCGAGCGCAGCGTCAGCTCGCGCACGCTTTCCCACAGCCGCAGCAAGTACTCGAAGTCGCGCTTGACCTCGGCCTTCGTGCGGCTGGCGCCGGCGGTCCTCAGGATCACGCCCATGCCGTCCGCCACCTCCAGATCCGAGACGACCTGCTTGAGCCGTTTGCGGTCGGTGAGGCTGGTGATCTTGCGCGAAATCCCGCCGCCGCGGGCAGTGTTGGGCATCAGCACGCAATAGCGGCCGGCAAGCGACAGGTAGCTGGTGAGCGCCGCGCCCTTGCCGCCGCGCTCCTCCTTGACGACCTGGACGAGCAGAATCTGGCGACGCTTGATGACTTCCTGGATCTTGTACTGGCGCAGCCGCGCCTTGCGGCGCTCCGGCACTTCCTCCATGGCGTCCTCGGCGCCGACCGACTCGATCCGCTCGTCGCTTTCGACTTCTTCGGCGCCCGCTGCGGCCCTCGCCGCGCGACCGGCGGTCTCCGGCGCGGCAGCCTCGCCCTCGCCGTCGTTGTTAGGGCTTGCCGCTACCTCGCCCAACGGAGGCGACCCGGCCTCCGCCGCGACCGCCTCGGCGGCCGCTCCCTCAACCGGGGTCGCGGGCTCCGCCGCGGCGGCGCGTTCGCCGTCACCGCCGCGTTCCTCGGCCTCGCGAATCTCGCGCTCCTCGGCCTCGATCAGCGCCTGCCGGTCGGCGACCGGAATCTGGTAGTAGTCGGGATGGATTTCCGAGAACGCCAGGAAGCCGTGCCGGTTGCCGCCGTATTCGACGAAGGCGGCCTGCAGCGACGGCTCGACGCGCGTGACCTTGGCTAGGTAGATGTTGCCACGCAGCTGCCTGCGGCTGGCGGACTCGAAATCGAATTCCTCGACGCGATTGCCGCGCAGGACAACCACCCGTGTTTCTTCCGGGTGGGCGGCATCGATAAGCATCTTGTTGGCCATGAATGGGACTCTCCGCGACCCTCGCGTCTCGGCCGCCGGCTGGCGTCGAGCGCCCGCTGGGCGGCACCGGAGGGGGGGCCGACTTGGTTCGAATTGATCTGGGCGCTCATGCCGCGTGCCACTGTCGATGCTGGCCCGCCGGCGAGCGCCGGCGCCTGGATCGACCGGAGGTGTGGCGGGGGTTGGGGCATTTCGTGCGCCGTTAGGTTATGTCATGTACAAGCGGAACGAATACAAGCCGTCCGGGGGCAGCGACGCCGGCTTGGCGGTCGCAACATCCGGATCGCCGGGCGCCGTTTGAGGTCCTGTGGCGCTCTTTCGCTGCGCACGGCCTTGCGTCCGCCGGCACACCGTCCGCCCGCTTGCCGCCTCTGGTCGCATCGGCGGGCGACGACGCTGCGCCCTCTGAGAGGGCCGCGCCGCCTCGATCCCGCGTCCGCCTCTCGGGGAGCCTCGCGTCCGGAAGGTGAATTCCGTGGTCTCGTTTTAGGTGTCGCAGCGAGTCTTGGCAAGGTGGCTCGGCTGGTGCCGCGACAGGGCCGCGGCCGCCGGGGCAAAAGAACCGGTTAACCATCCGCCCCGCATCCTTTAAGAAGGATGGCACGACGCATGGGACAGACGGCACGCCGCACGGCGGGGGATGCGGGGTCCGCAACGAGGCAATGACCGATTCGACCGCCTGGCGATTTGGGCCGATCGCCGCCGGGTTGCTCGCCCTGGCGACGGCCGCGTTGTCGCAGCCCGCGGCGGGCGAGGGCGCCGGCGCGCCTTCGGCGCCAGCGACCGCCATGCCGGTTGTCTTCGACGCCCGCGTCGTCGGTGACGACCTGCGGGCGCGCTTCATCGCCGACCTGACCGCGCCGGTCGAGGCGAGCGTCTTCACGCTCGCCGATCCCTACCGGATCGTGGTCGATCTGCCGGAAGTGCGCTTCGCTCTGCCGGAGCACATCGGCCGCAGCGCCCGCGGGCTCGTCTCCGCCTTCCGCTACGGCCTCTTCTCGCCGGGCAAGTCAAGGATCGTCATCGATTTGACCGTGCCGGTGACCATCGACAAGACCTTCGTCACCGTGCCGGCCGAGGGCCAGCCGGCACGGCTGGTGATCGACGCGGTTCCGACCGACCGCGAGTCCTTCCTGGCGACGGCGCGCGCCTACCGGGAAAGCCTCGGCATCGCCGCCGCCGCCAAGGCCGAGCGGCTGCTGTCGGAGGCGCCGGCAAAGAAAAGTGGCCGACCGGTCGTCGTCATCGATCCCGGCCACGGCGGCATCGATGCCGGGGCCCGTGGCAACGGCGGAACGCTCGAGAAGGCGGTGACGCTTGCCTTCGCCGAGGTCCTTGCCGAGACGCTGAAAGAGACCGGCCGCTACGAGGTGGTTCTCACCCGCACCGGCGACAGCTTCGTCACCTTGAGCCAGCGGATGGAATTCGCCCGCGCCCACCACGCCGACCTCTTCATCTCGGTCCATGCCAACTCGTTTCTCGGTGCCGCCGTCCGCGGCGCGACCGTCTACACGGTGTCGGAGCGGGCCTCGGACCAGATGGCGGCGGAAATGGCCGCGTCGGAGAACCGCTCCGACATCCTCGCCGGCGTCGACATCGCCGGGGAGGACTCCGACGAGGTCATGGACATCCTGCTTGATCTCACCCGACGCGAGACCCGCAACTTCGGCGTCGTCTTTGCCCGCAACCTTGTCGCGTCGCTCGGCAAGTCGACGCGGATGTTCAAGATCCCGCACCAGCAGGCGGCCTTCAAGGTTCTGGAGGGGGCGACCACCCCCTCGGCGCTGCTCGAGCTCGGCTATCTGTCGAACTCGGCCGATGAGAAGCTCCTCACCTCGCCCGAATGGCGGGCAGCCACCGCCCGATCGGCGGCCAGCGCCGTGGCCGAGTACTTCGCCACGCGGGTTGCGGGAAATCCGCAGCAATGAGCCCTATGTTGCTGAAAAGCCACCATTCCCGCCTTCCCGGCGGGCGGGAAGGCCGCGCCCTACATTCTCCACAAAGCCTGCCGAAGAACGCCCGGGTTGCCGGCCGCGCCACGGCCGCACGCCCGACGCGGTCAAGCGGCCGGAAGACGGAAGACGTATGATACTGCGAATCGTCGGCTACCTATTCGGGATTGGTGCCGTGCTCTTCTTGGCCGCTGCTGCCGGTATCGCCTGGTACGTGTCGAATCTGACCGCCGAGCTGCCGGACTACGATGTGCTGGCCAAATACGCGCCGCCGGTGATGACGCGCGTCCACGCCGCCGACGGCCAACTGGTGGCCGAGTACGCCCACCAGCGCCGGCTCTACGTGCCGATTCAGGCGGTTCCCGAGCTGGTCAGGAACGCGTTCATCTCGGCCGAGGACAAGAACTTCTACGACCACGCCGGCCTCGATTTCTACAGCATCGCCCGCGCCGTCCTGCAGAACGTCGAGGCGTACAACAGCAGCAGCCAGCGGCTGGTCGGCGCTTCGACCATCACCCAGCAGGTCGCCAAGAATTTCCTCCTGTCCAACGAGCAGACGATCGACCGCAAGGTGAAGGAGGCGATTCTGGCCCTGCGCATCGAGCAGGCCTATTCGAAGGACAAGATCCTCGAACTCTATCTCAACGAAATCTACCTCGGCATCGGCGCCTACGGGGTTGCCGCCGCTTCGCTCGCCTATTTCGACAAGTCCGTCCACGAGCTGACGCTCGCCGAGGCCGCCTATCTCGCCGCGCTTCCCAAGGCGCCCAACAACTACCATCCGTTCCGCTACGAAGCCCGTGCCGTCGAGCGGCGCAACTGGGTGATCGACCGCATGGTCGAGAACGGCTATCTGCCCGCCGCCGAGGGCGAGTCCGCCAAGGCCGCGCCGCTTGGCGTCAAGCCGCGGACGACCGGGCCGACCATTTTCGCGGCCGACTATTTCGTCGAGGAAGTGCGGCGCCAGTTGAGCGACATGTACGGCGAGGCGACCCTTTACGAGGGCGGTCTCTCGGTGAGGACGTCGCTTAATCCGGCCATGCAGGTGATGGCCCGCCAGTCGATGATCGACGGCCTGGCCAACTTCGACATGAACCTCGGCTGGCGCGGTCCGCTCGCCCACATCGACGATCTCGGCGACGACTGGGGCCCGAAGGTCGCCGAAGTGGCGGCGCTCCCCGATCTCGTCGAGTGGCGGCTGGCGGTGGTGCTCGCCGTGTCGCCGGAGGCGGCGACGATCGGGCTGCAGCCGGGCCGCCTGGCCGGCACCGGCAGCGTCGCGCCCGAGCGCGACACCGGCACGATCCCCTTGGAGCAGATGAAATGGGCCAAGTGGGCGACCGGCGAGCGCAAGGGGAGAGAGATCAGGGGGGTGGACGACGTCCTCGCCGTCGGCGACGTCGTCTACGTGGAGCAGGCCGACGGCGGCCCCCAGGCGTACCGTCTCCGCCAACTGCCCGAGATCGAGGGCGCGCTCGTCGCCATGGATCCGCACACCGGCCGCGTGCTCGCGATGGTCGGCGGCTTTTCCTTCGCCGAGAGCCAGTTCAACCGTGCCACCCAGGCCTATCGCCAGCCCGGCTCCTCGTTCAAGCCGTTCGTCTACTCCGCCGCCCTCGACAACGGCTATACGCCGTCCTCGGTCATCATGGACGCTCCGATCGAGATCGACCAGGGCGGCGGTCTGGGCATCTGGCGGCCCGAGAACTACTCGGGCGAGTACTACGGACCATCGACCCTGAGGACCGGGATCGAGCTGTCGCGGAACGTCATGACCGTGCGCCTGGCGCAGGACATGGGCATGCCGCTGGTCGCCGAGTACGCCCGCCGCTTTGGCATCTACGACAGCCTGCTGCCGGTCCTCGCCATGGCGCTCGGCTCCGGCGAGACGACGGTCTTGCGCATGACCGCCGGGTACTCGGTGTTCGCCAACGGCGGGCGCGAGGTGCGCCCGACCCTGATCGACCGCATCCAGGACCGCTACGGCCTGACCATCTTCCGCCACGAGAACCGCCTCTGCGACGGCTGCAACGCCGATTCCTGGCACGGTCAGGACGAGCCGCTGATCCTCGACAACAGCGAGCAGGTTCTCGACCCGATGACCGCCTATCAGATGACGTCGATGTTGGAGGGCGTCGTCCAACGCGGCACCGGCACCGCCGCCAAGGCGATCGGCAAGCCGATCGCCGGCAAGACCGGCACCACCAACGACTATTACGATGCTTGGTTCATCGGCTATTCGCCCGACCTGGTGGTCGGCGTCTTCATCGGCTACGACAAGCCGCGGTCGCTGGGTCGCGCCTCGACCGGCGGCCAGCTGGCGACGCCGATCTTCACCGAGTTCATGCAGATGGCGCTGGCCGACAAGTCGCCGGTTCCCTTTCGCGTTCCGCCGGGCCTGAACTTCATCCCCATCGACCGGCGGACGGGGCTCAGGGTCGAGCCGGGCGCGCCGGGAACTATCCTCGAAGCCTTCAAGCCCGGCACCGGTCCGCCCGACACTTATTCGATCATCGGCTACACCGACACCATGGGCCGGCCGCTGACGGTGGCGCCCGAGGCCGACCGGGCCGTGATCTCCGGGACCGGCGGGCTGTACTGAGTCAAGCCGCGTCTCTGACCTGCAGGTCGATGCGTTTGTTGAACACGCGGAACGCCGCTTCGAGCTGGTCGAGCCGCGAAGCGTGATTCAGCCGAAACAGCCGATCGACCTGCTCGCGCTTCCACCCGAGGCGGCGCGAGAGTTCGGCCCGGGTGACTTTCTCTTCCCGGGTCAGCAAGTAGAGCTGCACCTTCGCCGCAATGAGGGCGGGGAGGGCGACGGCGAGACCCGCCTTGCCGGATGGCCGCGGAATCGCCTGCTTGTTGGCGATGCGTCCGGCGAGCGCCTCTTCGACAGCGTCGAGCGCGCGCTTGAGGGCGTCTGCTTCGTCGTCGCCGAAACTCGTCACCTCAGGCAGGTCCGGGCAGGTAACCAGCAAGGTGCCGTTGTCGTCGGGGGTGAGGTCGATTCGATAGGCGAGCATCATTTAAGTCCTAAGTCCTTGAGGATCTTTGCTACGAGACCGCGTCCCAACTCCTTGCGGCTGCCGTGCATCGGCAGTTGCGAGGTCTTCCCGCCAAGCCGGATGGTGACATGGCCGCTCCCTCCCCGGTGCATTTCGAATCTGCAACCACGTCCCGCAAGGTACCGGCGTAGCTGCTGAGCGTTCATGGAATCGTTTATTCCACTCTTGTGTGAAAATCAACAGTAATGTGAATTCTTGTGCACTTGGCTTACGCAAACCTATATCGACACCGCACTCACGAGGTTCCCATGCGCACCGAAATCGCCACCATCGTCGACGAGATCAAGCAGGCGCTCGCCCTGCTGAGGGGGCATCTTTGACCTCGACCGGGCGAAGGCGCGCCTGGCCGAGCTGAATGCGGCGGCGGAGGACCCCGACCTCTGGAAGGATTCGGCGCGCGCCCAGAATGTCATGCGCGAGCGCCAGCGGCTTGCCGACGCAATCGCCGCCATCGAGCGGCTGGAGAAGGAACTCAGCGACCAATCCGAGTTGATCGAGCTCGGCGAAGCGGAGGGCGACCGAGCGGTGGTCGCCGAGGCCGAACAGGCGCTTCGCGCTCTCAAGGTCGAGGCCGAGCGCCGCCAGATCGAGGCGATGCTCTCCGGTGAGGCCGATGGCAACGACGCCTATCTCGAGGTCCATGCCGGCGCCGGCGGCACCGAAAGCCAGGACTGGGCGGCGATGCTGATGCGCATGTACGCCCGCTGGGCCGAGCAGAGCGAGTACAAGGTCGAGACGTTGGAGGTCCACGACGGCGAGGAGGCCGGCATCAAGTCGGCGACGCTGCTGATCAAGGGCCCGAGCGCCTACGGCTGGCTGAAGACCGAATCGGGCGTCCACCGCCTGGTGCGCATCTCGCCGTTCGACAGCGCCGGCCGCCGCCATACCTCGTTCGCCAGCGTCTGGGTCTACCCGGTGGTTGACGACACCATCGCCGTCGACATCAACGACGCCGACGTCCGTGTCGACACCTATCGCGCCTCGGGCGCCGGCGGCCAGCACGTCAACACCACCGATTCGGCGGTCAGGATGACCCACCTCCCGACCGGCATCGTCGTCCAGTGCCAGAACGAGCGCTCGCAGCACAAGAACCGGGCGACGGCATGGAAGATGCTGCGCGCCCGTATCTACGAGGCGGAACTCGAAAAGCGCGAGGTTGCCGCCGAGGCCGCCGCCTCAGCCAAGACCGACATCGGCTGGGGCCACCAGATCCGCAGCTACGTTCTCCAGCCCTACCAGCTCGTGAAGGACCTGCGCACCGGCGTCGAAAGCACGAGTCCGCAGGACGTTCTGAACGGCGACCTGCTGCCGTTCATGGAGGCGGCCTTGGCGCAGCGCGTCGGCGGCGAGGCGACGGCACGCTAGGCCGCGCGACTGCCCGCGCCGCCACGGGCCGCGGCACTCCCGTCGAATCGGTTCCGCGCCCGCTCGATCCGTTCTGTGTTCTTCGCCGCCCAGTCGGCCAAATCCGACACTGGCCTCAGGAGGTCGCGCCCGAGCCCGGTCAGCGCGTAGTCGACCCGCGGCGGCACCGTCGGGTAGACGGTGCGGTCGACGAACCCGTCGCGCTCGAGCGCCCTCAGCGTCGCCGTCAGCATCTTCT
>JBBDMC010000027.1:0-8112 GCA_040878485.1 Bauldia sp. | reverse complement strand
ATGGGCCCGCACGGCGACGACGGCCCCCATCACCAAATGATGGGCCCGGGCGCCAGTCAAGGTCGGGGCACGATGATGGGTCCCGGCGCCGGGCAAGGTCCGGGCACGATGATGGGTCCGGGCGCCGGGCCTGGTCTCGGCCAGGGTCCGATGCGCCTGCAACTGCATGACTTCGCCACGCTCGACGCCAACGGCGACGGCGTCATCTCGCGCGAAGAATTCGCGGCGGCGGCGCCGATGGGTCCGGGAACCGGGCCCGGGCGGTAACGCCCAATGCCGGGGCAGGCGGAGGTGAATCGATGGATTCGCTGATGACGCTTGCCCCGGCGCTTCTGCCGCGCAACAAAGCGCGGGCGGCGCCGGGCGGCGTTCGGATCGGTGGAGCGAGCGGCTCGGGTGTGAGGGTCTCTGCGACGGACCAGGCAACGGACGAGGCCCTCGTCGAACGGATCGTCGCCGGCGACGAACGGGCGTTCACCGAGATCGTCCGGCGACACGGCGGGCGGCTGAGGGCGCTGGCGCTCGGCTTCAGCGGCGGCGCGGCGGAGGCCGACGACATCGTCCAGGAGACGTTCTGGAGCCTGTGGCGCAACGCCAAACGCTGGCGCCCGGACGGCCCGCCGCTCGCCGCCTACCTGGTAAGGATGACGATGAACCGAGCGATCGACGCAAGCCGCCGGCGGCGGGTGCGCAGCTTCTTCGGCCTGGAGGATGCGGCCGAGGTGGCGGACCCCGACCCGCCGGCCGACCAGCGCCTGGCGGCGGGAGGCGAGCTTGCCGCGGTCAAGCACGACATCGGCGAGCTGCCGCCGCGTCAACGCGCGGCGATTGTGCTGGCGGCAAGCGGCGAGCGGTCGAACTCCGAGATCGCCGAGGCGATGGGGCTGTCGGTCGGCGCGGTCGAGCAACTTCTAGTCAGGGCACGGCGGAGGCTGAGGACGCGGCTAGAGCTCCGCCAGACGAATGGGAGGGCTGAAGGATGAACAGGCAAAGTTTCGAGGAGGGGCTGAGCCGTTACGGCGGCGACCTCAAGCGGTGGCCGGACGAGCTGCGCGGCGAGGCCGAGGCCCTCGTCGCGGACGACGAGGCGGCGGCCGCCATGCTGGGCGCGGCGCGCCGGCTCGACGGCATGCTGGCGGCGATCGCGGCGCCGCAGCCGGTCGGCTCGGCGATGCTCGGCCGGATCATTGCCGGCATCGGCAACGGCACCCCCCATGACTTGACCGTGCGCCCGACCGGGCGGCTGTTCGCCTGGGCGAGCACGGCGCTGGCGGCGTTTCTCGTCGCCGGTTTCGTCGCCGGGGTCGCGCTGCCGGCCGATCAGGGCGAGGACGCCTTCGCCGGACTGATGTTCGGGACCAGCGCCGACTCCGCCACCGTCACCGACGACCCAGAGGGAGGCGTGCTATGACCCTTCGCGGTCCTTTCGCGATCACCGTGCTGGCGGTCCTGTTCGTGTCGCTGGCGCTCAACCTGCTCATCGCCGGTTTCGTGGCGGCGCGGATCGCCGGTCCGCGGGCGGGCGATGAGATCGAGCGCATCGTGGCCATGGGCATCCACGCCTTCCCGCCGGAGATCAGGCGGACGATCACCGACAAGGCGCTCGGCGAGCGCCACCAACTGCGCGAAAGGTTCGAGGAGCTCAAGCGGGCGCGCGACCGGATGTTCGAGGCGATGCGGAGCGAGCCGCTCGACCGGGCGGTGCTTGAGGCGGCGTTCAACGACATGCGGGAGAAGACCAACGCGCTGCAGCAGGCGGGGCAGGACCTGGTCGCCGGGGCGCTCGCCGACGCGCCGCCCGACGTCCGCCGTCACATCAAACCGCCGCACGGGCTGTTCCCGTAGAAAAGACCCAGGGCGCGCCGGCCCTACGGTGCGGCGGCGGCCAGCCGCTCGGCGCGTTGACGTTCGACCTCGCGGCGCTTGGTGACGAGCGAGGCGGCGACGACGCCGGCGGTGACCAAACCGATGAGGATGGTGCACACCGCGTTGATCTCCGGCGTGACGCCGAGGCGGACCTGGCTGTAGATGCGCATCGGCAGCGTGGTGGCGCCGGGGCCGGTGGTGAACGAGGCAATCACCAGATCGTCGAGCGACAGGGTGAAGGCGAGCATCCAGCCGGCGACCACCGCCGGCAGAATGATCGGCAGGGTGATCACCATGAAGGTCTTGAACGGCGGACAGCCGAGATCCTCGGCGGCCTCCTCGAGACTGCGGTCGAAGGTGACCAGCCGCGACTGGACGACCACGGCGACGAAGCACATCGAAAAGGTGATGTGGGCAAGCACGATGGTCCAGAAACCGCGAGCGAGACCGACGGCGACGAACAGCAACAGCAGCGACAGGCCGGTGATGACGTCGGGCATCACCAGCGGCGCGTAGATCATGCCGGCGAACAGCGAGCGACCCTTGAAGCGGCCGAAGCGCACCAGGGTGACGGCGGCGAGCGTGCCGAGGACGGTGGCGACGGTGGCCGAAATCAGCGCCACCCGCAGCGTCACCCAGGCGGCACCGAGGAGGGCCTGGTTGCTCATCAGCTCGACGTACCATTTGGTCGAGAAGCCGCCCCAGACTGTGACCAGCTTCGATTCATTGAAGGAATAGATCACGAGGAGCAGGATCGGCAGGTAGAGGAAGGCGAAACCGAGGGTCACCGAGACGACGTTGAACCACGAGGTGCGCTGGTTCATCGGCCTTCCCTCTCCGACCGAATCTGCTCCTGGTTCTGGAAGACGACGATCGGCACCACCAGAATCAGCAAGAGGATGACGGCGACGGCCGAGGACAACGGCCAGTCGCGGTTGTTGAAGAACTCGGTCCACAGCGTCTTGCCGATCATCAGCGTGCTCGACCCGCCGAGCAGGTCGGGGATGACGAACTCGCCGGTCACCGGGATGAAAACCAGGAAGCAGCCGGCGACGACGCCAGGCAGCGACAGCGGAAAGGTGATCTGCCAGAAGGCGCGGACCGGCGGCGAGCCGAGATCGGCGGCGGCCTCCAACAGCGACTGGTCCATGCGCTCGAGCGAGGCGTAGAGCGGCAGGACCATGAACGGCAGGTAGGAATAGACGATGCCGATGTAGACCGCCCAGTTGGTGTTGAGGATGGTCAGCGGCTCGTCGATAACGCCGATCCACAGCAGCGCCTGGTTGAGCAGGCCCTCTTTCTTGAGGATGCCGATCCAGGCGTAGACGCGGATGAGAAACGAGGTCCAGAACGGCAGGATGACCAGCATCAAGAGCGTCGGCCGCCAGGCCCTCGGCGCGCGCGCCATGCCGTAGGCGATGGGATAGCCGACGAGGAGGATGAGGACGGTCGAGACAAAGGCGATCAGCAGGCTCGACAGGTAGGCGCGGGTGTAGAGGTAGTCCTCGGTGAGCCACAGGTAGTTGTCGAAGGTGAACTCCTTGACCTGCGCGATCAGCGCCGAGAAGCCGGCGTCAAAATCGAAGGCCGGGGTATAGGGCGGCGACGCGCTCGCCGCCGTCGAGAACGAGATCTTGATGACGATCAGGAAGGGGATGAGGAAGAGAAAGAGCAGCCAAACGTAGGGGATGAGGACGACGAGCCAGCCGGCCGAGCCGCGTCGCGCCCTGGGTTCCTCAGCCATCCCCCGTCCCCGCCGGCCTATTTGGTCAGGACAATGCCGGCGTCGCGCGACCACGACAGCCAGACCTTGTCGTCCCAGGTGATCGGCCGCTCGACCAGCCGGGTGCGATTGGCGGACGTCGCCTTGACGGTGACGCCGGTCTCCAGCCGCACGTGGTAGATCGACACGTCGCCGAGATAGCCGATGTCCCACACCTCGCCGGCGACGGTGTTGACGGTAACGTCGGCGGGGCGGTTGACGGCGATGGCGACCTTCTCCGGCCGGATGGCGAACCACGCGGCATCGCCGACCTTGGCGTCAACCGTCTGCTCGACGAAGACGTTGGCGCCGGTGTCGCCGCAGGCCATGCGCACCGAGGCGTCGCTCAACCCGGTGATGCGACCCTCGATGAGGTTGATGTCGCCGATGAAGTCGGCGACATAGCGCGAGTTGGGCTGCTCGTAGATCTCGGCAGGGCTCGCCACCTGGACGACGCGGCCGTGGTCCATGACGGCGATGCGGTCGGCCACCGTCATCGCCTCTTCCTGGTCGTGGGTGACGATGACGAACGTCAGCCCGAGCTTCTGCTGCAGGTCGGTGAGCTCGAACTGGGTCTCCTCGCGCAGCTTCTTGTCGAGGGCCCCCAACGGCTCGTCGAGCAACAGAACCTTCGGCTTCTTGGCGAGCGAGCGGGCGAGCGCGACGCGCTGCTTCTGACCGCCGGAGAGCTGGTGCGGCTTGCGCTTGGCGAACGGCGTCAGCTTGACCAGCGTCAGCATCTCCTCGACGCGGGCGGCGATCTCGGGCTTCGGCATGCCCGCCTGCTTGAGGCCGAAGGCGACGTTGGCCTCGACCGTCATGTGCGGGAAGAGGGCGTAGGACTGGAACATCATGTTGGAGGGCCGTCGGTAGGGCGGGATGCCGGCGAGGTCCTGGCCGTCGAGCAAGACCTGGCCCGAGGTCGGCTCATCGAAGCCGGCGACCATGCGCATGAGGGTGGTCTTGCCGCAGCCGGAGGGCCCGAGCAGGGCGAAGAACTCGCGCTCGTAGATGCCGAGGCTGATGTCGTCGACGGCGGTGAAATCGCCGAATCGCTTGGTGACGTTGCGGAACTCGATGAACGGCTTGGCGCCGGCATCCTCCCACGGCGCGAACTTCCGCCTCACCGCCCCCAGCGACCTGCCCGCCATCGCCCCTCCGCCGCCGGGGTCCGACCGCCCGGCCGGACCCCGGCGATCCAAAATCTAGCCGCCGGCCTTGAGATTCGTCCAGAGGCGCGTGATGACCCGCTGAACCTTGGGCTCGTAGGTGGTCGAGGTGAACAGCCGCCCGAGCGTCTCCTCGTCGGGGTAGATCGCCGGGTCGCCGATCACGTCGTCGGCCAACAGCGGCTGTGAGTCCTTGTTGCCGTTGGCGTAGTAGACGTAGTTGGAGTTCTGGGCGGCGATCTCCGGGCGCATCATGTAGTCGATGAAGGCGTGCGCCGCCTCGGGGTGGGGAGCGTCGACCGGGATGACGAACGAGTCGAACCACATCAGCCCGCCTTCCTTGGGGATGAGATACTCGATGTTGACGCCGTTGTCGGCCTCGGCGGCACGGTCGCGCGCCTGCAGGATGTCGCCGGAGTAGCCGACGGCCAGGCAGATGTCACCGTTGGCGAGCGCGTTGATGTACTCGGAGGAATGGAATTTCTGGATGTAGGGTCGGATCGCCTGGAGCATGGCGCCCGCCTTCTCGATGTCGGCGGTGTCCTTGGAATCCGGGTTGATGCCGACGTAGTTGAGCGCCGACTGGATGACGTCCTCGGGCGCATCCATGACGTGGATGCCGCAGTCGGCGAGCTTGGCGGCGTTTTCAGGCTTGAACAAGATATCCCAGGTGTTGAGCGGAATATCGCCCAGCCGCTCCTTGACCTTGTCGACGTTGACGCCGAGCCCGGTGGTCCCCCACATGTAGTTGACCGCATACTCGTTGCCGGGGTCGTAGGCGGCGAGGCGGTCCATGATCAGCGGCCACATGTGGACGAGATTGGGCAGCTTCGACTTGTCGAGCTTCATCAGCGTGCCGGCCTTGATCTCGCGCGACATGTTGGCGTCGGTGGGGACGGCGATGTCGTAGCCGGAGCCGCCGGCAAGCAGCTTGGTCTCGACGATGTCGTTGTTATCGTAGGTGTCGAAGTTGACCGCGATGCCGGTTTCCTCGGTGAAGGCGGCCAGAACCTCCTCGTCCATGTAGTCGGACCAGTTGTAGACGTTGACCACCTTGTCCTCGGCGAGGGCCGCCGTCGTGCCGAGGAGGGCGATGGCCAGAAGGCTGCCAAAGGGTGTTCGCATTTCGTTCTCCTTTTCGCCGGGCGGTCGGCGAAAACCTCGCCGAACGGCTCTTTCCGGGCAAGCCGCTCTCCCAACGTTAAGGTTGATCCCGGCGGACGACAACCGGGTTTGTGTCCAGTCGTGCTATGAATGTCCGCAGCGGCGGGCACCCCGTTGCCGGCCGTGACAGCAGCGAGCACACTCCAGGCAACAGCGATCCCAGGCGGCGAATCAGCGCGCGAATCTCGGGGATTCGGCCATTTTCCGCGGTGGACGACGGTGAGAACGTGGCCCAGAAAAGGAGCTCCCGGAAGGCGGTCAAACGGACGCGCGGCGTCGCTTCGCTCGAGGCGGCGCGCGAGTGGCTGGCGGAAAGGCGAATCGAGGACATCGAGTGCGTGGTGCCGGACCAGGCCGGCGTCGCCCGCGGCAAGATGATGCCGGTCTCCAAGTTCCTCGCCGGACCGACGATGTCGATGCCGGGGTCGATCTTCACCCAGACGATCGCCGGCGACTGGCCGAACGACGACCCGTCGTTCGTCAACGACGGCGCCGACCGCGACGTGCTGCTCGAACCGGATTTCTCGACGCTTGCCGTGGTGCCGTGGGAGAGCGACCCGACGGCGCAGCTCATTCACGACGCCTACCACGCCGACGGGCGGCCGCTAGAGATCGCGCCGCGCCAGGTGCTGCGGCGGATCGTCGAGCTCTATGAAAACCGCGGCTGGAAGCCGGTGGTGGCGCCGGAGATTGAGTTCTACCTGGTCAAGCCCAACAAGGATCCCGACTATCCGCTGGAACCGCCGAGCGGCCGATCGGGGCGGCCCGAGTCAGCGCGGCAGTCCTATTCGATCGCGGCGGTGAACGAGTTCGACGACCTGTTCGACGACATCTACGACTTCTCCGAGGCGCAGGAACTCGAAATCGACACGCTGATCCACGAGGAAGGCGCGGCGCAAATGGAGATCAACCTGCGCCACGGCGAGCCGCTGATGCTGGCCGACCAGGTGTTTCAGTTCAAACGCACGATCCGCGAGGCGGCGCTGCGCCACGACATGTACGCAACCTTCATGGCCAAGCCGATGACCAGCGAGCCGGGCTCGGCCATGCACATCCACCAGTCGGTGCTCGATGCCAAGACCGGCCTCAACATCTTCTCCGACAACGCCGGCGACCCGACGCCGGAGTTCTTCGCCTTCATCGGCGGCTCGCAGAAGTATCTGCCAGCGGTGACCTGCATGCTGGCGCCCTACGTCAACTCCTACCGGCGCCTGATCCGCTCCGGCTCGGCGCCAGTCAACACCATGTGGGGCTACGACAACCGCACCGTCGGCCTGCGGGTGCCGAACTCGAAACCCGAGTCGCGGCGGATCGAGAATCGCATCCCCTCCTCCGACGCCAACCCCTATCTCGCCATCGCCGCGTCGCTTGCCTGCGGCTATCTCGGCATGATCGAGGGGCTGATGGTCTCCGACCCGGTGACCGGGGCGGCCAACGAGGAGGAGATCGCGCTGCCGCGGGGCCTGCTCGAGGCGGTGGCGATGTTCGAGGAGTGCGACGAGCTGGGCGAGATTTTCGGCAGGGGCTTCGTTTCGACCTACCGGGCGATCAAGAAGGCCGAGTTCGAGACCTTCATGGAAGTGATCAGCCCGTGGGAGCGGGAATACCTGCTGCTTAACGTGTGAGAGAGTGCTTGCTTAGGTTTGGTTGAGCGGAGCCAAACCCATCAGGCAAGCCGCGGCACTGGACGATGGGTTTGGCTGCGCTCAACCCATCCTACAAACGATGGACCCGCCGCATGCCCAAGAAGATCGACATCAGCAAGGCGCCCAAAGATCGGCGACTATGACTGAAGGGATGACATTCATGGCCAAGACGCTCGACCCAATACCGCCCGGCGAGATTCTCCTGGAAGAATTCCTGAGGCCGCTCGGCATCAGCCAGAACCGCCTCGCCCGCGACATCGACATTCCGGTTAGTCGAGTGGCGGAAATCGTAAAGGGAAGGCGGACGGTGACCGCCGATACGGCCTTGAGGCTCGGCCAGTATTTCGGAACAAGCGCGGAGATGTGGCTCAACCTGCAAGCGGGCTACGACCTCAGGCGCGCCCGCGCCGCAGGCTGGTCCGAAGCGCGACGCAGGATCAGGCCGCTTCGGGCGGCCTGACCAGGGGCGCCAAGCCTGGGCGCCACGCCCCCTCCCTCTACGCCG
>JBBDMC010000026.1:0-8167 GCA_040878485.1 Bauldia sp. | reverse complement strand
AGGCGGCGCGGCCGAACATCACGCCGTCCACTGTCGTCAGGTGACGCGCGGCCTGGTCGAGCGAAGCGATGCCGCGGTTGACGCCGACGAAGCGCTCTGGCGCGCGTCGCTTCAGGGCGCGGACCGGGGCGTAGTCGAGCGGCGGCACGTCGCGGTTCTCCTTCGGGCTCAGGCCCGAGAGCCAGGCCTTGCGGGCGTGGACCCAGATGGCGTCGGCCCCGCTCGCGGTCACCGCGCCGGCCAGCGCCGACAGCGCCGCATCGACGTCCTGCTCGTCGACGCCCAGCCGGCACTTGACGGTGACCGGCAGCTCGACGGCCGCCTTGATCGCCGCGACCATCTCGCCCACCCGATCGGGCGTCCGCATGAGGCAGGCACCGAAGGTGCCGGAACGGACGCGGTCCGACGGGCAGCCGACGTTGAGGTTGATCTCGTCATAGCCGTAGTCGGCGGCGATCGCGGCGGCGGCGGCGAGTTTCGCCGGAACGGAGCCGCCGAGCTGAATGGCAACCGGGTGTTCCTCGTCGGACAGGGCGAGCAGGCGGTCGCGATCGCCATGCAGGATGGCGTCGGCGACGATCATCTCGGTGTGCAACAGCGCCCGCTTCGTCAGCCGCCGGTGGAAAACCCGGCAGTGGCGATCGGTGCAGTCCATCATCGGCGCGATGGCAATGCGGTGGTGATAGGCGGCCATGGGGCTGAGATGGACCGGCCGGCGGTGGATGTCCAGTGCGACGGCGAACGCCGTGTGGCGGTCAGGCCGACCGGGCGAGCGAGACCGGCGCGTCGCGGCGGGGGGTGCCGGCGAGCAGCGCGGTGATCTCGGCCGCCGGGCACGGGGCGCCGAAGAAGTAGCCCTGAAACTCGTCGCAGCCGGCAAGCCTCAGCAACGCCGCCTCGCCCTCGGTCTCGACCCCCTCGGCGGTCACCGTCAGATTGAGGGCGTCGGCGAGCGCGATGGTCGCCTGGACCAGCTGCTGGGCATGCCGGTCGGTATCGATACCAGCGATCAGGGTGCGGTCGAGCTTGAGCTTGTCGAAGGCGAAACGCCTGAGGTAGCCGATGCTCGAATAGCCGGTGCCGAAATCGTCGAGGGCGACGACCACACCGAGCTTGCGGACGGCGTCGATCGCCGCGCGGGCCTGTTCGGGGTGCGCCGTGAAGTAGGTTTCGGTCACCTCGATCTCAAGCCGCTTCGGCGACAATCCGACCTCGGCGAGGATCGCCGAAACCACGGCGCCGAAATCCTGGTTGTGGAACTGCGCCGGCGAGACGTTGACCGAAACCTTGATGCCGGGCCAGGCCAGTGCATCGCGGCAGGCCCGTCTCAGCGTCCAGGCGCCGAGTTCGTCGATCAGCCCGGTCTCCTCGGCGATCGGGATGAACTCGCCGGGCGGGATCGGATCGCGGTCGGGGCGCGGCCAACGCAGCAGCGCCTCGACGCCGACGACGACGCTGCCGCGAGCGTCATAGATCGGCTGGTAGGCAAGGGTCAGTTCGTCGGCGGCCAGGGCGCGCCGCAGGTCGGTGGCAATCGCCGTGCGCTTCAGGCGCGTAGCGTCCAGCGACCGGTCGAAGACGCAGACGCGGTTGCGGCCCTGATGTTTCGCCAGGTACATCGCCACGTCGGCGCGGCGCAGGACCTCCTCGACCGAGAGGCCGATGGAATCGACCACCGCGATGCCGACGCTGGCGCCGATCGTGATCGGGTGGCCCTCGACGTCGAACGGGCGGGCAAAGTAACGCACCAGTTGCTCGCCGACGTCGGCGGCGATCCGCGCCGCATCGTCCTGCGCGACGACGACTGCGAATTCGTCGCCGCCGACCCTGACCAGCAGGTGTTTGCCGCACAGCCCGCTGAAGCCGGCCGAGACCTTGCGAAGCAGGTGATCGCCGGCGCCGTGACCGTAGGTGTCGTTGACCTCCTTGAAACCGTCGAGGTCGAGGTAGACCACGGCAACGGGGCTGCGGCCGCGCCGGGTTGCAGGGATTGCGGTCTCGAGTGCCTGGACCAGAACGGTGCGGTTGGGCAGGCCGGTGAGTGGGTCATGGGTCGCGGCAAAGCGGGCCTGGGCCTCGCCTCTCTGGACCTTGGCAATCCCCCGCAGCGCGATGACAATCAGCAGCACCAGCGTCGTGCCGAGCAGGGCCAGCATGGCCAAGGCCGGCGGGCTGACCCGCGCGTGAGCGCGGCTGCCGAGTTGGCGGGGCGACCAGGTGAGCGCCGCCACCGTGTTGCCGTCGGGGCCGGTCAAATCGATCGCGGCGTCGGTGACGACGGACGGTTCGGCCAAAGCGAGTCCGTCGATGACATAGTCGTCGCCGAGCCGGCTCACCGCCTGGGCGTCGAAAGCCTTGCTCAGAACGAGATAACGCGGCTCGGGCGAAGGCGGACTAAAATTCTCCAAAAACGGCACCACCGGGCCGACCGCCATGACCGCCAGGCCCCACCTGGTCTTGACGAGACCCGCCCGCACGTCGTAGGCGCCGCTCTCGGCCGGAAGCTCGGCGATCATGTCGGCCAATACCGGCCCGAAAGCCTGAGCCGACGGGATCGCGACCGACTCGCCGTCGCGATAGGCGAATAGGTCGCGGCCTTGCTCGTCGATCAGATAGACGGTGTCGAAAAACACCGGTTCCATGGTCGATGAGACGAAGTTCTCGTCGACGAAACGTTGATCGATCACGCCATACAGCTTGCGCGCGGCGTCGTCCCACTCGGCGTAGTCGCCGTGGGTCTCGGCCATTCGTGCGACGACCGCGTTGACCGCGGCTTCGGCCGAGCGTTTGGTGAGAGTTTGCTCGATGCGGTTGACGGTTCCGGCCATCTCGCTCAGCGAAAGCAGCACCGTCCCGAAGGCGCCGGCGAGAATGAGCGCCGCGGGAAGAGCGACGATCAACGAAAGATGGATGGTGGGTCGCTTCAAATGAAACATCCGATGTGAGGCCGTCGGCTCGCGTTCGACATTCTGCAGTTTGAATTAATGGCGAATGAAGTGGCAAGCCGGCGGGGCTTTGCTGGTTAACCGCGGGTGTCTGACCATCCGCGGCACGGGCCCGAGCGCTTCAGGCGGCCCCGGCAACCGCCGCCGCCGGGGTTTGGCCGGCGCGCCGGTGAGCCTCGCCATCGAGGGACGCCAGCAGCGCATCGATCCCCTCGGCCGGAAGCGGCCGGCTGATGAGGAAGCCCTGTACGAACTCGCACTGGACGAGCCGCAGCAGGCGCAGCTGTTCCTCGTTCTCGATGCCCTCGGCGATCACCGACAGATCGAGCGCGTCGCCGAGCGACACCAACGACTGGATCAGCGCGTTGGCGGTGGTGCTCATGCCGATGTCGCGGACGAAGGAGCGGTCGACCTTGAGGATGTCGAAGGGGAACTGGCGCAGGTAGCCGATCGAGGAAAACCCGGTGCCGAAGTCGTCGAGCGCCAGCGAGAAGCCGAAATCCTTGAGCATGGCCAGCTTGCGCTTGGCGATCGTCGGATTGGTGACCAGGATGCCTTCGGTCAGCTCCAGCTCGAATTGGCCGGGATCGAGATCGTAGCCCCTGACGATGGTCACCAGATCGTCGGCGAAGTTGGGATCGCGGAGCTGAACCGGCGAGATGTTGAGCGCCATCTTGAGGCCAGGCCAGCGCTTGAGATCGGCGCAGGCGCGATGAACCACCAGGCGGCCGACGTCATGGATCAAGCCGGTCTCTTCGGCCACCGGGATGAAGAGCCCCGGTGAGACGTTGCCGAACTCGTGCGAGGTCCAGCGCACCAGCGCCTCGAGGGCGACGATCCGCAGATCGGCGGCGCGCACGATCGGCTGATAGAAGACCTTGAACTCCTCGTTTTCGATCGCCCGGCGGAGGCCGGCTTCGATCTGCTTCTTCTCCAGAGCCCCGGTCTCCATGGTCGGATGGTAGGCAATCGGCTCGCGTTCGGCGCCGTTCTTGGCCTGGTACATGGCAAGATCGGCGCGCCGGACGATCTCGACCGTGGTCACGACCGGGTCGTCGGCGACGGCGTAGCCAACCGACGCGGTGACGTGGAATTCGAACCCGTGGATGGTGAAGGGATCGTCGAGCGAATGAACGATGTGCGAGGCGGTGGTCGCCGCGGCGGCACTGGCGTCGGGGCCGTCCACCGCCACGGCAAACTCGTCGCCGCCGATCCTGGCGAACACCGCGGCCGGCGGCAGCACCGAGGTGACGCGTAGGGCGAGCGCCTTGACCAGCTCGTCGCCGCCGTTGTGACCGATCGAATCGTTGACCGTCTTGAAGCCGTTGATATCGAGATAGATGACGGCGAGCTCACCGTGGCGACAGGCTTCGGTGTAGCCCTCCGATTCGATCCGCTCGAGGAAGCCGGTGCGGTTCATCAATCCGGTCATCGAGTCGGTGCGCGCGGCGATCACCGCCTCCTTCTCGCTGTCACCGAGGGCGATGGCGATCTTGCGGGCGCGGAAGGCGGTGGTCAGCGCGACGACGCAGAACAGGAACAACGCGATGGCGATCGGCGCCAAGGCGCTGCGCAAGAGCGCGTCGCCGGGCTTCGGCGGCGTCCAGGCGAAGTGGCCGAGCGGGGTGCCGGCGAGGTCGGCAATGGTCAATTCGTCAGTCGGCTCGTCGGCGGCACGGATGAAATGCAGGTCGTCGATCAGGTATCCCTTGCCCAACTCGCTCAGTCGGTCGTCATCGAGATACTGGGCGAAGACGATGATCGGCAGATCGTGGGCCTCGGTCTCCTCGGCGCGCGAAACCGGCGCCACGTGCGAGACGGCGATCATCATCGGGTCGGACTGCGTGTCGAAATAGAGACCGCTGACGCCGGCGAAGTTGTCGACCTCCAACCGATCGGCGATCGCCTGGACCTTGGCCAGAATCTTGGGCGTGACGATGTCGTCGATGGTGTCGTCGGTCTCCTCGGTCAGCCAGCCGTAGTCGATCTTGCCCTCGGGCGAGACGATCACCAGAAGATCGGCGATGGCGGTATCGGTGATGCCGGTGCCGATGTTGGCCTCAATCCACTCGGCGTCGGTCCGCAGGTAAGCGTCGTAGGCTTCCTCCCACCAGCCGTAGTCGTTGGCGAGCTGGGCCAGGCGCCTGCCCATCGACTTGAGGCCGCCGACCACCATGGTTTCGGTGCTGCGGGCTGCCTGCTCGTTGTGCTTCTGCGCCATCCAGGAAATCGTGATGCCAACGGTCGCCACCGTGATCACGATTCCGGCGATCAGGTTGAGGGTGATGCGGCCGGTAATTGCTTTGGGCATTTCGCTCGGCGCCCTCTGGGGACCATCCTGAAGCTCGAACCGCAGGCTATAGAGCAGAGGGATTGCGGTTGGCTTAAAAGGTCGCTCACCGCCGGTTAAGCATGAGCGCGGCGATGCCGGGGACGCCGCGAATCGGATGCGTTGCGGTCGGTCGGGCCGGCGGTTCCCCGTTTGAAATCAGCCGCTTGGCCGGCCCAAGCGCGGCGGGCCTCCCGCCTTGCCAACGACCGACCCGTGCCGATCCGAGTAGCCGGCTGCCCGGACTCTCGACTGTTATGGTTAATGCTTTGTTCGATATGGTGAATTTTTCGACGGTCGGGACCCGAGACCTGGCCGGCCGGTACAGCCAATGGTTGACAAATGGTGAATCGGATCGCTTAGTTCCAAGCGGCGGATGTGGAAGTGCGTATGCGTGCGAGGAGGCAGGGGATGGGTCTCGCAGGGGCTGCGGGGCGGGCGTTTTCCACGCCGGCGCCTGCAACGGCCAAGCCTCGCTCGGGCGGCGCGGCGCCGAGCCAGTGTCCAGTCCACAACGTTCAGCCACAGGCCTTGAACGCGTGGCTCGACAGCGGTCTGCACTGTACCGCCGGGCTGCGCGAGTTCAAGCTCGGGCGGTACCTCGTCGTCCGCTTTAGCGACGGCAGGGAATACGCAGAAGCGCTCGTCCAATTCCGCCGCGAGGTCCGGCAGGGCAACAAGACCGGGTTTCTTGCCCTGTTCGTCCATGACGAGGCGCTGGCGGCCACCGCCGAGGCCGAACTTCGCCTGCTCGGCAGGGCGATGCGTGAAGCCGGGCTCAGCGACGACGACGCCAGCCTGATCAACGGCGCTACGCTCGCCACGCCGATCGAAGTCCGCTGCCCGGTGACCGGCAAGGACACCGCCTACGAATTCTTCACCGTCGCCTTCTGCCGCAACGCCGCCAATCCCCGCGACCCGCTCTACGACCCTTCGCTCGGGGCGCCGTTCACGGCGGTCAACACCACATCCGATGCCTTCGCCTTCGCCCGCCTGGTGCACGACCAAGCGATGAAGGCGTGGGACCGCCCACCCTTCGAGATGACCCACGACCGCGACGCGGTCGAGCTGCTGTTCCGCAAGTGCGTGGTCGCCTGGCAGAACATGTCGGCGACGACCATCCACAACTACAGCCAGATCACCGTCGACCCGTCGCGCGGCGTTCATCTGACCGAGGATCGCCGGCATTGGGTCGCCGCTCACAACGACCCGGTGTTCGGCGAGCTGAAGAAGTGCCCCCATCTACACGAGATGCCGATCGTCTACGCCGCGCGGCTGACGGCGAAATGGTCGGCCACCCTTTTCGACGGAAAGCCGTACGTTCCCGGCAGGGACGGGCAGTCGGGCGGGGTCCCGGTTTTCGACGGCGAAGACCTGATCGATGAGCTACACCAACTTTGATCTGGTCGAGGTGCGCACGATCCGGCCAGATCACAAGGCCATCTACGCAATCCAGCCGATCGCCAAGGAAACCCTGCTCGGCTTCTTCGACGGCAAGTCGATCGTCGTCGATCTCAACGATCGCGCGTCGCTCGACGACTACTGGTGGCGCCAGTCGGTCCACCTGAAGGTCGAGGGCTCCAAGCTGCTCTGCCTGTTGCCGATGTGGGAGCCGGAGGGCGTCGACTACCTCAACCACAGCTGCCGGCCGAACGCCCGGGTGGTCGACCAGCTCTACGTTTACGCCGGCCGCGACATCGAACCCGGCGAGGAGATCACCGCCGACTACCGAACCTTCAACCTGGTGCCGCAGGGAATCAGGTGCTGGTGCGAGGAGCCCAATTGCGTCATCTGAGGCCGCCGATGCGGGTGTGGCGGGTGGCCGGCGTCCTGTCGCTGATCGGCGCCGAGGCACTGCTCTACGGCTACAGCTATCCGTTCTTCTCGCTGGCGCTGGAAAAGCGTGAGCTGGCGAACTGGCTGATCGGCCTCAACGCCTCGCTCGCCGGGGCCGGCATCCTGATCGTCGGCCCGCTGTTGCCGCGCGCCATCGAGTTCTTGGGGGTGAGGCGGCTGGTAGCGGCGCTGTTTGCCGTGTCGCTGGCCTCGTTCGCGGCGATCCTCGTCGCCGACCACCTGATCGTCTGGTTCGCCGCCCGCTTCGTGATGGGTGCCTGCTTCGCGGCGCTGTGGACGACGACCGAGATCTGGCTGAACGGGGTGGTCGACGACCGCCATCGCGGCCGCATCATCGGCGCCTCGGGAACGCTCTACGCAACCTGCCAGTTCATCGGCCCGCTGGTGCTCGGCGGCGTCGGCGTCACCGGCTCGCTGCCGTTGATCGTCGCCATGGCGCCGCTCGCCGTGGGCGTCATCGTGGCGCTCAGCATCCGGCCGACCCGCGGCGAGGACGAGGACGAGGAGGAAAGCGGCGGCAAGGGCAGCCTCAAGCTCGCGCTGTCACTCGCCGGCGCGTTGGTCGCGGCCGCCTTCCTCGGCGGCATCGGCGAGACCGCCATGCAGAGCCTGCTGCCGCTCTACGGGCTGGCGCACGGCCTCGACGACGCCGGCGCGGCGAGGCTGGTGGCCGTGTTCAGCCTCGGCGAGGCGGTTCTGGTCGCCGGCCTCGGCTGGGCGGCAGATCGCTACGGGCGCCGCGTGGTCCTCATCGGCTGCACCAGCGTGGCGGCGCTGACGAGCCTGGCGTTGCCGCTGACGGCGGGCCACGCCCTCTTCCTCCAGGCGGTGCTGTTCGTCGCCGGCGGCACCATCGCCGGCATCTACACCCTCGGCGTCGTCCTCATCGGCCAGGATTTCCGCGGCCGCCGGCTGGCGGTGATCTCGACCGGCTTTGCGATGGCCTATTCGGCGGGGTCGGTGGTGGGCTCGACGCCGGTCGGCTACCTGATCGATGTGTTCGGCGCCGAGGCGCTGCCGCTGTCGATCGCCGTCG
>JBBDMC010000025.1:0-8198 GCA_040878485.1 Bauldia sp. | reverse complement strand
CCGATCGTCATGTAGTTGTAGACGCGGATCATGTGGGCCCTGAGGCCCTCGTCGACCGCGCCCGCCACGCCGCGGGCGACGGTCGCGCCGTAGCGTGGCTGATTTTCGTAGTTCGCCATGGAATGGTCCTCTCTCGATCTTCCAAACGGCGTTCGCCGCGGCAAATCTCCGCACAATATGGGCTTAGGCGGGCAACGAAACAAGGGTCGAAGGCCGCTCGCCCGGGTCCCCGTCTGACACGGAAATCGCTAGCGAACCCTTTACATCCCGCCGCCAAAGCCGAAATTAGTCCGAACCGGCTCCCGGCAAGCAGGGCCTACACCATGCCACGCCTCTTCACCGGCATCGAGATCCCCGCCGCGATCGCCGAGATGATGACCCATCTGCGCGGTGGCCTGCCACGGGCCCACTGGACCGAGACCGATAACTACCATCTGACCCTGCGTTTCATCGGCGACATCGACATGATCAAGGCCGAGGCGGTCGCCGAAGGATTGTCGCGGGTCCGCCGCCGCAGGTTCGAGCTGAGCCTCGTCGGCGTCGCCGCGCTGGGCACCCGCAATCCGCATGTCATCGCCGCGCTTGCCGGACCGGCGCCGCCCTTGACCGAGCTGCAGGCCGAGCACGAGCGCATCTGCCAGCGCCTCGGCCTGCCGCCCGAGGGCCGCAAGTACACGCCGCACGTGAGCCTCGCCCGCCTGCGCAACGTCAGCCAGCACGCCATCGCCGAATACCTCGGACTGCGCGGCGCCTTCCGCGCCGGCCCGTTCATGGTCGACCGCTTCGTCCTCTTCTCGGCCAGGAACGCGACCGGCGGTGGGCCATATGTGGTCGAAGAGACCTATCCGCTCTACCGCGAGCCCGCACCCTCGGGGGTCAGCCTGCCATGGCCGACCGGCTGACCGGCAGCGAGCGTCGAGAAGCGCTCGCCGGGCTCCCCGAATGGCGACCGGTCGATGGCCGCGACGCGATCGTGCGCACTTACGCGTTCGCCGACTTTGTCGAGGCCTTCGGCTTCATGACCCGGGCCGCCCTCGTCGCCGAGAAAATGAACCACCACCCGGAATGGCTGAACGTTTACAAGACCGTGACGGTGACGCTCACCACCCACGATGCCGGCGGGCTGACCGAGCGCGATGTCGCGCTGGCGAAGGCGATGGACCGGTTGGCCGGCCGGGGCTGACAGCGCCGCCTCTGCCGCAGCCAGTGCTTGCCCCGACCG
This sequence comes from Bauldia sp., assembly GCA_040878485.1. Classification (GTDB taxonomy): domain Bacteria; phylum Pseudomonadota; class Alphaproteobacteria; order Rhizobiales; family Kaistiaceae; genus JBBDMC01. The sequence goes on along the minus strand of JBBDMC010000025.1, from coordinate 6,976 downwards.
CCGCGCCGCCCCATGTTGCGGGATCGAGCCAAACGGAGGGATGCCATGGGCGAGGTTTTGTACGGCGAGATTCTTGGTCCCCAGGACGAAGCGACCCGCTCGGAGCGCGTCAGCCGAAAATTCTGGTCGACGTTTCGCAAGGCGGCCCGGCAAATACCCTTCGCCGACGAGCTGGTCGCCGCCTACTTCTGCGCCCTCGACCCGGCGAGCCCGGCCCGAGTCCGGGCGACATTGCTGGCCGCCCTTGCCTATTTCATCCTGCCCTTCGACGCGCTGCCCGACCTCGTCGTCGGCCTCGGGTTCACCGACGACGTAACGGTTCTCGTCGCCGCGATCGCCATGGTGCGCGCCCACATCACACCGGCGCACCGCAAGGCCGCCCAAAGGGCGCTTGCCGACGTTTAGGCGATGCCGACCACATTGTTGTCGATTTTGGCTGTATTCGGTTCGCAGGACCGAACCAGTGCCCCGCCCAGGCCGGTTGTGGCGGGATGGTTCACGAAATAGTAACTCCGCTCGGCGAAGCTTAATAAAGGCTTATCGAAGCCGAACCGGTCGGATCGACGCTCCGGTGGAGAACGATGAAACCACCTATCTTGACGCTCGCAGCGGCTGCACTCATCGGCGGATGCGCGATCGCCTTCGCCCAAACCAATGTCGGCACGTTCAAGCAATGGAACGTCTTCGTCTCCAACGAAGCTGATGGCAAGCTGTGCTTCATCGCCTCGCAGCCGACCGACTCCAAATACTCGCAATCGGTCAGGGGCCGCGATCCTGCGTTCTTCATGATCACCTCGATCCCGGCCAAGGACATCCACGACGAGGCGAGCACCATCATCGGCTACCCGTTCGCGCCGAACTCAGAGGTGACCGTCGAGGTCGATGGCAAGAAGTTCAAGATGTTCACCAGCGAGAGCCAGGGCGACACCGCCTGGGCCGTGGCCGAACAGCAGGCGGCGATGATCGCGGCGATGAAGGCGGCTACGAAGATGACCGTTCAGGGTCAATCGAAGCGCGGGACGACCGCCACCGACACTTATTCGCTGTTGGGTGTTACCGCCGCCCTCGACAAACTCGCTGCCGAGTGCCCATAAGCCTGGACTGACCGGAGCCGCCTGACGCGCTATAACGGCGCCATCGCGTCGGGGCGGCAGGATCGTCGCCCGCCGCTTCTGGTGGTTGTGGTCGAACGATGAGCGCCGTTGCCGATTCTCCCTCGAGAGCCCCGACCGCGGCCGCCTTGACCCGGCCGTCGCTGACCGGGATGACCCGCGGCGAGCTTGGCGGCGCGCTGGCGGCGATCGGCCTGCCGCCGCGCGAGATCGGCATGCGCGCCCGCCAGATCTGGCACTGGCTGTACGTGCGCGGCGCCACCCAATTCGACGCGATGACGAGCCTGTCGAAAGACCTCCGCACCGAACTCGGGCGGGCCTATTGCGTCGCCCGCCCCCAGATCGTCACCGAACAGGTCTCCGATGACGGCACCCGCAAGTGGCTGCTCAGGTTCCCGCCGCGTGGCGCCGGCCGGCCAGTCGAGATCGAGACCGTCTACATCCCCGAGGCGGGCCGCGGTACGCTCTGCCTGTCGAGCCAGGTTGGCTGCACGCTTTCGTGCACGTTTTGCCACACCGGCACGCAGAAGCTGGTCCGCAACCTCACCGCCGAGGAGATCGTCGGCCAGATTCTTCTCGCCCGAGATCGCCTCTCGGACCATCCCGGTCAGGTCGCGGCCCGCGACGGCGAGGGCACCCGCCTCGTCTCCAACGTCGTCATGATGGGCATGGGCGAGCCGCTCTACAACGTCGACAACGTCCGCGACGCGCTCCTGATCGCCGCCGATGGCGACGGCATCGGCCTTTCCAAGCGCCGCATCACGCTCTCGACCTCCGGCGTCGTTCCGATGATCCGCCGCGCCGGCGAGGAGATCGGCGTTATGCTGGCGGTTTCGCTGCACGCCGTCAGCGACGATCTCCGGAACGAATTGGTGCCGCTCAACCGGAAGTACCCGATCGCCGAGCTGCTGGAGGCGTGCCGCGCCTACCCCGGCCTCTCCAACGCGCGGCGCATTACCTTCGAGTACGTGATGCTGAAGGGCGTCAACGATTCGCTCGCCGACGCCCGCCAACTGGTGCGGCTGCTCGCCGGCATCCCGGCCAAGATCAACCTGATCCCGTTCAATCCCTGGCCGGGCTCCGGCTACGAGTGCTCGGACTGGGACCAGATCGAGCGCTTCGCCGAGGTGGTCAACCGCGCCGGCTACGCCTCGCCGATCCGCACCCCGCGCGGCCGCGACATCCTGGCCGCCTGCGGGCAACTGAAGAGCGAGAGCGAGCGCCTGCATATCCGCGAGCGCCTGGCGCTCGAGGCGATGATCGCCGAGTAGGGTCTGTCCGCGACAACTTGGCCCGGCCGCTGGGCGAAGGGTCTTCGCCTCCCCATATCCGACGGCATTGCCGGATTTCGCCGCGCCTATGGAGGACGCTTCCGATGCCCAGCCTTATCTCCCGCCGGTCTTTGCTGCGGTCGGCCGCGACCACCTCGGCTGCCATTGCGGCCTCCACGCTGGTTCCAGGCGCGGTGCGCCGCGTCCTCGCCCGCCCGCTCGATCTGACGGTCGAGCGGCGGGTCATCGAGGTCGGCGGCAAGGCGGCCTCGGTTTTCGGCATTCGCGGAGCCAACGACCAGCCGGGCCTGACGCTCGATCCCGGCGAGCGGTTTCTCGCCAACCTCGCCAACGACAGCGGTGAGGCGACGATCGTTCATTGGCACGGGCAGACGCCTCACTATCTTCAGGACGGTGTCGCCGGCCAGGGTCGGCCGTTGATCGCCGCGGGCGCGGTGGCCGCCTACGATTTCGCGCCGCGCCCCGGCACCCATTGGATGCATTCCCACCACGGTTTGCAGGAACAGCTGCTGATGGCCGCGCCGCTCGTCGTCCGCTCGTCCGAAGACCTTGCCGCGGATGTCCAGGAGGCGGTCGTCCTGCTCCATGATTTCACGTTTCGCGACCCACAGGAGGTGCTGGCGGAACTGACCGGCGGCGGGGCCATGGGCGCGATGGGCCACGGCGGCATGCCGATGGGCGGCATGTCGATGGGTGGCATGTCGATGGGCGGCATGGGCAACATGCCCGGCATGGCGATGGGCGGCATGACGGACCTCAACGACGTCGCCTACGACGCCTATCTCGCCAACGACCGCACGCTCGATGACCCGCTGATCGTCAATGCCGAGCCCGGCGGCCGCGTTCGCCTGAGGGTGATCAACGGCGCGTCGTCGAGCGCCTTCTGGATCGATACGGGCGGGCTGCCGGGCAGGATCATTGCCGTCGACGGCAATCCCGTGAAACCGGTCACCGGCACCAGGTTCCCGCTTGCCATGGCCCAACGTCTCGACGTCATCTTCGATCTCCCGAGCGACGGCGGCGCCTTCCCGATTCTGGCGACCCGCGAAGGCGGACGCAGCCGCACCGGGATCATCATCGCTACGCCGGGAGCAACCGTCCGCAAGGTCTCGGAGACCGCCGAGACGGAGGCCGGGCCGGTCGACCTGTCCCTCGAGGCGAAGCTGGTTGCCGAACGCGGCCTGGAGGACCGGCCGATCGATGTGGTCCACCGGGTCGTGCTCGCCGGATCGATGATGCCCTACGCCTGGACGATCGGCGGGAGCAGCTGGCCCGATCATCGGCCGCTTGTGGTTTCCAGTGGCCGGCGGGTCGTCATCGAAATGATGAACCATTCGATGATGGCCCATCCGATGCACCTTCACGGGCATCATTTCCAGGTCATCGCGATCAACGGAACGCCGCTGGCCGGCGCCGTTCGCGATACGGTATTGGTCCCGGCCATGGCCACCGTCGCCGTCGCCTTCGACGCGAACAATCCGGGTCGCTGGCTATTCCACTGCCACAACCTCTTCCACATGGAGACCGGCATGATGACCGAGGTCGTTTATGACCGCCTAGCTTAGGCCTTACGGGTCCGTCGAGAGGCTGAAGGTGACCGCCCTGCTGCGCTTGCTGCTTGTCGTTCCGCTCGCCTACATCGCCACGGTCGTTGCCGCCGCGCTGGTGATCGTCTTCGGGGTATTCGGATCCCCCGGCGCCAACCCCGCCGTCCTCTTGGTCGGCGCCGCGGCAGCAACGACCGTGCTCGTCGGCTCGATTTCGTTCGCGCCGGCGGTGGTCGCCATCATTGTTGCCGAGGCGTTAAGTCTGCGCTCGCCGTTCTATTTTATCGGCGTCGGCGGCCTCATCGGCTTTGCTGCCGGTCTCCTCGGCGACTTCGGGCCCGACGCCGATTGGTCGGGGAGCCTCGGCGCGCTCTACGCGGCGGCCGGTTTCGTCGGCGGCTTCGTCTATTGGCTGATCGCCGGGCAGAGTTCCGGCGCCAGAATCGCTACTTCGCCTGGGTCAAGATCAGCCTAACCGCGAACAGCGAAAGCACGCCGGCGAACAGCCAATCGACGACCCTCGTCGCCTTCGGCGAGCGCCTGAGCAGCAACGCGATCCGGTCAGCCGAGAGGATCAGCGACACGCACACCGGGATGTTGATGACGGTGAAGGCGAGGCCGAGGAAGAGGAGTTTGCCCGCCGCGTTCGGATCATGCGCGCCGACGAACTGCGGCAGGAAGGTGACGAAGAACATGATGACTTTCGGATTGAGCAGGTTGACCAGCACGCCTTTGAGGTAGACCGCGCCGAGCGGCTCGTTCTTGCGCCGCTTGTCGAGCGACAGCGACGAGCCGTTGCGGATCGCATCGATGGCCAGATAGGCGAGATAGAGCGCGCCGGCCACCTTCAGCACTATGAAGGCGACGGCCGAGGCGGCGAGCACGACCGACAGACCGGCGGCGACCAACAGCGAGTGGACGATGAGCCCGCTGGTCGCTCCGCTGAATGCGGCAAGCCCGGCGGCGCGCGACTGCGCCACAGTCTTCGACAGGAACAACGTCATGTCGGGTCCCGGCGTCAGCCCGAGGATCACCGAGGCCAGAGCGAAGGCGGCAAGCACCGGAAGGTCGGGAACGAAGGCATGCATGAGGTGGTCGATGGCAGCTTTGGCCGGCGGCGGAGACTAGCCGATCGGGCGCCGAAATGGCAGCGGCGTGGACCGCCACCAGCGCCGGCGATAGAGTGCCGGCTCCGACCGGTCGAGACCCCGACGACCGGCGGCGCCGCCGAGACGGACAAGCCTGCCCCTCCAATGTCGCGCCGGCTCCTCACCGATCCGATCGTACTGCTTCTGGCGGCGACCGTCGCCGTATCGGCGTTCTTTCTCGCTTGGCCGGGCGTCGACATCTGGGTGAGCGCTCTGTTCTACGAACCGGGCGTGGGTTTCACCCTCAGCTCCGACCCCCTCCTCATCGCGCTGCGTCACTCGAACGACGTTGCGATGGTCACGATCATTGCGGCGGTCCTGGCGAGCCTCGCCGCCAAGCTGGCCCGGCCCGAGCGGCCGAGCGTCATCCCGCCGAGCGCCTCGCTCTTCCTCGTCGCCTCGCTGGCGCTCGCACCCGGCGTCCTCGTCAACCTCGTGCTCAAGAACCAATGGGGGAGGCCGCGGCCGGTGATGGTCGAAGCCTTCGGCGGCAGCGCGCCGTACGTCGAGGTCTGGCGGATCACCGACTATTGCTCGACCAATTGTTCGTTCGTCGCCGGCGAAGCCTCATCGGCGATCTGGCTGACTGGACTTGCCCTGGTAGTGCCGCGGAAATGGCGACCGGCGACCGCCCTGGCAACCGGCGCCGCCGCCCTTGCCCTGTCGCTCAACCGCATCGCCTTCGGCGGTCATTTCCTGTCGGATGTCCTCCTGTCGTGGTGCCTGACGCTGCTCCTCATGGCAGTCGTCTACCGCCTCACCATCGCCCGGCCGCCGTCGTGGCTTGCCAACGACCGACTGGAGCGGGGCCTCGAGCGCCTGCGCCCGGCGCGGCGCATCGACGGCCGGAAGCGCTAGTTCTTCGCGAACTTCGCCGCCTTCGGCACCACGGTCTTGGCGAACGCGCTGACCTTCCCTTCGGCGATCTTGTCGCCGTGGTCAGCCTCGCTCAGGGTAAGCAGAGAGTCGGGTTTGCGGCCGACCGCCGCCTCGATCTCGGCCAACACGTGGGGATAGGCTTTGCCGGCGCCGGATTGGAGGACCAGACCGAGGACCTTGGCGTTCTTGCCTTCCCCGTGCAGCCATGTCCGCGCCGGCCCGGCGATGCGGGCCGCCCACACCGGACACACCAGGATGACCCGGTCATAGGCCTGTGCCTTTCTCGCCATCGGCGCGATGGCGGGCCGACGCTTGAGAAACGAGTCGAACAGACATCGGAAAACGCCGCGCGCCTCGAAGTCGCGTGGCCTGGCCTCGACGATCTCGGCGGTATCGGCGCCAAGCGCCTTGGCGAGCCACTCGGCGACCAGCCGCGACTTCCCCGACAACGAGTAGAAGACGACCAGATCGGACATCCTGCGACCGCTTCGCTTTTGAGTCTCGCCAAGGGTCACGCCGCCTGCTGCCGCCGGCATTGCGCTGGATCAAACCCCGGCTTGCCGCCCGGTCGCCCGCCGTCCTATAAGCCGCCGACTCAAGCCGGAGCCAAGGCGCCAGATGACTCCCGTCAAGAAGGTCGTCCTCGCCTATTCCGGCGGGCTCGACACCTCGGTCATACTCAAGTGGCTGCAGATCACCTACCAGGCCGAGGTGGTAACCTTCACCGCCGATCTCGGCCAGGGCGAGGAGCTCGAGCCCGCCCGCAAGAAGGCCGAGATGATGGGGATCAAGGAGATCCACATCGAGGATCTGCGCCAGGAGTTCGTCCGCGATTTCGTCTTCCCGATGATGCGCATGAACGCCCTTTATGAGGGCGCCTACCTGCTCGGCACCTCGATCGCGCGGCCGCTGATTGCCAAGCGCCTGGTCGAGATCGCCCATCAGACCGGCGCCGACGCCATCGCCCACGGCGCCACCGGCAAGGGCAACGATCAGGT
>JBBDMC010000024.1:0-8217 GCA_040878485.1 Bauldia sp. | reverse complement strand
CTGTGGGCCGACGGCGCCGTCATGCTCGGCAAGCTCAACATGGACGAGTTCGCCATGGGCTCGTCGAACGAGACCTCGTACTACGGACCGGTAGTCAATCCGTGGCGGTCGCGGGGCTCCAACGCGGCGCTGGTGCCGGGCGGCTCGTCGGGGGGCTCGGCCGCCGCCGTCGCTGCGCGCCTGTGCGCCGGCGCCACGGCGACCGACACCGGCGGTTCGATCCGCCAGCCCGCCGCCTTCACTGGCACCGTCGGCATCAAGCCGACCTACGGCCGCTGCTCGCGCTGGGGGATCGTCGCCTTCGCCTCGTCGCTCGACCAGGCCGGCCCGATCGCGCGCGACGTGCGCGACGCGGCGATCATGCTCGGCTCGATGGCGAGCACCGATCCGAAGGACGCGACCTCGGCCGAAGTGGCGGTGCCCGACTACGAGGTGGCGGTCGGGCGCGGGGTCAGGGGCCTCCGGATCGGCATCCCCAAGGAGTATCGGGTCGACGGGATGGCGGCCGAGATCGAGGCGCTATGGCAGCGGGGCGTGGCGTGGCTGAAGGACGCCGGTGCCGAGATCGCCGACATCTCGCTTCCCCATACCAGATACGCGCTGCCGGCCTACTACATCGTCGCGCCGGCCGAGGCCTCGTCCAATCTCGCCCGCTACGACGGGGTGCGCTACGGCCTGCGCGTCCCCGGCGACGACGTCATCGCCATGTACGAGAACACCCGCGCGGCCGGCTTCGGCAAGGAGGTCAAGCGGCGGGTGATGATCGGCACTTACGTGCTCTCCGCCGGCTACTACGACGCCTACTACCTGCGGGCCCAGAAGGTGCGCACCCTGATCAAGCGCGATTTCGAGACGGCGTTTGCCGCCGGCATCGACGCGATCCTGACGCCGGCGACGCCGACCGCCGCCTTCGGCCTCGAAAAGATGGCGCTCGCCTCGCCGATCGAGATGTACTTGAACGACGTGTTCACGGTGACGGTGAACATGGCCGGCCTGCCGGGAATCGCGGTACCGGCCGGGCTGAGCGCCGACGGCCTGCCGCTCGGCCTGCAGCTCATCGGCCGCGCCTTCGACGAGGAGACGCTGTTCGCCGCCGCCCAGGTGATCGAGGACGCGGCGGGGACGTTCACGCCGGAGCGGTGGTGGTGATCCCGGCTACTTGCCAAGCGCCGCCGCGACTTCTTGCAGCATGGTGACGTGAGCGCCGTTATCGAGATTGGTCAGGATGACGACGATCGTTCCGTCGTCGGGCCACCACAATGCGAGGGCGTCGCCACCGGGCCCTTCGCCGGTATGACCGACCGGCGCCGGATCCCATAGCGGGACGCGGAACGTGCCGTAGCCGTAGTCGACAGGGCGATCGACCAGCGGTCGAAAGTCTGCGGTCATCAGTGCGCGGCTTTCGGCGGAGAGGAGATCGCCGGCGAGGATGCCGCGGAGAAGTTTCGACGTGTCTCCGGCGGTCGAAAGAAGGTCGCCGCTCGCCCATAACATGGACAGATCGACGGCCGAGACGTCCGCCAGTTCGCCGCCCTCGCCGAAGTCGAAGTAGCCGGGTACCGGCTCGGGGCGTCCCGCCTCGCCCGAGGAGAACGTATCCGCTGCGCCGAGCGGCCCAAGCACGCGGGCCCGGATTGCATCGGCGAGCCGCATGCCGGACGCCTTCTCGATGATGAGGCCGAGCAGCGCGTAGTTCGTGTTGGAATAGTAGGAAGGACCGTCGCCGGGAGGCGCGACCGCCTCTCCGTCCGCCGCGAGCGCCACCAACTCCGCCGGCGTCCAGACGCGCTCGATGTTCTCGCGGATCATGGCGGTGAAGCGGTCGTCGTCGTAGTCCCGAATCCCGCTCGTCTGAGCAATGAGGTGACGAACGGTCACGTCGCCGCTGTTGGGCAGGTCCGCGATCAGGCTTGCGTCGAGCCACGCGCCAATTGGGTCGTCGAGGCCGAGCGTGCCGTCGTCGATGAGAGTGAATGCCGTTGCCGCGGTGATGGTCTTGGTGATGCTGAACAGGCGGAAGAGGCTGTCCGGAGCCATGCTACCGCCGCCGACGGTGATAACGCCGGCCGCACCGGTCCAAACCTCGCCGTCACCGGTCTCGACCCGCATGACCGCGCCCGGCACGCCGTCGGCCACCGCCTTGTCGAAGATCGCCTGGAGCTTTTCGCCTGGCAGGCTTCCATCGGCCGCCGGGGCGGCCGCGGGAAGCGACAGGGCAACGGCGAGAAACAAGGCTCTGCTGATCATTGTCGCTCCCCCTTGCCAAGCGAACCATGCCGTTGTCCAAAGGCGGCCGCTCGCCGGGAACCGTACACTCCGCGAGGCCAAGGGACTACCCGGTTGAAGGAAGCGACGATGACAACGCGCAAGAACATCTCCTCCGCCAGCCCGTACGAGCCGATCATCGGCTTCTCGCGGGCGGTCCGCATCGGCAACCTGATCGCCATCGGCGGGACGGCGCCGCTGGGACCGGATGGCAAGACAGTACCCGGCGACGCGGCGGCGCAGGCGCGGCGCTGCATCGCCATCGCCGGCGAGGTGCTGGCCAAGGCCGGCGCCGGTCTCGGCGACGTGATCCGCACGCGGACGTTCCTTGTCCGGGTCGAGGACTGGGAGATCGTCGGCCGCGCCCACGGCGAGGCCTTCGCGGCGATCCGTCCGGTGAGCCCATGGTGGTGGTCAAGGCGCTGCTCGACCCGGCGTGGCTGGTCGAGATCGAGTTCGACGCGGTGCTGGCGCCCTGAGCGGGCTTGACCCTAGAGGTCGGGCATCCGGTAGGTCAGCGAGTGACCGGCGGCGGCGCAGTTGACACCGGCGCCGACCGTCGCCTCGGCGTTGCGGTAGAGCGTAAACCAGTCCGGTCCCATCGGCCCGGCCTCGTCGCGCTGCACGGTCTGCGACTGGAGCCAGAGCTGCCGGGTCCACGAGAACTGGAACTTCACCGGCTGGGTGAAGGTGAACACAAACGTCCGGCTCGACCCCTTCGCCACGCCCTCGGCGAGATCACTGCCTTCCCCGGAGTAGAGCTGGCCGGAGATCGCTTGCGCCGGGACCGCCATGGTGTTGTTGAACGGGCCCCAGACGGTCCCGCCGGGGAACCAGTTCTTGAAGGTGATGCCAACACTGACCTGGCACTTCTGGTCGAACAGGCTGTCGGGATTGCGCTCGGCGTTCAGCCGGGTGACCGAAACGACGGCGACCGGCGGGGTGTAGACGGCGCCCGGCGCCGGCTTGGCGATGATGAAGTCCGGCACGCAGAGCGGCTCGCGGCCGTGCTTATGGGCCTCTTCGGTGCCGACGCAGCCGGGCGTATAGCTCGACTTCTTCAGCTCGTCAGCGGCGGTGGCAAAGCCATCGCGAAGCGCGTCCGCGCACGGTCCGAAGCATGGGACTCCGGTCTGCGCCTCGATTTCGGCCACCGCCAGCTCGACAGCGTGATCGACGCCTTGGTCGATCAGCTGGTTGTAGTTGGGGATGCTCGGCGGCAGGCCGAGCGCGGCAAGGCCGGCGTTGACCGCGATATTGGCGGCGAGCTCGCAGTAGCCCGGCGCGTCGTCGTCGATCAGCTTGCCGATCGCCTCGCACTGCAGGCCGAAGGGCGTGTACTTCATGACGATGTCGACGGCGACCTGCTTCAGGTCCTCATAGCGCTCGGAGACCCAATCCATGGCGTCGGTGACCCCGCCGCTCAGCCAGTCGACGAACTCGCCGAACGAGGTGATCTGGTAGCTGCTGCCGCCCTTGAAGCTCGCCGGGCAGACTTCGCCGCCGACCGGATAGGCGCTCTTCCAGATGTCGCCGCCGACACCGACGAGCGGCTCCTTATAGCCTTCAACCACGACGCACCCCCAGCGATTGGGGTTCTCGAAATCGGGCGGCGTGAACGATACCAGTCTGACCGAGAAGAGGTGCGGCGGGCTGGTGTCGTAAATCTTGATCGGCGCCTGCGGCGGCGGCGCGCCGGCGTAATAGACGCGGATGACGTTCGAGGGCTGTCCGGCGGGTAGTGTCACCGCCGGCCCGTAGATCGGCAGAATGCGGACGTAGAAGCTGTCGGGCAGCGTCTGGCCGCGGGGCAGGGTGGCGGCGATCTGCTTGAAGTCGGGGAAGAACCGGCGCTGCTTGAACAGTTCCTCGCCGGAAGCCACCAGTCCGGGCGGCTGGATGTCGCTCTGGGCGCCGCCGACAAACGCCGGGAACGGCTTGGTGGTCACCTGCCAGCGGAAGCCAGCGGCGGTGCCGACTTTGCTCACGTCGCCGCCGAAGTCGCCGGTCTGATTGGTGGCGTTCGGATCGATTTCCAAATCCAACGAAACTGCGAACTCGCAGTCGCTGCGCACGCAGCGGTAGAGCGAGGCGCTACCCGGCATGGCAAAGATCGGATTGACTCCGCCACCGACCGCCGGCGGGCTCGGCCGTGGTGGGCTCGGCGTCGGCGGCAACGGCCTCAGGCCCGGCGGTGCGGCGATGGTCGGCGGAATAGGGACGATGGCCTGGTTGCCGGGTGCCTGCGGCACGATCGGAGCTATCGGTACGACCGTGGTGACCGGCGGTTTGGGCTGGATGGGGACCGCGGGCATGACCGGCATGACCGGTGCGATTGGCGCGACCACGGTCGGCGGCTTGGTCTCGGCCGGCGGCGGGGCCGGAACCACCATGATGGTCGGAGGCTTGGCCGCCGGAGCGTCGGGCCGGGTGCAGGTGATGACGCGGAAGCCGCTGCACGTCGGCCCCTGGCACATGCGGCCGTCGCCGAAGACCAGCGTGGCGATCCCGCGCTGGCCGGCGTTCTGGTCGATGGAGAAGGTCGTGGCGGTGGCGAAGCCGATTTCGCGACAGAACAGGTCGGCGGCGGGCTTGCCGCAATCGCTGCCGAAGTGGGCGCACCAATCGAGCCGCACGCCGCGGACGGAGGGGGAAACGAACTGGCTGGTCTCGGCGAGTGCCGCGGCGGAACTCAGGACGAACAGGGCGGTCGCCAGAAAGAAAGGCAGAGCCCTCGATTTCATCGGTCACTCCCCTGGGGGCGCCCTCGGCCTGCTCGTCCCGTCCTTTGCCTTTGGTGCCCGCCTCTGTCGTGCCACCGGTCTCGGCTGCTATTCTAGTTTTCCTGAACGATTGCTGAACCGATATTCCTGCCATCCCCGACCAGCGAGAGGAATCCAGTCGATGGCCAGCGAGAAACCGATGACCCCCGCCGACCTGCGCAACGCCAAGACGCCGCCGACCGGGCTTTCCGGCCCGCTGGTGGCGCTGTGGCACGCCGCCAAGGGCGAGTGGGACAAGGCCCACGCGGTCATCCAGGACGACGAGAGCAAGGCCGCCGCCTGGGTTCACGCCCACCTCCATCGCGTCGAGGGCGATCATTCCAACGCCGCCTACTGGTACGGTCGCGCCGACCGGCCCCACTGCAAGGATCCGCTCGACAGCGAATGGCAGGAGATCGCCGGCACGCTGCTGGTGATGCGCGGATGACGGCACGGGCAGCCGACGCAGCGCGGCTGGTCAAGGGGGCGACCGGCAACTGGGAAGTGGTCGTCGGCCTGGAGGTCCATGCCCAGGTGACCTCGAAGGCCAAGCTCTTTTCCGGCGCGTCGACCGCCTTCGGCGGGGCGCCGAATGCGAACGTCAGCCTGGTCGACGCTGCCATGCCGGGCATGCTGCCGGTGGTCAACCGCGAGTGCATCGCCCAGGCCGTGCGCACCGGGCTCGGCCTCGGGGCGACGATCAACCTCAAGAGCCGCTTCGATCGCAAGAACTACTTCTATCCCGATCTGCCACCGGGCTATCAGATCTCCCAGTACCAGCAGCCGATCGTCGGCGAGGGAACGGTCAATGTCGATCTCGCCGATGGCGAGACGATCAAGGTCGGCATCGAACGGCTGCATCTCGAACAGGACGCCGGCAAGTCGCTGCACGACCAGGACGCCAGCACCAGCCACGTCGACCTCAACCGCGCCGGCGTAGCGTTGATGGAGATCGTCTCGAAGCCGGAGCTGCACTCGGCGGAGGAGGCCAAGGCGTATCTGGCCAAGCTGCGCACCATCCTGCGCTATCTCGGCACCTCCGACGGCGACATGGAAAAGGGCCACTTGCGCGCCGACGTCAACGTATCGGTGCGGCGGCCGGGCGAGCCGCTCGGCACCCGCTGCGAGATCAAGAACCTCAACTCGATCCGCTTCGTCGGCCAGGCGATCGACCACGAGGCGCGGCGCCAGATCGCGATCCGGGAAGAGGGCGGCGCGATCGTTCAGGAGACGCGGCTGTTCGATCCGGACAAGGGCGAGACGCGGCCGATGCGCTCGAAGGAGGAGGCGCACGACTACCGCTATTTCCCCGACCCGGACCTGCTGCCGCTAGAGCTCGACGCGGCCTGGGTCGCCTCGCTCAAGGCGGCGCTCCCCGAGCTGCCGGACGTCAAGAAGGCGCGCTTCATCGCCGACTACGGCCTCGGCCCCTACGACGCCGGGGTCCTGGTCGCCGAGAAAGCTACCGCCGACTACTTCGAGACGGTTGCCAGGGGTCGCGACGCCAAGCTCGCCGCCAACTGGGTGACCAACGAGCTCGCCGGCCGGCTCAACCGAGAGGGCAGGGCGATCGCCGAGAGCCCGGTCGGCGCCGAGCGCCTTGGCGCGATCCTCGACCTGATCCAGGAGGGCACCATCTCCGGCAAGATCGCCAAGGACGTGTTCGAGATCGTCTGGGCCGAGGGCGGCGAGCCGCGCGACATCGTCGAGCGGCGCGGCCTTAGGCAGGTCAGCGATGCCGCCGCCATCGAGGCGATGGTCGAGGTGATCATCGCCGCCAACCCGGATAGGGTCGCCCAGGCGAAAGAGAAGCCGGCGATGCTCGGCTGGTTCGTCGGTCAGGTGATGAAGGCCTCCGGCGGCAAGGCCAACCCGCAGGCGGTCAACGCGCTGGTCAAACGGAAGCTCGGCTTCTGAGCGCCGGGCGCTACTCCTCTATCCCCGTTCGTCGTGGCCGTGCTTGTCACGGCCATCCACGTCTTCTTTTTCGAGGCTGCAAGGCGTGGATGGCCGGGACTTCGCCCGGCCATGACGGTCAATCGCAACGCCGAGACGAAGCCTCAATTGCGGGCTCCATAACCCCTTGTGTCTTCGGAATCGGGCAATTTGGGGCCCACTGCGGGTCGGGATCTTTGCCGACCCGCAGTGGCGACCGAGAGCCCGCAACCCCTCAGGTTTCGAGACCGCTGGTGAGCTGGGGCCCGGCCGCCTTCTTCCTGAACCCGAACAGTTGCAAGGGGCAAGCCCCCGCACCGCAAGGATGGGACGATGAAGATGGCAGACGACGGTCAGATGATCGGCATCGACGTTGCCAAGGGGTGGCTGGACGTAGCGGTGCTGCAGACCGCAGAGAGCTTCCGTGTCGGCAACGACCCGGAAGGATGGATGATCCTGATCAAGCGACTGAAGGGCCGCAAGATCAGGGGGATCGGGGTCGAGCCGAGCGGCGGCTACGAACGTGGCGTCGCCAAGGCTCTACGCAAGGCCGACCTGCCGGTCAGGAACGTCAATCCGCACAAGCTCCGTCATTACGCTCGCGCCCTTGGTCGCCTGGCCAAGAACGACAGGATCGATGCCTTCCTGATCGCCCGCTATACCGCCGACCTGCCGACCCGGCCGGTCCGCTTCGACCCGGTCGTCGACCAACTCGCCGATCTGGTGGTCGCAAGGCGGCAACTCATCGACGACAAGGTCAGCCTCGCCAATCAGCTCGAGCAGGTTCGCGATCCGACCGTCAGGCGTATTTTCGCAAAGCGTCTGCGTCACCTCGAGGCCGACATTCTCCTTCTCAACAAGCGCATTGCCGAACTCGTCGCCGGTCATGCCGAGCTCGCCGCCAGGGATCGCCTGATCCAGTCCTTCCTCGGCGCCGGCCCGGTGCTCAGTCACACCCTGCTTGCTCTCGCGCCCGAGATCGGCGCGGCGTCGCGCCGAGAGATCGCCGCCTTGATCGGCGTCGCTCCCTACGAGCACGACTCCGGTGTCCTCAAGGGCAGACGCACCATCTGGGGCGGCAGGGCCGAAGTGCGAAGGGCGATCTACATGGCTGCCATGGTGGCCAGCCGCTTCAACCCGGTCATCCAGGCCTTCCATCAGCGCCTCATTGCCGCCGGCAAGCCCCCAAAGGTCGCCATCATCGCTGTCGCCAGGAAGATTCTCACCATCCTCAGCGCGATGTTGCGACAGCGAG
>JBBDMC010000023.1:0-8259 GCA_040878485.1 Bauldia sp. | reverse complement strand
CGATCAGACGACCAACGGCTCGTCAAGCGTGGGCGGGCGTCTCGGCCAACCTCTCCACCATGCTCGAGGACCGCTACCACCGCGGCAACTATCAGGAGGTCACCGACCGCGCCGACGCGCCGATCGAGGACGCCATCGCGCTGATGGTACGCGAGCGCCTGACCGGCAACTCGCCGCCCCGCTCAAGCCGCAAGATCGTCGAGCTGTGGCGCGAATTCATCGAGCAGCGGGCCGGCAACGACCTGTCGCGTCTCGCCGGCACGATCGGCGACCAGGATCGTTTCGCCGGCGCCGTCCGCGAGCTTCTCAACGCCCTCGACATGGCCGATGCGCCGGGAAGCGAGGCCGGCGAGGAGGGCGAGGAAGCTGACGAGGGCGCCGATCAGGATGACGCTGAGGGCGCCTCCGATTCCGCCGAAGGCGCCGAGACGGCGAGCACCGAAGAGGTCGACGCTTCCGCCGAGGAAGGCGGCGGCGAGGGCGAAGCCAGCGAGGCCGACGCCTCCGAGACCATCGACGATGCCGCCATGTCCGAGGGGCGCGATGCCGGCGAGGCGCGCCGCGCCGACGCCGCGTTCTCCAATCTGTCATCGGCGGCCGGCTACCGCGCCTTCACCGCCCGCTTCGACGAGACCCTCAAGGCAGAGGACCTCTGCGATACCGCCGAGCTCGACCGGCTGCGCTCCTATCTCGACAAGCAGCTCGCCCATCTTCAGGGCGCCGTCAGTCGTCTTGCCAACCGCCTGCAGCGGCGCCTCATGGCGCAACAGAATCGTGCCTGGGAGTTCGACCTCGAAGAGGGCATGATCGACGCCGCCCGCCTGGCGCGGGTGGTAGTTGATCCGCTGCATCCGCTGACCTTCAAGGCCGAGCGCGACACCGAGTTCCGCGACACCGTCGTCACGCTGCTGCTCGACAATTCCGGCTCGATGCGCGGCCGGCCGATCACCGTTGCCGCGATCTGCGCCGACATCCTGGCCCGCACCCTCGAGCGCTGCGGCGTCAAGGTCGAGATCCTGGGCTTCACCACCCGCGCCTGGAAGGGCGGACAGTCGCGCGAGGCGTGGCTGCAGGCGGGCAAGCCAAGTAGTCCCGGCCGCCTCAACGATCTCCGCCACATCGTCTACAAGGCGGCCGATGCGCCCTGGCGCCGCTCGCGCCGCAACCTCGGCCTGATGATGCGCGAGGGCCTGCTCAAGGAGAACATCGACGGCGAGGCGCTGGCCTGGGCGCACAGTCGTCTCCTCGTTCGCCCCGAGAGCCGCAAGATCCTGATGATGATCTCCGACGGCGCGCCGGTTGATGATTCGACACTGTCGGTCAACCTCGGCAACTACCTCGAGCGCCACCTGCGCTACGTCATCAACGAGATCGAGACCCGTTCGCCGATCGAGCTGATCGCCATCGGCATCGGCCACGACGTGACCCGCTACTACCGGCGCGCGGTGACCATCGTCGATGCCGAGGAGCTCGCCGGCGCCATGACCGACAAGCTCGCCGAACTCTTCGATGAGCGGCCGGCGGCGGTGCCCGTCAGCCAACGCCCGCGGCGGCCGGCACCGACGCTACAATGAGATCGGCCTTCGCCGGCCCGCTGTGCGCCGGAATGGTCATGGCGTTCGTCGCCGGCGTTTGCCGCGCCGCTGAACCGGGGTTTGCTCCCGTCGAGATGCGCGCGACGCCCATCTCCGCCTTCCGCATCGGCGAGACCGGCGACCGGTTCGGCGCCCTCGAGTTCCGCGGCGGGTTAGCCTTGTGGTCCCGCGATCGGCGTTTCGGTTCCTGGTCCGGCCTCGACTTCGGTGCGGACGGCCAGACCCTGTACGCCGTCTCGGACAAGGGCTTCTGGTTCTCGGCCCGCGTGATCGAAGAGGCCGGGCATCTGGTCGGCATCGCCGACGCCAAGCTTGCGCCGATGCTCGACGAGCGGGGCCAGGCGCTCGCTGACAAAGACCAGTCGGACGCCGAGGGCCTGCGCATTGCCTGGCGTGATGGAGTCGAGACCGCGCTGGTGTCGTTCGAGCAGGTGACCGAGGTGCGCACCTACGCCGCGGCGCCAGATTTCGCGCTCGCCCGATCAGGGCACGTCGCGCTGCCATTCTTCGCTCGGCGCCTTCACGACAACCAGGGCCTCGAGGCGATCGCGGTTGCCCCTGCCGAGAGCCGTCTCGGCGGCGCCGTGGTTGTGATCGCCGAGCATTCGCTCAACGCCGACCGAAACCATCGCGCCTTCGTGCTCGACGGGCCCCTCGTCGGCGCCTTTGCCATCCGCCGCGTGGGCGATTTCGACCTCACCGATGCCGCCTTCCTGGCTGACGGCGATCTGTTGGTTCTTGAACGCCGGTTCAGCCTGTCGAACGGCGTTGGCATGCGCATTCGCCGCATCCCCGGCGGTGTCGTCGCACCGGGAGCGACGGTCGACGGTGTGGTACTGATTGAAGCCGACCTCGGCTATCAGATCGATAACATGGAGGGCCTGTCAGTGCGCGTGACGGGCGAGGGTGAGACGACCATCGACCTCATCTCCGACGACAATCAGAATCCCTTGCAGCGGACGCTGCTCCTGCAATTCGTTCTGCCGTCGGAGCCGCCACCCCCGCGGCCCGGGGCGGCCGTCGGCCGGCCGCCTCGCTGACCGGCACGCGCTCCTGACGCGCCGCGACCACTAAGCCGCGTCATCCTGCTTCAGTGCGGGAGTCTGATGCAGGCGGCGGCCGATGTTCAATCGGTCGGAGGCAGGGATTCAGCTAGACGGGGCTGTCGCAGTCCGCTTGGCGATCTCACGCTTAAGCCGGCGGGCTCTCGCCGACAAGTCTTCCTCGCTTGCCTTCATGAGAAAGGCGTCGAGGCCCCCTCGCTGCTCGACCGAGCGCAGCGCGTGTGGCGTGATTCGCAGCCGCACGCTGCTGCCGAGCGCGTCGCTCATCAGCGTCACCTGGTTGAGGTTGGGCAAGAAGCGTCGCTTGGTCCGGTTGTTGGCATGGCTCACGTTGTTGCCGACCTGAACCGCCTTGCCCGAAAGTTCGCAGCGCCGTGCCATCGAAAAGAACCCTTCTTTACCGCCGGATTCCGGGCCGGTTTCGACTCATGACGACGGATGCCGGAGAGAGCCGCTCCCCTATAGTGAGACGCCAATACCGCGTCAAGGCGCGAGCGCTTCCGGCCGCCATCTCACCGCCGGCAGCGAGCCTGTTGTGGAATGCGTGACGAGGACCGCGATTTGGCCTAATGAGATACCGTTGTTACCGTGCGTCTGGCTTGACACTCCGATCGGCACCGCCAATCGTTTGGCGACAGTGGCACCGATGAGCGCGACCCGCATCATTCTCGCCGCCACCTGCGGTCGCAGACTGCTGGTGGCGACCCTCTTGGCAGCCGCCCTCGGCTCGGCCGCCGCGGCCGAAGGCATTACCCTCAAGGCGACCTACTACATCACCATCGCCGGTTTCACCATCGGCCGCGTCGAGGCTGAAGGCCGATTCACCGACACTGTCTACGCCGCTGCGATCAAGGGCTCGACCTACGGCATTAGTCGATTGGTCTCTGATTCGCAGGCGACCCTGACCGGCAACGGCCGGATCAGCGGGACCAGGGTCATCCCCGGAGCCTACTCGCTCGCCACCAGCGAGGACGGGTTTGAGACCCACGTCAAGATGGCCATGAGCGGTGGTTCCATCGTCGACGTTATCGCCGAGCCGACACTCCGCGAGGTGCCCGACCGTGTTCCTCTGACGCCCAACCACAAGCGGCGCGTCGTTGACCCGGTTGGCGCCTTCATGGTTGCGCTGGGCGACAGCGGTCCGCCGGACCCGGCGCGGGTCTGCGAGCGTACGGTGCGCATTTTCGACGGCTGGGTGCGTTTCGACCTCAGCTTCTACTACAAGGAAACGAAAACCATAGACGGCGGCGCCGACTCCTATAGGGGACCCGCGATCGTCTGCGCCGCCCGCTATGTCCCGGTCGCCGGGCATCGCCGGAGCGCCGAGGACATAGCATACATGGCCAACAACGAGCGCCTCGAAGCCTGGCTGGTGCCGGTCGACAAGACGAGACTTCTGGTCCCTTATCGCCTGGTGATCGGGACAAAGATCGGCGATTTGGTGGTGAGTGCCAAGGAGTTTGTCGCCGCCGACGGCGAACGACACGCCAGCGCCAAGTAATTCGGGCACCACGCACGACGCGTGGCGCGGCGCTTCGTCGGTGGTCGCCTGGCCAAGTGTGCCGTGCCCGCCGGTCAGCGGGTATCGTGGTGACACGGCGGTTAATCGACACCGTCGGTTTCTCGGGTAGCCTCCGAGAGGCGACTCAACATCTCGTGGCACCGACAGCCTTGGTCCGCAGATGTCGTGGCGAACGGAGTGTGAAAAGCCGAGAGTCAGTGATTCGGACAGGTTTTGTTCCAGACTCGTTCCGATAGTTGAGCCTGGCGGCGGACGGCAAGTATTCCAACCTGTTCCTGTGCCGCTATGGTACAGAGACGACGCTCCCTGCCGCGCTTGCTTGCCGTCACTAGGTCCGACGACCATCACGCCCAAATCGCATGAACGTTGCTCGACGATCCGAACGCATGACCGCCGGTAGCCGCAACGTCGTCGCCGTTCTCGGCCCCACCAACACCGGCAAGACCCACCTCGCCATCGAGCGGATGCTCGCTCACGCCAGCGGTGTCATCGGCCTGCCGCTGCGGCTGCTCGCCCGCGAGGTCTACAGCCGCGTCGCCGCGCGGGTCGGCGCCGACCAAGTTGCGCTGATTACCGGCGAAGAGAAGATCGTGCCGCTTTCCCCGCGTTTCCGTGTCTGCACCGTCGAGGCGCTGCCCAGTGCGACCGACGCGTCGTTCGTCGCGATCGATGAGATCCAGCTCGCCGGCGACCTCGAGCGCGGTCACGTCTTCACCGACCGTCTGCTCAACCTGCGCGGCCGCGACGAGACGCTGCTGCTTGGCGCTGCCACGGTGCGCGGCATCGTCGAGAAGCTGTTGCCCGGAGTGAACGTGGTCACTCGCCCGCGCATGTCGCTGCTGACCTACTCCGGCCCGCGAAAGATCACTCGCCTACCTCGTCGTTCGGCAGTCGTCGCCTTTTCGACCGCCGAGGTTTACGCCATCGCCGAGCTGATCCGCCGCCAGCGCGGTGGCGCCGCCGTCGTCCTCGGCTCGCTGAGCCCGCGCACGCGCAACGCCCAGGTCGAGCTGTTTCAGTCGGGCGACGTCGATTTCCTGGTCGCTACCGACGCCATCGGCATGGGTCTCAACCTCGACGTCGACCATGTCGCCTTCGCCTCCGACCGGAAGTTCGACGGCTACCAGTTCCGCCGGCTGTCCGCGGCCGAGCTCGGCCAGGTCGCCGGGCGTGCCGGCCGCCACTTGCGCGACGGCACCTTTGGCGTCACCAGCCGGATCGAACCGTTCGACGACGCGCTCGTCGAAGCGCTCGAGACCCATCGCTTCGATGCGGTCAAGACCATCCAATGGCGCAACCGTGATCTCGACTTCGCCTCGCTCGCCGACCTCAAGGCCAGCCTCGACAGTGCGCCGGCGCGCGACGGTCTGACCAAGGCGCCGCCCACCGATGACGTGACCGCGCTCGACGCGGCGACCCGCGACAGTGCGGTGACCGAGCTTGCCGACCGACGCGAGCGCGTCTCGCTTCTCTGGGACATCTGCCAAGTGCCCGACTACCGCAAGATCGCGCCGGCCAACCACGCCGAGCTGGTTACCGCCCTCTTCGCCTTTGTCGCCCGCGATGGCGTCATCCCCGACGATTGGCTTGACCGCCAAGTCGCCTACGCCGACCGCACCGACGGCGACATCGACACCCTCGCCAATCGCATCGCCCATGTCCGCACTTGGACCTTCGTCGCCAACCAGACGCACTGGCTTCGCGACGCCTCCGGTTGGCAGGAACGCACGCGCGCGGTAGAGGATCGCCTGTCGGACGCCCTTCACGAGCGGCTGACCGCCCGTTTCGTCGACCGGCGAACCAGCGTTCTCATGCGTCGGCTGAAAGAAAACTCGATGCTGGAAGCCGAGATCACCGCGACCGGCGATGTCCTGGTCGAGGGCCAACACGTGGGCACGCTCGACGGCTTCCGCTTCGCGGCGGACCCCAACGCCGACGGTCCGGAGGCGAGAGCTCTGAAAGCCGCGGCACAGAAGGCGCTCGCCGGCGAAATCGCCGGACGCGCCGCCAAGGTGGCGGCCGCCGCCAATCCCGATTTAGTCCTCACCGCGGACGCGACGCTGCGCTGGCAGGGCGCCGCCATCGCTCGGCTTGCCGAGGCCGACGACCCCCTTAAGCCCCGCCTCATCTTGCTCGCCGGCGAGGCCCTGCCGGCGAGCCACCGCGAGCAGGTGCAGCGGCGCATCGATCTTTGGCTCGCCAACCACGTCGAGAGCCTTCTGAAGCCGCTGTTCGATCTGCGCTCGGCCGAGTCGCTGACGCCGGCGGCGCGCGGCATCGCCTTTCGCCTTGCCGAGAACTTCGGTACCGTCGATCGCGCCGAGATCGCCGAGGAGGTGCGCAGCCTCGACCAGGACGCCCGCGCCGGCATGCGTGCGCTCGGCGTCCGCTTCGGCGCCTACCACATCTTCGTGCCGGCCCTGCTCAAGCCGACGCCCTCCGCGCTCATCGCCGGCCTATGGGCACTGAAACACGGCGGCGCGGACATGCCCGGCCTTTCCGACCTCATCCGCCTGGCTGCCTCGGGACGCACCAGCGTTCCCCTCGATGCGACGATTGCGCCGGCGCTCTACCGCCTTGTCGGCTATCGCATGGCCGGTAATCGCGCGGTCCGCATCGACATTCTGGAGCGCCTCAGCGATCTCATCCGCCCGCTGATCGCCTGGCGGCAGACGCCTGCGGCGAGCCCGCCGCCGGACGGCGCCATCGACGGCTACGGATTCACCGCTACGGTCGCGATGACGTCGCTCCTCGGCTGCTCTGGCGACGACTTCGCCTCCGTGCTGCGTTCGCTCGGCTATCACATGGTCCGCCGGCCGGCGCCCAAGAGGCAGGGGCCGACGCCAAGCGAGCCGCCCGGTACCGCGATTTCCCTGGCGGCTCCGGCCGACCCGAACCCGCCGGCCGAGACAACGCTCATCCCAGACGGGCCGCAGTCCGCGCCGAGCAGTGAGGCTGACGCTGCGCTCGATGCGGTACCGGCCGGCTCTCAAGCAGGCGAACCGGACGTGCCAGCCGAACCCCAATTCATCGAGGTCTGGCAGCCAGTGCGTCGCGACCGCGGTCAGCCGGCACGATCGCGACGGCGAGCCTCGATAACCGGCGCGCCCGCCGCCACGGCTTCCGCCGCGCCGGCCCAGCCGAAGGCCGATGCCTCGGCCAACGGCGCCGCTCGCAACCACCCCGACGGAGCCGAACGGCAACGCCGACGCAAGGCCAAGGACGGTCCGCGCCGGCCGGCGAGCCAAACCGACCAGTTTCGTTTCTCGACCAGGCCGAGTCACGAGCGCCGGGATAAGCCCGTCGACCCCGATTCGCCGTTCGCCGCCCTTGCTGCGCTCAAGGCCGAGCTTGAGGGCCGCAAGACGGACTAGACAAGCCGGCGTCATGCGTTCACGGCAACACCTGAGCCCTGCGCTCACGCTATCGCGGCGGCACCTATTCGACGGGGGCCGAGGATGAATCTGGACGCTTCCGCCAACGCCCGTCAGCGGATCGACAAGTGGCTGTGGTTCGCCCGCATGGTGAAGACCAGGAGCCTTGCCCAGAAGCTCGCGGTATCCGGCCGGGTACGGCTCAACCGGGGTCGGAACGAGAGCGCCAGTCGGCCGGTGAAGACGGGCGACATTCTGACGATTGCCCTCGATTCCGGAGTTCGCGTACTGAGAATCCTCGACCTAGGGTTCAGACGCGGGCCACCGTCGGAGGCTCGTTTGCTCTATGAGGACTTGTCGCCGCCGCGGACGCCCGCTTTAGATCCGGCGGCGCCGCGAACCCCGGGGAGCGGGCGGCCCACCAAGCGTCAGCGCCGCGCTGTTGATGCGCTCAAACGGTCCTCCGGCGAGATTTTTCCGGCTGCCGACGACTGACCGGAAAAATCGATCATTCCGCCGGTTGCGGCCGCATTGGCAGTTCTTGCGCGGCTTCGGCAAACCGGATACCGAACCGCCGAAGCCACGCGCAGCACTGTGCGTCCCTGGAAACTCGCCCGTGACTTACATCGTCAACGATAAGTGCATCCGCTGCAAATACATGGATTGCGTCGAAGTCTGTCCGGTGGACTGCTTCTACGAGGGCG
>JBBDMC010000022.1:0-8286 GCA_040878485.1 Bauldia sp. | reverse complement strand
ACGAGGATATCGTCGACGTTGGCGCGAGCGCGCGTCTGGTCGATGTCGTCACCGCGGACGTCGATCAGTTCAAGCCCGGTACCGGCAACGGCGGCGTTGTAGCCGTTGATGCGCTCCTTGGCGTTGTCGGCGCCGGGCAGACCGACGAAGCCTACGCACTTGCCCGTCTTGCCCGCCATCGCCGTCTTCATCAGCCCGCCGGCCGCCGTACCGAGCTCGGTATTGGACGAGCCGACATACGCGATGCGGTTGGACTGGGTCGCATCGGAGTCAAAGGTGAAAAACGGAATTTGCGCGGCAACGCTGTTGATCGCGTCGGTCGAGGTCGGCGGATCGACAACCGACACCGCAATCGCGTCGACGCCGGCGGCGACGAGGTCGTCCATCATGCGGCGCTGCACAGCAGCGTCAGCGCGTTCGGGGTAAATGAACTGCAGCTCGAAGTCCGGCAGTTCTGTCTGCATCTTGCCAACGGCCGCTTCCATGATCTTCCAGAAGTCAGACGGGCCGTTGACGACGAAGGCGATCGTCTTCTTGTCCTGTGCCGAGGCCGTCGACACGACTGCCGCCAGCGCCACGCCAAGACCTGCAACAACAATACGCTTCATTGACCGTTCCTCCCGTTCCACGTGCGGCTCGATGACCGCGTTCCAGTTGCGTCCACGCACGTCAACTAACGCGCGCGATGAGCCGGTCGGGTTGGACCGACCCATTCTTCTCGGCGGGCTCCCGCCCCATCGATACTTTCGTCATGCTGGATGACGGCCCGGGCCGACTGCTGGCTCGTTCGCGCAAGGTCACGGGCTCATCCCTGCCTGCCGCACGTTGCCGGCGCAGCCTCAATTCATTGCATTAGTCATATGATAATATGAATGCGCGCTGCGAGGCAACGCCGATTGGGATCTCGTCGGGCTGGAGCGGCCCGCTAAGCGGCGGTCACTCGGCGGCGACCCGGTAGGCTGGAACCTGACCGGTCTCTTCGGCGGTCGGCGCGAACGTGCCGGGGGCCGCCTCGGCGGCGACGAGTTCGGATGCCAAGCGCTTCTCTTCGGTGATCCGGGGCTTGGAAAAGCCGGCGACTAGGTGGAACACCACCGGGGTCAGGAACAGCGTGGCGAGCGTGGCAAAGCCGAGACCGCCGACGATGATCCAGCCCAAGGCCCGACGTGCCTCCGATCCGGCGCCGCTGGTCATCAGCAGCGGCAGGCCGCCGAGAACCGTGGAGATCATGGTCATCACCACCGGCCTCAGGCGGATCAACGCCGCGTTGCGGATCGCCTCCTTGACCGACTGGCCAGCGTCGCGGAGCTGGTTGGCGAATTCGACGATCAGGATGCCGTTCTTCGACATCAGGCCGACCAGCATGACCAGGCCAATTTGGCTGTAGATGTTGAGCGAACCGCCGGTGATCAGGATGGCGAACACCGCGGCGGCTAGCCCGAAGGGCACGGTGGCGATCAGGATCAGAGCGCTGGTAAAGCTCTCGAACTGCCCGGCGAGCACCAACAAGACGACAATGAGCGCGAAGACGAAGGTCTGCGCCATGCCACCGGTAGTATTGTTGAGTTCCTTGGCCTCCCCGGTGAAGGCGAGCGATATGCCGGGCGGCAGGTGCTCGGCGGCAAGCCCCCGAACCGTCGTCATCGCCTGCTTAAGGTCGACGCCCTCGCCGAGGCCGGCGCTGACCGGGATCGCCCGCCGCTGGTCCTGGCGCGGCAGGCTCGGCGCAACGGCGCTTTCCTCGAAGGTCACCAGGCTCGACAGGGGCACCATCTTGCCGGCGGCGGTGCGAAGCTGGATGCCGTCGAGGGCGCCGGTATCCTGGATCATCCCCTCCGGTACCCTGAGGCGGATGTCGATTGGATCGTCGCCGATGTAAAAGGTGCCGACGTCGCGTCCGTCGAGCAGTGTCTGCACAGCGACCGAGATGCTGGCAATCGGAACGCCGATGTCGGTGGCGCGCTGCCGGTCGATGCGGATCGACATCTGCGGCTGGGTGGTGTCGTAGTTGAGCTGGACCCGGTCGAAAGCGGGGTTCTGATCCATCGCCCGCACCAGGAGGTCCGCCGCCGCCGCGAGCGTGTCGTAGTCGCTGCCGATGACGGCGAAGGTCAGCCCCTGGCCGCCGCCGCGGATGCCGAGGCTGCTGCCGGAGCGGGCGAAAACCTGCACGCCGGGGATGCCCTGCAGCCGCCGGTTGAGGTCGGCGGTGATCTCGGCCTGGCTGCGGGTGCGCTCCTCCCAGGGCGCCAGCGTCAAGAACATGAAGCCACCGCCACCGCCACCGCGGGCGAGCACGAAACTGTGCCTGACCTCGCCGCTGTCCATCAGCGGCTGGGCGATCTGCTCGACCTGACGGATCTGGCCGTCGGTGTAATCGACCGTCGAGCCTTGCGGCGCGCTGATGAAGATGGGAACGAAACCACGGTCCTCCTGCGGCGCCAGCTCGGCCGGAAGCAGCCGGTAGCCGACGACCGCGGCGCCGGCGAACAGAACCGTCGCCACAATCACAACCATCGGCGCGGCGAGCGCGGCGTCGAGCAAGCGCGCGTAAAGACGGACCGCAGCCTCGCCAACCGCGACCACGGCGCGGCCAATCGGGTTGCGGCTACGGCCAACGTCGCGGTCCGCGATCAGCCGCGAGGCCAACATCGGCGCCAGCGTCAGGGCAACGAAGGCCGACAGCACCACGGCGAAGGCGAGAACGAAACCGAACTCGGAGAACAACGCACCGGCGACGCCGGGGAAGAACGAGATCGGGATAAACACGGCGGCGAGT
Source organism: Bauldia sp. (assembly GCA_040878485.1). Classification (GTDB taxonomy): domain Bacteria; phylum Pseudomonadota; class Alphaproteobacteria; order Rhizobiales; family Kaistiaceae; genus JBBDMC01. The sequence goes on along the minus strand of JBBDMC010000022.1, from coordinate 5,507 downwards.
GTCGCGGTGGTCGCCAGAACCGCGAAGAACACCTGTTTGGTACCGATCACCGCGGCGGCACGCGGCCCGAGGCCGAGCGAGCGCTGGCGCGAGATGTTCTCGATGACGACGATGGCGTCGTCGACGACCAGACCGGTGGCCAGTACCAGCGCCAGGAGGGTCAGGATGTTGATCGAGAAGCCGACCACCCACATTGCCGCCAGCGTACCGGTGAGCGCGATCGGCACGGTGATCGCGGGGATGAAGGTGATCCGCAGCGAGCGCAGGAAGAGGTAGATGATGGCGACGACAATCGCCGTGGCGATCAGCAGGGTGATGACCACGTCGTGGATGGCGCCGCGGATAAAGCTGGCGTCGTCCGACGTGATCTCAACGTCGACCCCGGCGGGTAGCGACTGCTTCAGCTCGGCGACCGCCTTGGTGACCCCGGCCGAGACGTCGAGGGAGTTGGCGCGCGCTTGGCGGACGACACCAATGCCAACGCCGGTCTTGCCATCGATCCTCAGTGTCGTGGTGCGGTCGGCCGGTCCGAAGACCACGTCGGCGACGTCGCTCACTCGCGTCGAGGGATTGATCTGAAGGCCGCCGATCTCCTCGGCCGACCGGGCGCTGGCGTCGGCGCGCACCAGGAACGTCCGGTTGGCGTCGGAAATGCTGCCGGCCGGCGCGTCGAGGGTGACATTGGCAAGCGCCGCGTTGAGGTCGGCGACGGTCAACTGCCGCGCGGCAAGGGCGTCGGGATCGAGGATGATCTGCACCAGTGGATCGCGGTCGCCGAAGACCTGGACGTCGGCGACGCCGTCGACCGCCGCCAGCCGTTCGACAATGCGGTCCTCGACCGCCTTGGTGAGGTCCTGGATCGAGAGGGTCGCCGAGGTGGCGGCGAGGCGGACGATGGCGTCCGAGTCGGCGTCCGCCTTGACGATGGTCGGCGCATCGGCGTCGTCCGGCAGGCTGCGTAGGTTGCCGATGGCGTCGCGCAGGTCGTTGGCGGCGACGTTGATGTCGGCGTCGACGTCGAATTCGACGGTGACCCGGCTTTGGCCGGCGCTTGACGACGACGAGATGGAGATGACGCCGGGAGTGCGCGCGACGGCGGCTTCGACGACCGCGGTGATCTCCTTGTCGACGGTCTCCGGCGTGGCGCCGCTGTAGCTGGTGCGCACCGTAATCACCGGGCGGTCGACGTTCGGCAGTTCGCGGACCTCGATGCCCAGAAAAGCCGCGATGCCGGCGATGACGATCAGCAGATTGAGGACGACGGCGAGCACCGGGCGGCGGACGAACAGCGCCGCCATGCCGCCGCCGCGGCCGGCGATCGGATTGCTGCCACCGTCGGCCACCCGTCGCCTCCCTAGCTGCTGCCCGGCCGGCGCGCGCCGGCCGCCTCGCCGCCGGTCTCGGCGGCAACGCCGGGTCCACCGACTCGGCTCACCGTTGCCCCCTCGCGCAACCGTTGCAAGCCCTCGGTGACCACCTCCTCGCCAGCGGCAAGGTCGGCGACAACCACCACCGTGCCGCTCAGCCGCCCGACGATGTCGATGCCGACGCGATGGGCCGTGTCGCGATCGAGCTTCCAAACGTAGGCGCCGCCGCGATCCCATTGCACGGAGAGAGACGGAACCGCGAGGCGCCGTTCGCCGGGCAGCGTCAGAGCGACGCGCAAGGCCATGCCGGGCTTCAATAGCGCGGCGTCATTGGGCAACGTCGCCTCGACCTTCAGGGTGCGCGCCGTCGGGTCGACACGGCTGTCGACGGCGCCGATCATCCCTGCGAATCGCTCGCCGGCGAGCGCCGCGGTGGAGGCAGTGACCGCCTGGCCGACCGCAACGCGGCCCGAGGCCTGCTCGGGGACATCGAAGGCGACCCGAACGGTCGACATGTCGTCAAGGGTGGCGATCGCCCGCGACGAGGTGACAAGATCGCCGACGGCGATGTCGCTAAGGCCGATGACACCGGCAAAGGGAGCGGTCAGCGTGCGCTTGGCGAGTTCGATCTCGGCGCCCTTGAGATCGATCTCGGCCCCGGTCACGGCGCCCTTGGCATCGGCAAGCGCAACAACGCTGATGTTGTTGGTCTTGGCCAGCTGCTCGGCACGGGCGAGCGCCGACCTGGCGTTTGCGACAGCGATCTTCGCTTTCTCGACGGCGACCTGCTGGTCGGCGTCGCTGAGGCGAATCAATGTTTGGCCGGCGGCGACGCGGCTGCCCGGGGTGAAGGCGACCTCGCTGACGACGCCGGTCACCTCGGGGAACAGGGTGATGGCGCGGGCGGCGGCGACCGTGCCGATGGCCTGGACCTCGAGGCCGGTCTCGTCGGTCTCGACAAGTGCGGTCACCACCGGCGCCTGGCCGCCGCGGGCGAACCCGCCACCGCCCTGACCGGGTGGACCACCAGCCGGCACTTGTCCCGCGGTCACGTCGCCGGAGGAGCCGGAGAAAGTGCCGCGCTCGTAGGCGAACCAGCCGGCCGCGGCGATCGCAACGACCATCAGCGATAGCAGGACCTGCTTGAGAGCTGACATGCGGATTCCCTGCGGCGGAATGCCGTGTTCGGGCGCTCAGCCGCCCAAACACTACAGTATTCGCTAACGCCCTGGTGGCACAATTAGGGGACCGTCTCAAACGGCCAATGGCCGAAGCACCGCCCGTGCAGTGCAACCGGCCGCGGGACGGGCAGCGGATCGTACCGACGGTGACATTGACCTGTTGCGGCGGGCCCTTATTTGCGCCATGGAGTTTGCGGCGATGTGTCGCAAAATGGTCAATTGCCCGGCAGAGGCAACCAAGTGACGAGCATTCAGGACGTCTCCCCCGAGGCGCTGAGTACCGCCCCGGCGGCGGGACGCGCTGCCGGGCGGGGCATGGGCCCGACCGACATCGGTGACCCGGCGTATTTCCACAAGGTGGTCGATTGCCAATGGGCCTGCCCGGCCCACACGCCGGTGCCGGAGTATATCCGGCTGATCGCCGCCGGCCGCTACACTGACGCCTACATGGTCAACTGGTACTCCAACGTCTTCCCGGGGATTCTCGGCCGCACCTGCGACCGGCCGTGCGAGCCGGCCTGCCGGCGCCGACGGGTCGAGGACGAGCCGGTCGCGATCTGCCGCCTCAAGCGGGTCGCCGCCGACAACAAAGATGACGTGGGCAGCCTCCTGCCGAAGGCGCCGGCGAAGCGCAACGGCAAGCGCGTGGCTCTGATCGGCGCCGGTCCTGCCTCGTTGACCGTCGCCCGCGATCTCGCGCCGCTCGGCTACCACATGGTGCTGTTCGATTCGGAGAAACGCGGCGGCGGCATGATCCGCAGTCAGATCCCGCGCTTCCGCCTGCCCGAGACGGTCATCGACGAGGAGGTCGGCTACGTCCTTGGCATGGGCGGCATCGAAACGCGCTTTGGAACCCATGTCGACAGCCTTGGACGCATCCTCGACGACGGGTTCGACGCGGTCTTCGTCGGCACCGGCGCGCCGCGCGGCCGCGATCTCAACATCCCCGGCCGGGCGGAGGCCGCAGCCAACGTTCACATCGGCATCGACTGGCTGGCGAGCGTCGCCTTCGAGCACGTCCACAAGATCGGCAGGCGGGTGATCGTGCTCGGCGGCGGCAACACGGCGATGGACTGCTGCCGCACCGCCCGCCGGCTCGGCGGCGAGGACGTCAAGGTCATCGTCCGTTCCGGCTTCGAGGAGATGAAGGCGAGCCCGTGGGAGAAAGAGGACGCGATGCATGAAGGCATCCCGATCCTTAACTACCTGGTGCCCACGGTGTTTACCCACGACGGCGGCCGGCTGACCGGGGTGCGCTTCGAAAGGGTCGCCGCCCACTACGACGACCGTGGGCGCCGCCGGCTGGAGCCCACCGGAGAGCCGGCAGTCCACTACCCATGCGACGACGTTCTCGTCGCCGTCGGACAGGAGAACGCCTTTCCCTGGATCGAGCGTGACATCGGCATCGAGTTCGATCGCTGGGGCATGCCCAAGGTCGATCCGGTCACTTACCAGTCGACCGCCGCCAACGTCTTCTTCGGCGGCGATTCGGCATTCGGGCCGAAGAACATCATTTGGGCAGTGGCACACGGCCACGAGGCGGCGATCTCGATCGACAAGCTGTGCCGCGGCGAGAGCGTCGGCGAGCGGCCGCCGCCGCACGTCACCCTCATGAGCCAGAAGATGGGCATCCACGAGTGGAGCTACGACAACGACATCTCGCTCGACGAACGCAAGAAAGTGCCCTGGCGCGACACAGCGGTGACACTGAAGAACGTCAAGGCCGAGGTCGAACTCGGCTTCGACCGCGAGATCGGCTACGCCGAGACCCAGCGCTGCCTGAACTGCGACGTGCAGACGGTGTTCACCGGATCGCTGTGCATCGAATGCGACGCCTGCGTCGACATCTGCCCGATGGACTGCATCACTTTCACCGACAACGGGCCGGAGGCCGCGCTGCGCCTGCGGCTGACGGCGCCGGCGACGAACCTGTCGCAGGACCTCTACATGTCGGCACCGCTGAAGACAGGCCGGATCATGGCCAAGGACGAGGACGTTTGCCTACACTGCGGGCTGTGCGCCGAACGCTGCCCGACCGGCGCCTGGGACATGCAGAAGTTCCTCCTCGACATGCGCCATGCGGCGGGGGCAAGCGGTCTGTATTGATGACAGACGTCCTCATCATCCGTGGTCCCCGCGAAGGCGGGGATAAAGTAGCCTCAATCCAGGTAGCAGGGGTCGCGGCGGGGTTCGCCGCGCTGGCGCCGGTGGCGAGAGACTTCCGACGCTCGGGTAAATACTGGATCCCAATTTTCGCAGAGACGAGAGTCCGGTGACGACGGCACTGCCATGAACGCGCCAATCACTCGCTCCCTTCGCGTCAACGACTTCGTCGTTAAGTTCGCCAACGTCAACGGCTCCGGCTCGGCCAGTGCCAACCGGCTCTTCGCCCGCTCGATCCTGAGAATGGGCGTGCCGGTGGCCACCCGCAACATCTTCCCGTCCAACATCCAGGGGCTGCCGACCTGGTACGAGGTTCGCGTCTCAGCGGCCGGCCATCTCGGGCGACGCGGCGGGGTCGACCTGATGGTCGCCATGAACCCGCAGACCTGGCCGCAGGACGTGGCGTCGGTCGATCCCGGCGGCTATCTGTTCCACGATTCCACCAGGCCGATGCCGCCGTCGAAGTTGCGCGGCGACATTACCGTGCTCGGCCTGCCGCTCACCGCCATCTGCAACGCGCGCTACAGCGACGCACGCCAGCGTCAGCTGTTCAAGAACATCATCTATGTCGGCGCGCTTACCGAAATGCTCGGCATCGAGACGGGAGTGGTCGAGACGCTGATCGGCGAGCAGTTCAAGGGCAAGGATAAACTGATCGGGCCCAATCTCGAGGCGCTGATGATGGGGCGCGAGCACGCGCGGACGGAACTCGACGGTGCCCTCGACCTCAAGGTCGGGCGGGCCGACGCGGTCGGCGACCGCATCTTCATCGAGGGCAACAACGCCGCCGCGCTCG
>JBBDMC010000021.1:0-8439 GCA_040878485.1 Bauldia sp. | reverse complement strand
GTCGGACGTTCCGGCGCTCGACTGCGCCTACAAGCTGCAGGAGTACAAGGGGACGCCGCGCCGCAAGCAGTCACCGGGCAAGGCGACGTGGCCGGGCCGCAAGCAGGTCTGGCGGCGCTACGGCGCCGACGGGACCATGGCCGGCGACGTATTGTCGACCGCGGATGACGCCCAGGTTGGCGAGCCGCTGATCGCGCCGGTGATGGAAGAGGGCCGGCGCCTGAGGCCGCAACCGACCCTCGCCGAGGCGCGGGACCACGCCGCCCGCCAGCTCAAGCGCCTGCCGGCGGCGCTGCGCCGGCTCGAGATTGCCGCCTATCCGGTGATCGTCGCCGACCCGCTCAAGCGTCTGGCCGCCGAGACCGACCGCCGCCTTGCGGCGCGACAAGGCAAACGACCGGAGTGATCGCCATGACCGAGAACGAGGTGCTCGTTGTCGTCGATGTTCAGAACGATTTCTGCGCGAACGGCGCTCTGGCGGTGCCCGGCGGCGAGGAGATCGTGCCGCTGGTCAATGGCCTGGCCGAGCGCTTTCGCCACGTTGTTCTCACCCAGGACTGGCACCCGCCCGGCCATCACTCTTTCGCTTCGACCTACCCCGGCCGCCGGCCCCACGAAACGATTACGCTGCCCTACGGTTCCCAGATCCTGTGGCCGGACCATTGCGTCCAGGGCACCCCCGGCGCCGAGTTTCACAAGGACCTGAGCATCCCCCACGCCGAACTGATCCTGCGCAAGGGTTACCGCCAGGAGATCGACTCCTATTCGGCGTTCTTCGAGAACGACCACGCGACGCCGACCGGGCTCGGCGGCTATCTGCACGAGCGTGGATTTTCGCGGGTCGTCCTTGCCGGTCTCGCCTTCGATTTCTGCGTCCGCTATTCCGCCGAGGACGCCCACCAACAGGGCTTCGCCGTGATCGTCGTCGCGGAAGCTTGCCGCGGCATCGACATCGCCGGTTCGGTGGCCGCGACGCGCGAACGCTTTGCGACGCTCGGCATCCCGGCGCTCGCCGTCGCCGAAGTCGGCTGAGGATGGCGCCGTGGCGGCACCCGGTGCCATCACCCTGGTGTTGGTCGGCGACGTCATGACCGGCCGCGGCATCGACCAGATCCTGCCCCATCCGAGCCCGCCGGTGCTGTACGAGTCGTACGTGAAGTCGGCCCTCGACTACGTCGCCCTCGCCGAGCGCGTCAACGGCCCGATCGCGCGGCCGGTCGACGGCGCCACCATCTGGGGCGAGGCGCTTTCTGAACTCGATCGCCGGCGGCCGGACCTCACCATCGTCAACCTGGAAACCGCGGTGACCCGGGCCGACCAGCCGGAGCCGAAGGGCATCAACTACCGCATGCATCCGGACAACCTCTCCTGCCTTACGGCGGCCGGTATCGACTGCTGCGTTCTTGCCAACAACCACGTCCTCGACTGGGGGCGGCAGGGACTGGTGGAGACGCTCGAAGTTCTCGAGCGCGCCGGGCTCAACACCGCCGGCGCCGGCCGCACCATCGAGCAAGCCGCCGCCCCGGCGGTCCTGCCGGTCCCCGGCAAGGGGCGCGTGCTCGTCTATGGCTTCGCCTCACCGTCGAGCGGCGTTCCGTCCGGCTGGGCGGCGACGGCGACGCGTCCCGGCGTCAATCTGCTTCGCGACCCGTCGCAAGCCGCCATCGCCGCGATCGCGGCCCGCGTCGGCCGCGACCGCCGGCCCGGCGACCTGGTCGTCGCCTCGATCCACTGGGGTCCGAACTGGGGCTACGACATCCCGGCGCGGGACCGCGCCTTCGCCCACGGCCTCGTCGAGGCGGCCGGCGTCGACATCGTCCACGGCCATTCCTCCCACCACGCCAAGGCCGTCGAGCTTCACCACGGCAGGCCGATCTTCTACGGCTGCGGCGATTTCCTCAACGATTACGAGGGGATCGAGGGGCACGCCGCCTTTCGCGACGACCTGCCGCTGATGTACGTCGTCACCTTCGGCGCCGGCAGCCGCCGGCTGATCGATCTCGCCATGGTGCCGTTCAACATCCGCCGATTCAGCCTGCAGCGGCCCGATGATGCCGACGTTCAATGGCTGCGCGAGGAGATCGACCGCCAGTGTCGCCGCTTCGGCGGCCAAGTGCGCCTCGGTGAAGACGGTGCCCTGCGGCTTTCGCCATCCGGTCGCCCGCCGCCGCGGTGACGACCCGTCACATCCCCAGATCCGGCTCCGGCGTGTGCGCTCTTTCCTTTTCCGGGATCTCGGTCATCGTCGCCTCCGTCAGCAACAGAACGCTGGCGACCGAAACCGCGTTTTCCAGCGCGATGCGCACCACCTTGGTCGGATCGATGATTCCGTCCTCGACCAGGTCGACGTATTGTTTGCGCGCCGCGTCGAAGCCGTAGTTGCCCTTGCCTTCCATCATGCGCGCGACCACGACGCCGCCATCGACGGCCGAGTTCTCGGCGATCTGGCGGGTCGGCGTCTCCAGCGCGCGCTTGAGAATCTGGACGCCGGTGCGTTCATCACCCTCTGACTTGGCTTCTTCTTCCGCCACCGCCGCGACGCACCGCAATAGCGCCAGGCCGCCGCCGGGCACGATCCCCTCCGCCACCGCCGCCTTGGTGGCGCTGATGGCGTCGTCGAACGCCTCCTTCCGTGACTTCATCTCCGCTTCCGCAGGCGCGCCGACGCGGATCACCGCGACGCCGCCGGCGAGCTTGGCCAGCCGCTCCTCCAGCTTCTCGCGGTCGTAGTCGCTGGTGGTCTTTTCGATCTCGCGGCGGATCTGCTCGACGCGGCCCGCGATCTGCTTCTTGTCGCCGGCCCCGCCGATGATGGTGGTGGTGTCCTTGTCGACCACCACCCGCTCGGCCTTGCCCAGTTGCTCGATGGCGACGTTCTCGAGCTTGGTGCCGAGTTCCTCGGAGATCACCTCGCCCCTGGTCAGCACCGCCATGTCCTGGAGCATCGCCTTGCGGCGATCGCCGAAACCCGGCGCCTTGACCGCGCAGCTCTTGAGTGAACCGCGGATCTGATTGACGATCAGCGTCGCCAGCGCCTCGCCCTCCACGTCCTCGGCGACGACGAGCAGTGGCCGCCCGCCTTTTGCCACCTGTTCGAGCAGCGCGATCAGGTCTTTCATCACCCCGATCTTGCGGTCGCACAGCAGGATGACGGCGTCTTCGAGCACCGCCTCCATCTTCTCCGGATTGGTGATGAAATAGGGCGACAGGAAGCCGCGGTCGAACTGCATGCCTTCGACGACTTCGAGAACCGTCTCGGTGGTCTTCGCCTCCTCGACCGTGATCACGCCTTCGCCGCCGACCTTGTCCATGGCGTCGGCGACCAGCTCGCCGATCGCCGCGTCGTTATGGGCCGAGATCGTCGCCACCTGGGCTTTTTCCTTGCGGGTGGCGACCGGACGCGACATGGCCTTGAGGACCTCGATCGCCCGCTTCGAGGCGCGGTCGAGGCCGCGCTTGATGTCGATGGCGCTGGCGCCGGCGACGACGTTGCGGACTCCGTCGGCGAAGATCGCATGCGCCAGCACGGTCGCGGTGCTGGTTCCATCGCCGACCATGTCGCCGGTTTTCTCCGCCGCCTGCCGCAGCATGCGCGCGCCCAGATTCTCCTCGGCGTCGGCGAGGTCGAATTCCTTGGCGATGGTCACCCCGTCGTTGCACACGATCGGCGCCCCCCATTTCTTTTCGATGAGGACCGATTTCGACCGCGGGCCCAGCGTCACCCGCACGGCGTCGACCAGCTGGGTCGCCCCGCGCAGGATTTTCTCGCGGGCGGCCGAGCGGAACAGAACCTGCTTGTGCGCCATGGCGGGCCTCGATTTCGTGGTGCTCCAGGATGCTGTCCACCACTAGCCCGACCCGGCCGCGGCGCACTTTGACGCACATCAACTGGGGTGGGGAATCCCCATATATGGTGCGGACAATTCACGCTGATGGAGGACACGAAGATGGCCGAATTAGTCACCAAATTGCCCGTGAAAACCGACGAGGGCGGCCGTGGGCCTGCCCTTGGCGGCGGGTCTGCTCTGGACACCCTCCAGAAGGAGATCGATCGCTTGTTCGAGGACTTCAACCGCGGGTCGTGGCGTTTTCCCTTTCGCCGCAGCGTGTTCGGCGTCGAGCCGATGTGGCGCGGCGAAGTGAGTTGGGGCGCCGCGGTTCCTGCCGTTGACGTCGTCGAAAACGACAAGGCTTACCAGATCACCGCCGAGCTGCCCGGCATCGACGAGAAAAACATCGAGCTCAAGGTGTCGCACGGCGTGCTGTCGATCAAGGGCGAGAAATCGGAAGAGAAGGAAGAGAAGAAGAAGGGTTACTATCTCTCCGAGCGCCGGTTCGGGTCGTTCGAGCGCTCTTTCGGCATGCCGGAGGGCGTCGAGGTCGACAAGATCGACGCCAGCTTCAAGAACGGCGTTCTCACCGTGAGCCTGCCGAAGAAAGCCGAGGCGCAGAAGCCGGAGAAGAAGATCACCGTCAAGGCTGCTTGATGGTGATATTCCCGTAGCCGGCAAGACGCCTGCGACCGCCGGGCCGCGCGGAAGCGCCGCGAAGGAAGAGCGGAGTTTTGCCGGTGATCGCCCCACGCAACGAGCCGGAAACGCAGGTTGGCTGGGCGCATTTCACCCACGATGCCGATATCGGCGTAAGCGGGCGCGGCGGCACGCCGGCGGAGGCGTTTGAGCAGGCCGCATTGGCGCTCACCGCGATCGTCACCGACGTTGACGTCCGGCCGAAGACCCGCGTCGAGGTTGCCTGCGCGCGGCCCGATCTGGAACTGCTGTTCGTCGATTGGCTCGACGCCATCATCTACGAAATGGCGGTGCGGAGCATGCTGTTCGGCCGGTTCGCGGTCCACATTGACGGCACCGCTCTCACCGGCGAGCTTTGGGGCGAGTCGGTCGACGTCGCCCGCCACGCGCCGGCTTGCGAACCGAAGGGAGCAACGCTGACGGCACTGGCGGTGTCCCGCGATCCCAGCGGCCTGTGGACGGCGCGTTGCGTCGTGGATGTCTAAAGCAATGTCCGGAAACGTGGATGCCACTTTTCCGTCCGACATTGCGTCAATTCAAAGGGATGGGAGCATGATGCGATTCCATTGAATCGGATCGTGCTTGAGGAGGCTTCGCATGGACCTCGCCCGCTTCGACCGGATCGACGACGTCACCTGGCGGCTGGCGCCGACCGGCGCCATGCGCGTTCCGGTGGTCATCTACGCCGACGCGGCGCTGCTCGCCGGCATGGACGACAAGGTCGGCGAACAGGCCAGCAACGTCGCCATGCTCCCCGGCATCGTCCACGCGTGCTACGCCATGCCCGATGCCCACTGGGGATACGGCTTCCCGATCGGCGGCGTTGCCGCCTTCGATGCGGACGGCGGCGGCGTGGTGTCGGCCGGCGGCGTCGGCTTCGACATTTCCTGCGGCGTCCGCACCATGGTCACCGGCCTGACGGTGGCCGACGTTCTTCCGCTGCACAAGCCGCTGGCCGACGAACTGGCGCGGGCGATCCCCGCCGGCGTCGGCAGCAAGAGCGCCATCGTCCTCGATGACGCCGAGATGGACGCCATGCTCACCGGCGGCGCCCGCTGGGCGGTCGGCCGCGGCTGGGGCGAAGAGCGCGATCTGGAAAGGATCGAGGAAGGCGGCTCGGCCAGCGACGCCCGCCCCGACCTGGTCTCCGACCACGCGAAGAAGCGCCAGCGCCACGAGATGGGCACGCTCGGCTCCGGCAACCACTATCTCGAGGTCCAGGCCGTCGCCGAGATTTTCGACGAAAGTGCCGCCGCCGCTTTCGGGCTCACGCCGGATGGCGTCGTCGTCACCATCCATTGCGGCTCGCGTGGCCTCGGTCATCAGATCGGCAGCGAGTTCCTCAAGGAGATGGCGGGCGCGCCGGTCGGCAACGGCGTCACGCCCGAGCGCGAACTCGCCTGCGCGCCGATCAACTCCGAGCTCGGCCAGCGCTATCTCGGCGCCATGCGCGGCGGCATCAACTGCGCGCTCGCCAACCGCCAGATCCTCGGTCATTTCGCGCGGAGCGTCTTCCGCCAGCTTTTCCCGACCAGCGATCTCTCGCTTCTGTTCGACGTCTCCCACAACACCTGCAAGGTCGAGACCCATTCCGTCGATGGCGAGACGCGCGAGCTGTTCGTCCACCGCAAGGGCGCCACCCGTTCGTTCGGACCCGGCCACCCGAGCCTGCCGGCCGCGCTGCGGGCGATCGGCCAGCCGGTCCTCATCGGCGGCAGCATGGGCACCAGTTCCTACATTCTCGCAGGCGAGGCGAGCAGCGAGTTGAAGTCGTTCTCCTCCGCCTGCCACGGCGCCGGCCGGGCGATGTCGCGGCACGCCGCGGCGCGGCTGTGGAAGGGGCGCCAGGTCGTCGATGACCTCGCCGCCCAGGGAATCCTGATCCGCAGCCCGTCGAGCCGCGGCGTCGCCGAGGAGGCGCCGGGCGCCTACAAGGACGTCGGCGCCGTGGTGATGGCGGCCGAGCGCGCCGGCCTCGCCCGGCGGGTGGCGCGTCTGCGGCCGCTCATCTGCGTCAAGGGATGAGCGCGCGGCATGAACATCATTGTCACCGGAACCCTGGCGAGTTTCGCCGCGGGCGCCATGACCGCCGTCGGCGCGGTTCCGGTTCTGTTCGGCAGAACGGTCTCCGTCCGCGCCCAGGACACCCTGCTCGGCTTCGCCGCTGGCGTCATGCTCGCCGCCTCGTTCTTTTCGCTCATCATTCCGGCGATCGAGAACACGCAACGCACCTACGGCGGCGCCTTCATCCCGGCCCTGATCGCGGCCGGCGGCGTGCTTGTCGGCGTCGCCACGATCGCCCTTGCCAATGAGCTGATTCCCCATCGCCATTTCGTCCAGGGTCGCGAGGGGCGGCCCGCCGGGTCGACCCGCAAGGTGTGGCTGTTCGTCGCCGCCATCACCATTCACAACTTTCCCGAAGGCGGCGCCGTCGGCGTCGGTTTCGCCGGCAACGACTTCGCCAACGCCACCGCGCTCGCCGTCGGCATCGGCCTGCAGAACGCCCCGGAGGGTCTTGCCGTCGCCGTCGCCCTTCTGGCGGAAGGGTATTCGCGGGGCCGGGCGTTTCTGGTCGCCGCGCTCACCGCGCTCGTCGAGCCGATCGGCGGCTTCATCGGCGTCGCCGCGGTCACCTTGTCGCAACCGCTGTTGCCATGGGCGCTGACCTTCGCCGCCGGCGCGATGATCTACGTCATCAGCCACGAAATCATTCCCGAGACCCATACCCGCGGCTTCCAGCGGGAAGCGACCGCCGGCCTCACGGTCGGGCTGGTGCTGATGATGTTCCTTGATGTGGCGCTGGCATGAGCGAACCGCGAACCGCCACGAGCCAGGACGCGGTTTTCGCGTTCCTCGCCGATCCGGCCACCCACGGCCTGTCCGCGCCGGTCAGGCGGATCGACACCCACGCCGCCGCCGTCTTCCTCGCCGGTCCCGACGTTTACAAGGTCAAGCGGGCGGTCCGCTTCCCGTTCATGGACCAGTCGACCCTGGCGAGGCGCCGGCGCGCTTGCCAGACCGAAGTCATCGTCAATCGCGCCTTCACGCCGGAACTGTACCTCGGCACCGTGGCGATCACCCGCGACGGCGGCGCCCTCGGCCTCGGCGGCGATGGCGAGATTGTCGAATGGGCGGTTCACATGCGGCGCTTCGACGAGAACCGCACCCTCGACCTGGTCGCTGACCGCGGCGAGATCACGCCGGGCTTGATCGCCGGGATCGCCGATTTGATCCTCGCTTCCCACCGCGCCGCCAAGCTCGGTGACGGCGACCGCGCCACCGCGGCGCTCGGCGGGGTTGTCGACGAGACGCTGAGCGAGCTCCTCGAGGCGCCGGAGATCTTTCCCGCCGCCGACGCGGCCGACCTCGCCGCCGCCATGCACGCATCGTACGCGCGCGTGCGCCCGCTGCTGCTTGAGCGCGGCGCCGATGGCCGTGCGCGCCGCTGCCACGGCGACCTGCACCTGCGCAACATCGCGCTCATCGATCGCGGGCCGATCCTGTTCGACGCCATCGAGTTCGACGAGTCGATCGCCACCACCGACGTGCTCTACGACCTTGCTTTCGCCCTCATGGACCTGTGGGAGCGCCGGCTGCAAGGCGAGGCCAATCTGCTGCTTAACCGCTACCTGTGGGGGTGCGACGATATCGGCGGCGAGCTTGCCGGCCTTGCCACGCTGCCGCTGTTCCTGAGCTTGCGCGCCGCGGTGCACGCCAAGATCGACGCGATCCGCTTTCGCGCCGTCGACCGCTCGCCGACCATCAAGGACGAGGCGCTCCGCTATTTCGACATCGCCGGCGAATTCCTGCGACCGTCGCCCCCGCTGCTCGTTGCCATCGGCGGATTGTCGGGCACCGGCAAGACGACGCTCGCCGCCAGGATCGCCTCGGCGCTCGGGCGGGCGCCCGG
>JBBDMC010000020.1:0-8457 GCA_040878485.1 Bauldia sp. | reverse complement strand
CCTAGGGGTAGCTTCCCGCTGGCACCGCGTCCATGCTCGGCCCGCCCAAGCTCACGCTGGACAGACTACGCTAACAGCGTATACGATTCCATGAAGATCGCCTACGATCGGGCCAAGCACGACCGCAATCTGCGCCAGCGTGGCTTTGGTTTCGATCACGCCGCACTGATACTCGATGGACCGACGATCGAGCGGCCCGACCGGCGCAGGACTTACGGCGAGGAACGCATCATCGCTGTCGGTGGTGTGGGCAGCGACGTCCTCGCAGTCGTCTATACAGATCGCGGCGAGAGTCGCCGGATCATATCGGCACGGCGGGCCAACCAGAAGGAACGGCGCCTATGGCAATCACCCGAATGACCCTGGATCAAATCAGGAAGAGAAAGCCGCGTGTCGACCGAGCAAAGATCGAAGCCACGACGGATGCGGATATCGAGAGGCAGATTGCCGAGGACCCGGACACGGCACCGGACGTCACGGTTTCGGGACCTCCGCTCGTCAGGCGGATACCGCAGATCGACGCCCTGCGCATCCGAACGATTCGGGAGAAGACCGGCCTGACGCAGGCAATGCTTGCCGGAGCCCTGCGTATTCCGGTCTCGACCTACAGGAACTGGGAACAGGGCCGCACGCGTCCCGACCCGGTGGCACGCTCGCTTCTCTTTTTGGTCGAGCGCGATCCAAAAAGAGTGCTGGCGCTTCTGGCGGCGGCGGAATGACGTGACGTTTCGTATGCGCCCCGAAGCCCTCCTCACGCCCACCCCCGCCGGCCTCTTCTGCCCGCCCGGCGACTTCCACATCGACCCGACGGTGCCGGTCGACCGGGCGCTGATCACGCACGGCCATGCCGACCACGCGCGGCCCGGCCACGGCGCGGTGCTGGCGACCAGGGAGACTCTGAAGATCATGGCGGCGCGCTACGGCGAGGGCTTCGCTTCCCGCACCGAGGCCGCCGTCCTCGGCGAGACGATGACCATCGGCGATGCACGGGTGACCTTCCACCCGGCCGGCCATGTCCTCGGCTCGGCGCAGATCGCCGTCGAGGCGAGCGGCCTCCGCATCGTCGTCTCGGGCGACTACAAGCGCCACGCCGACCCGACCTGCCTCCCCTTCGTGCCCGTGCCCTGCGACATCTTCATCAGCGAGGCGACGTTCGGCCTGCCGGTCTTCCGCCACCCGGAGCCGGAGGCGGAGATCGCCAAGCTGATCGCGTCGCTCGCCAGCTTCCCCGAGCGCGCCCATCTCGTCGGCGCCTACTCGCTCGGCAAGGCTCAGCGCGTCATCCGCATGCTGCGCGACGCCGGCTACGACCGGACGATTTACCTCCACGGCGCGATGGAGACGCTCTGCCGGCTCTACGAGGGCGAAGGCATCGCGCTCGGCCCGCTCGCCGCGGCGACGATCGCCGGCGCCAAGGGCGACTTCGCCAGCGCGGTCATCGTCTGCCCGCCGTCCGAGGTCGCCGAGCGCTGGGCGCGCCGTTTCCCCGATCCGGTCGCCTGCCTCGCCTCCGGCTGGATGCGCATCCGCCAACGCGCCAAGCAGGCGTTGGTCGAGTTGCCGCTCGTCATCTCCGACCACGCCGACTGGGACGAACTGACCCAAACCATCGCCGAGCTTCAGCCTTCCGAGGTCTGGGTCACCCATGGGCGCGAGGAGGCGCTGGTGCGCTGGTGCCAGCTCAACGGCATCGCCGCCAGGCCGCTCCACATGGTCGGGTATGAAGACGAAGCGGAGTAGTAGGGGCGGTCTTTCGACCTTACGGCGGCGCAGATCGAAGCGCTGTGGCGCCACCACCCCAGCCGTCATCCCCGCGAAGAGCCGGGACCCAGTAACCGATGCCGCAAATTCTCAATCCACATCCTGGGGCGCCCGCGAAGCGGGCCTCGAAGGACGAGGATTGAGCCCGCGCCGTGCTAATGACGTGGTTCTAAAAAGGAGTTGTCGATGCCCATTGATTACGTGGCGCAGTTCCCGATCTCGGCGGCCCAACTGCCCGACCGGCTGCGCGCGCTTCTTGAGCCCGTTGGCAGCTCTCCCCAACAAGCCGTTGAAGTCAGCTCGCGGTATGATTTCGACAGGTACGGAGCTGGGCGCGAGTATGTGCACATGATCATGGCCGTCGTCCCTGACGATGGACCCGACGCGACACCGTCCCTGCAAGAGGCGGGACATGGCGTTGTTTCGTATTCTGTTCCTGTCGCTGACGAAAAGGGCGGTTCCAGAAACTATGCACCCTCCGTTTCCGGCCACGACTATATCGTCGCGTCCTGGGGCAACGGCTCCTTCTACACCTACAATCTTGCCGAAAAGGTCTGGATGGCACTCGGATTGACGCCGCGCTGTGTCGGCAACGACAGTCAACGCATCATTTACGACGATCTCTCCTTGCCGGAATTCGGTGTCGCCGAAGGCGAAGTGTCAACCGAGTTTTACTGGTCGCCCAAACGCGACGTCAGCTGGAAAATGTCAAATGAGTATCTACGCAAGTATCTTTGGATACGCAGTGCCTATGGAGTACGCGTTTTCTTCTACAAATCGCTCGTGCCGGACGGTGCCGAACTTCGTGCCCTAATGAACGGACAAACGCATGTTCTGATCAAGCCGGAAGGCGGCTGGTATGAACTAGATATCCGCGAGCATGCGGGCGGTCTCCTGATTCAGATTTGGGCAACCGTGAAGGCTGTCACACCCGAGCTTTGTCCTGAGCAAAGCGCCAGCGGCATTACCTTGCCGGATGTCGCTGGCCCCATGACCCATGATCGCGCTGACGCACTCGTGGAGCAAATGCCCGCGTTTCTTGATGACAAATTTCTACAGCGCTATGAACAGAGCAGCTTCTATGAAACAACGCCGGTCAACGTCCACGGCCCCTGGCGGTGTAGTCCGTCCTACCGAGGACAATGGAGCTTCACGGAATGCGTCCGCGTCGGACGGAACCTGATCCGCGTTCCTCTGCGTGAACTTTACAAGCCGAAGCCCGATCGTGAGATTCTTCACGCCCATGCCTTTGCAATGGCGGCGGATGACGTCGCCCATTTAGACGAGCACGAGGAGCACATTGTCTCAAAGACGCAGCGTCTTCTTGATCAGATGCTTGACCTTGGCGACAATCTTTCCGGACTTGCCGGCGCCGTCGGAATCATGAAATCGGCGATTGATCTCATTGGTTTTTCGTGGGCCGAGGTTCGCTCCAATGGGTGGCTCGCTTATCCTCAGCTTTCCCGCTTGGCCCAAGTGGCGCCTTTAGATATGAGCCAGCAAGTGTTTCTGTCCCGATGTAAGAGTCTGCATGAAATCTGGCAACGCATACCCAACGGGTTTCTCAGATCCCTCTTGGCGAAAGCCGGTTGCCCGCGTGCGGCTATCAAGCAAGTCGGGAGCCTCAGGCTCCTGCAGGCGCTCCTAAATATTCTCGCGCGCCTTGACGCCAACGAAGAGGCTAGAGACGCATTCGAGAACGAGGCTGCACCCGAAGGATGGGATGATCGGAATGCCGCGATGGCGCCTCTGTTCCTGAACAACGAACTGAGGATCGCCGACGCGCATGAAGCGGTCGGAGAGAGCCTGCGGACACTTCAGGAACTCGGCTTCGATACTGCAAATCTAAACCAAGGTTACGGTCGAGCCTTAGACTTCGTGATGGACGGTGTGATCGCTGCGTTTGAAGCACTCAATCAACCGATCGCCCGCCTCTTGGCGAGATAGACTCGGCCACCCGATCTTCTTAACCCCCTTGCGAACAAAACGCGTACATACTCCTCTTGTGCCTGTCCCCGGCAAGAGCTGATTCGCCACGCATGTCCGCCGCCTATCTCGACCGCCTCAATCCCGACCAGCGGCGCGCCGTCGAGCACGGCGTCGGCGAGGGCGCGATCGCCGGGCCGCTGCTGGTCATCGCCGGCGCCGGCTCCGGCAAGACCAACACGCTCGCCCACCGCGTCGCCCACCTCATCGTCAACGGCGCCGATCCCAACCGCATCCTCTTGATGACCTTCGCCCGCCGGGCGGCGAACGAGATGGCGAAGCGGGTGGAGCGCATCGTCGGTCACGCCGTCGGCGCCGGCCGGTCCCTGACGGCGGCGCTCGCCTGGTCGGGCACCTTCCACGGCATCGGCGCGCGCCTTTTGCGCGAACACGCGCAAGAGATCGGCCTCGATCCCTCCTTCACCATCCACGACCGCGAGGATTCCGCCGACCTGATGAACCTCGTCCGCCACGAGCTCGGCCTGTCGCACACCGAGAAGCGGTTCCCGACCAAAGCCACCTGCCTTGCCATCTACTCGCGCACGGTCAACGAGGAGGCGGAGATCGCCGACGTGCTCGCCCGTGCCTACCCGTGGGCCGCCGGCTGGAAATCCGAGCTCAAGCGTTTGTTCAAGACTTACGTCGAAGTGAAGCAGGATCATAACGTCCTCGACTACGACGACCTGCTGCTCTACTTCGCCGCCATGCTCGCCGAGCCGGCGATCGCGGTGGACGTTTCCGGCCGCTTCGACCACGTGCTGGTCGACGAGTACCAGGACACCAACCGCCTGCAGGCCTCGATCCTGATGGCGCTGAAGCCCACCGGGCGCGGGCTCGCCGTAGTCGGCGACGACGCCCAGTCGATCTATTCGTTCCGCGCCGCGACGGTCAGAAACATCCTCGACTTCCCCTCGGCGTTCTCGCCGCCGGCGGCGATCGTCACGCTTGCCCGCAACTACCGCTCGACGAGAGGCATCCTTGCCGCCTCCAACGCCGTCATCGGCCTTGCCGAGGAGCGCTACACCAAGGACCTGTGGACCGAGCGGGCGGAAGGCGGGCGGCCGGCGATCGTTGCGGTCGCCGACGAGGGAGCCCAAGCGCGCTACGTCACCGACCGGGTGCTCGCGACCCGCGAGACCGGGATCGCCCTCAAGGCGCAGGCGGTGCTCTTCCGCGCCTCGCATCACAGCGGCCCACTCGAAATCGAGCTTTCACGGCGCAACATTCCCTTCGTCAAATTCGGCGGCCTCAAGTTTCTCGACTCGGCCCACGTCAAGGACGTGCTGGCGGTGCTCCGCTTCGCCGAGAATCCCCGCGACCGGGTGGCCGGCTTCCGCGTCCTCCAGCTCCTGCCGGGCGTCGGTCCCTCGACCGCGGCCGATTTCCTCGCCGCGCTCAACGGCGCCGACGGGGCCGATGCGTTCGCGACCTACGCCCCGCCGGGGCGCGCCGCCGCCGAGTGGCCGGCCTTCGCGGCGCTGGCGCACGACCTCGGTTCCGCCCGGTCCGGATGGCCAGCCGAGCTCGAACGTGTCCGGCTGTGGTACGAGCCCCACCTCGACCGCATCCACGATGACGCCGTCATCCGCCGCAACGATCTGCTCCAGTTGGAACAGATCGCCGCCGGTTATCCGTCGCGCCAGCGCTTCCTGACCGAACTCACCCTCGACCCGCCGGACGCCACCAGCGACGAGGCCGGGCTGCCGCTCCTCGACGAGGACTACCTGATCCTTTCCACCATCCACTCGGCCAAGGGCCAGGAGTGGACCTCGGTCACCATCATCAACGCCATCGACGGCTGCATCCCCTCCGACCTCGCCGCCGGCTCGAGCGAGGAGATCGAGGAGGAACGGCGGCTCATCTATGTCGCCATGACGCGGGCCAAGGACGACCTCGAGATCATCGTCCCGCAGCGCTGCTACGTGATCCAGCAGGGGCGGAACGGCGACCGCCACATCTACGCGCAGCGGACCCGATTCATTCCGGAATCGATCCTCGACCGGTTCTCGCCGCGCC
This sequence comes from Bauldia sp., assembly GCA_040878485.1. Classification (GTDB taxonomy): domain Bacteria; phylum Pseudomonadota; class Alphaproteobacteria; order Rhizobiales; family Kaistiaceae; genus JBBDMC01. The sequence continues at coordinate 2,694 of JBBDMC010000020.1, read as the reverse complement.
TTTGGCCACCGGCCGAGGCCGCCGGCCACTCCGGGCGGCCCACGGCGGAGCCGCGTCCAAGGATCGACGTCGGGGCGCGCATGCGCCGCATGTGGGGGTGACCGGCCTCAGGTTTTCGCCACCTGGCCGGGACAAGACGACCGCCACACTATCCTGTATCCTGGGGCGTCGTCGTCGGAGTTCGAAGAATGGCTGAAGTCGGCCGGGAGCCGCGGCAGCTCGCGCGGACCGAAGGCGTCAAGGGCACCATGAGCCGGCGGGGCGCGGTCTACCGCGCCGGCGCCGTCGTTGCCGGCTGGGTGCAGGCGCTGAACCTCCGATACTCCAAGGTCGGCAACCCGCCGGTCTACGACAACGCCACCTTCCCGTGGGCGGCCGAGGTCGAGCGCGAGTGGCGGCTGATCCGCGCCGAGCTCGACCGATTGCTCACGCGTCGCGACGAGCTCCCCGGCTTCCACGAGATCGCCAGCGATGTCCGCTCGATCAGCAGCGATCGCGACTGGAAGACGTTCGTGTTCTGCGGCTACGGGATGACGTCGGAGGCGGCGGCCAAGGTCTGCCCCGAGACCTGGCGCATCCTGCAGAAGATCCCCGGTCTTACCACCGCCATGTTCTCGATCTTCGAGCCGGGCAAGCATTTGCCGCCCCATCGCGGCCCCTACAACGGGGTGCTGCGCTTTCACCTCGGCCTGATCGTCCCCAAGGCCGCCGGCGATAAGGTCGCCATCCGCGTCCTCGACCGGGTCTGCCATTGGCAAGAGGGCAAGGCACTCATCTTCGACGACGCCTACGAGCACGAGGCGTGGAACCATTCCGAGGAAGTCCGCGTCGTGCTGTTCGTCGACTTCGTCAAGCCGCTGCGTTTCCCGGCCAATCTGACCAACTGGCTGGTGCTCAACCTCGCCGTCTTCACCCCGTTCGTGCGCGAGGCGTGGACGGCGCAGACGCGCTGGGAAGAGCTCTTCTTCGGCACGACGAAGGGCAAGTGACGCCACGCAGCGGCACCCGGCCAGCAAGCCTTCCGCCCTTATCGGCGGGCCGGTCGTCCGCCAAGCCGCCCGGCGGCGAGGAAGGCCGCCACCGCCAGCAGCGTGAAAACCGGCACCATGAGTTGGGCGAGCCGGAGGCCGGCGCCATCGGCGATCGCTCCGAGCAGCGGCGGGTTGAGGAGGATCGCCAGTGCCGGCGCCAGCATGACGCGAGCGCTGGCGCGGTTGGCCTCCGCCCCGGCGGCGCCGATGGCCAAGCCGAGCGTCAGCGGAAAGGTCAGCGCGATGCCGAGGCCGACGACGAACAGACCGGCGATCGACACGGCGGGAACCGACGACCCGCCCCAATAGGCAACGAAGCCGACGAGGGTGGTTGCCGCCGCGGCGAGGAAAAGGTCGCGGGCGGCAAACATACGGACGAGCCGGATGCCGACGGTGCGGCCGAGGAGCATGGCGACGAAGAAGGCGGCGGCGCCCATCGCGGCAGACGACGGCGTCAGGCCGACGACCGTTTCAAGGAACGTCGGTGCCCAGAGGAGGACAGAGAATTCCAGCGCAACGACTGAGCCGAGCATCGCCCAATAGGCCCAGAACGCCGGCGGAAGGGTGGCTGGCTTGCCAGCCGCGGGTGGCGCGCCTTCGGGAACCGGCAGCCGCCAGAAGGCGGTGACGATCACCACCGCAGCGAGGGTCCCCACCAGCGGCACGACCCGCCAATTCCACCCGGCCCAGACCGCGGTGCCGGCAATCAGCGGAGCCATGATGGCGAAGGCATAGGCCACCGCGTTCGACTCGGTGAACGCGACCTCGCGGCGTTCGCCGTAGATATCGGAGAGGAGCGCCGGCACGACCGCGGGGACGAACGCTCCGAGCAGGCCGAACAGAACGCAGGTCGCTACGCTCACCGACGCCGCCGGGGCGAGCGTCAGCAACGCCATCGCAAGGCCGCCGCCGAGCAAGCCGACCCTCAGCATCGTCCGGCGGCCAAAGGCGCTCACCAACCGGTCGCCGAGGAGACCGATGACGAGCAGCCCCACCGCGATACCGCTGGTGTGCAGGCTGACCGCCCGGTAGCTCAGGTCGAGCTCGGCCTTGAGGAAGGGGATGATGTTGCCCTGGATGCTGATCAGATAGGTGAAGGCGCCGAGGGCAAGATAGCCGTACCAGGTCGCGGCATCGCGCGCCCCAGCGGGGACAGCGGCGACTTCCGGGACTGCTTGCATGCGGATTTCCTGACGACGCGGGCGGTCTCGCTCCAACCTCGGTATATGGGCCCGGCCGGCGAAGACAATATCAACCGGAGGCCGCGCGGCCGCCGGGATTTGGTGCCGGCCTCACCGGCGTCTGGTTAGATACCCCTATGCGGGCCTTCGCCACCCTCATCGACCGCCTGGTGCTGACGCCACAGCGGAACGCCAAGCTGAGGCTGCTCGCTGGCTATTTCCGGACGACCCCCGACCCCGATCGCGGCTATGCGTTGGCGGCGCTGACCGGAGAGATCGACATCCCGAGCGTCAAGCCGGCGATGCTGCGGGCGCTGGTCACCGCCCGGGTCGACGAAGTGCTGTTCGGCTATTCCTACGACTACGTCGGCGACCTCGCCGAGACCATCGCGCTGATCTGGCCGGCGAAGCACTCTCCCCTGGAGGGGGAGGGTCGGCGCGCAGCGCCCGGGTGGGGTGCACGGGACTCCCCCCCCCCCCCC
>JBBDMC010000019.1:0-8459 GCA_040878485.1 Bauldia sp. | reverse complement strand
CGACGCGGGCGTGCCTGCCGCGCGGGTGGGTGGCGGCCGGCATCGATCTCGAACGGGCGCTGGCGCTCCTTTCCCTGCCCCGCGAGGTCGGCCGGCACCCGGAGTCGGGGAAGCCGATGACCGCCGGCATCGGCCGCTACGGACCGTTCGTCCACCACGACGGCACCTTCGCCAACCTGGAGTCGGTCGACGAGGTCTTTTCCGTCGGCCTCAACCGCGCCGTCTCGCTGATCGCCGAGAAGCTCGCCGGCGGCCGGCGCGGCCGCGGCGCGCCGAAGGCGCTGAGGACCCTCGGCGAGCATCCGGAAGGCGGCGCCGTGACGCTGCGCGACGGCCGCTATGGCGCCTACGTGAACCACGGCAAGCTCAACGCGACGCTCCCCAAGGCCATCGACGTCGAAGCCCTCACCTTGGAGACCGCCCTGGAGCTTCTCGCCGCCAAGGCGGGCAAGCGGCGGCCGCGCCGCGGCGGCCCGCCGAAGTCGGCCGCCGGGTCCCGGCGCAAGACCGGCGCCCGGTCGAAGCGCGCGGCGGAAGCGAGCTGACTTGGCCGGCAGAAACAAGCGCACCAGCCCCCAGCAGCTCCCGACGCGCGAGCAGATCCTCGCCTTCATCGCCGAGCATCCCGGCAAGGCCGGCAAGCGCGACATCGCGCGCGCCTTCCGGATCAAGGGGACCGGCGAGCGGATCGCGCTAAAAGCCCTGCTTGAGGGCCTCGCCGAGGGGGGCGTGGTCGAGCGCCGCCACGGCCGCCTCGTCCGGCCCGGCGATCTGCCGGCGGTGACGGTTCTGGAGATCACCGGGCGCGACCACGACGGTGAGCTGGTGGCTGCGCCGGCCGAATGGCCCGTCGAGCACGGCGAGTCGCCGAGCATCCTCCTCGCTCCCGCCCCCAAGCGGCCGGGCCCGGTCCCCGGCGTCGGCGACCGCGTCCTGGCGCGCCTCACCCCCGGCGAGCCCGACGGGCCGGACTACATCGCCCGCCCGATCAGGATCATCGCCCGCAAGCCGCTCACCGTCCTCGGCGTGGTTCGTCTGGCACCCGGCGGCGCCCGCCTCGAGCCGGTCGACCGCAAGCAGAAGGCGTTGATCCTCGACGACCCCGGCAATGCCCACGAAGGCGACCTCGTGTCGGTAATCCTCACCAGGGCCGCCCGCACCGGCCTCGACCACGCCCACATCGTCGAGGCGATCGGCTCGATGAAGAGCGAGAAGGCGGTGAGCCTGATAGCCATCCACGCCCACGCCATCCCGCATGTCTTCTCCGCCGAGGCGCTCGGCGAGGCTGCAACCGCCGCGCCGACGCCGCTCCGCGGCCGCGAGGACTGGCGCGACCTGGCTCTGGTCACCATCGACCCCGAGGACGCCAGGGACCACGACGACGCGGTCCACGCCGCGCCGGACGACGACCCGGGAAACGAGGGCGGCCACGTCGTCACCGTGGCGATCGCCGACGTTGCCTGGTACGTGCGGCCGGAGAGCGCGCTCGACCGCACCGCCCTGGACCGCGGCAACTCGGTCTATTTCCCGGATCGCGTCGTTCCGATGCTACCGGAGCGCATCTCCAACGAGCTTTGTTCGCTGCGCCAGGGCGAGGACCGCCCCGCCCTTGCCGTGCGCATGGTGTTCTCCGCCGCCGGCCGCAAGCTGCGCCACCGCTTCCACCGGGTGATGATCCGCTCCGCCGCGCGGCTCACCTATCGCAAGGCGCAGGAGGCCTTCGACGGCCGCCATGCCGATGGGGATCAGAACCTGAAACCGGCGCTCGCCGGCCTGTGGCTCGCCTACCAAAGTCTGAAGCGCGAGCGCGACGAGCGCCAGCCTCTGGAGCTCGTCCTGCCGGAGCGCAAGATCGTGCTCGGCAAGGACGGCGGCATCGAGCGCGTCGTCGTTCCCGAGCGGCTCGAGGCCCACCGCCTGATCGAGGAGTTCATGATCCAGGCCAACGTTGCCGCCGCCGAGACGCTCGAGGAGAAGAAGTCGCCGCTGGTCTACCGCATCCACGACACCCCGTCGCTTGCCAAGCTAGAGGCGCTGCGCGACTTCCTGAAGTCGATCGAGCTCGGTCTGCCGAAAGGCGGCAACCTGCGGCCCTCCCACTTCAACCGCATCCTCGACCGGGCCAAGGCCAGCGAGCACGAGCCGCTTCTCCACGAGGTCGTCCTGCGCACCCAGGCGCAGGCCGAGTACAGCCCCGAGAACATCGGCCACTTCGGCCTCAATCTGCGCCGCTACGCTCACTTCACCTCGCCGATCCGCCGCTACGCCGACCTCATCGTCCACCGCGCGCTGATCCGATCGCTGCGCCTCGGCCTGGGCGGGCTCCCCGAGGGCATCGAAGCCAAGCTCCCCGAGATCGCGGCGCGCATCTCGGCCGCCGAGCGCCGCGCGATGGCCGCCGAGCGCGATACCATCGACCGGCTGGTCGCCCACTGGCTCGCCGATCGCGTCGGCGCCACCTTCGCCGGTCGCATCTCCGGCGTCACCCGCGCCGGGCTGTTCGTCAAGCTCGACGACACCGGCGCCGACGGCTTCGTTCCGATGCGCACCCTCGGCTCCGACTATTTCCGCTACGACGAGGCGCGTCACGCGGTGATCGGATCGCGCACCGGCGAGATGCATCGCCTCGGCGATACGGTCGAGGTGAGGCTGGTCGAAGCCGCCCCGCTCGCCGGCGCGCTGCGCTTTGAGCTCATCTCGGAGGGACGCGTCCTGCCGCGCGGCGCCCGGCCAAGGACCGAGCCGCGCCGTGGCCGCAAGCCCTCCCGCTCGCCGAAACGCGGCAGCTCCGCCGGGCGCTGACGGCGTCGGATTATGGCCGAACCGGGTTGGCCGCCGCGTAGACCTTGCCCGCCGCGCCCGGATCGAACAGCGAGACCGGCGCCGTGAGGTAGATTGTCCCCTCGTCAGGGCTGAGCGCCGGCGCCGTGACATACCGCTCCGCCACCGCGATTGTCGCCTTCAGCCGGGCGTCCGCACCGACGATCAGCAGCCGGCCTGCCCCATACTCGGCGATGTAAAGGTTGCCGGCGCTGTCGGTCGCCAGGCCGTCGGGACCGACTTCCCAGCTTCGCCCGGGGTCCTGGCCGACGAGATCGTCCAGGGCGACGAACGCCCGCCTATCGGAAAGCGATCCGTCCGCGGCAACAGTGTAGGCCAGCACCCGACGGGCGAGGTGCTCCGAGACGTAGAGCGTCCGCCCATCCCGCGTCAGGGCCACGCCGTTGGCGTAGTCGATGCCCTCCGCCGCCCGCGCCAGCTGCCCGGCCCCACTGAGGTAGAGCACCGCCCCGGTCGCCGGGGCGTCGGGCGCAAACAGGCCCGATGACGAGAAATAGACCCCGCCCGTGGCATCGTTGACCGAGGCGTTGGGGGTCGGGAACCCCCTGCCCTCGCTGTCGCGGTCGATCACCTGAAGCGTCGCCCCGGCGGCGGAGATGCGAACAAGCTTCCCTTCGCGGTGGCAGAAAACGAGGAGGTCGTCCCCTGCCCTTGCCACCGACGTCGGACCGCAACCCGGACGCGACCACAGCGGCCGGTTCGCCTCTCCGTTCCACCGCATGACCTGGTCGCTTCCCATCTCGGCGTAGATGAGCGCGCCCTCCACCACCATCGGCCCTTCAGGGTATTGGGATCGCGGGTTGACGACCGCGAGCTCGCCGGCGAGGCCCGGTGCGACCGCGGCGGTCGCCAGCCCGGCAGCCAGCAACCCGGCGCCAACCGTCAAGCCGCACCCGCCCGCCCGCCGCCTCGGTTCGAGATTCTTGACATTTGGCGGTTGCCCCGTAGGTTGCCGGTGAGACCGGCGCACCAAATTCCTGAGGTTCACCATGGCCAAAGCGGCATCCGTCAAGATCAAGCTCGTCAGCTCGGCCGACACCGGCTTCTATTACGTCACCAAGAAGAACGCCCGCACCAAGACCGACAAGCTGGTGATGAAGAAGTACGATCCCGTCGCCCGCAAGCACGTCGAGTTCCGCGAGTCCAAGATCAAGTAGCGCCGGCCGGTCCGGTCTGAAACGAAGAAGCACCGCCGCGGCGGTGCTTCTTCGTTGTGGCGCCTTTGGCGGCCAGGCAAAGAGTGGCCGGTCCAGAACGGGTTTGTACGAGGAGGCCACTCAGCCCGCTCTGGAACCGGCCGACCCTACGGACCCAGGAGATGCGGCGGACCTGAGCACTCCGCAGGGTTTCCCGATAATCTTGTTCGCCGATCGGAGTGCCGCAGCAAGGAAGCCGGTGGGTGCCGCAACAATCCGCTCCTCGCGATCGATTTAAGTCTATCGCCAACCGCCCCCTTAGCAAACCGGCAACTAACCAAAACTCTCGCCTTAGTAAAGTTTTAGGGTTAATAGCGCGATTTCAGATTAAGTCCACAACCTAGCCGTGTCAGGCCGCGTCGGCAACCACGCGGTTGCGTCCGCCCCGTTTTGCCCGGTAGACGGCGTCATCGGCCCGCTTGAGCAGCAAATCCGGGGTGTCGTCGGGCGAGGCGAGCGAGGCGACGCCGATCGAGACGGTGACCGGAATGGCTTCGTCCGGATCGGACACGCGGAAGGGATCGGCGGCGATCTTCTGGCGCAGCCGCTCGCCGACCAGGATCGCCAGGGCGGCGTCGGTGTCGGGCATGACGATGACGAACTCCTCGCCGCCCAGTCGGCACGCCAGATCGATGCCGCGCACCGCCTTGCGCACCCGTCGCGCGAACTCGCGCAGCACGTCGTCGCCGGCCAGGTGCCCGAAGCTGTCGTTGATCGATTTGAAATGGTCGATGTCGATCATCAGCACCGACAGCGGCTTGTCGCGGGCCACCGCCTGCTGGACCAGAGTCGCCAAGTGCCGTTCGAGGTAGCGGCGGTTGTGCAGACCGGTCAGCCCGTCGGTGACCGCCATCTCCATCGTCATCTGGACGTTGTCGCGCAGGCGATCGGCGAAACGCTTCTTGCGCACCTGCGTCCTCACCCGCGCCTGCAACTCGTTGCGGTCGATCGGCCGCACCAGGTAGTCGTTGACGCCGAGATCGAGGCCGCGCAACAGGCGCACGTTGTCGCCGCGATCGACGATGACCAGGATCGGGAGCAGGCGGGTGCGATCGAGCGACCTCAGGTGCGAGCATAGCCTCAGCGCATCGACCTGCTTGAGGTTGAGGCTGACGATGACGAGGTCGTAGTCGCCCTCCGCCGCGCGGAACAGCGCCTCCTGAGCGTCCAGTTCGAAATCCACCGTATGATGCGCCGACAGGGTCTGCCTGGCGCAATCGATCGTCGCCTCCGAGTCGTCGACGACGAGAACCTTGCCGCCATCGCCGGTCAGGCTGAGCGGGTCGACGGCGCCGTCGAGACTGACTTCGGTCGAGCCCGCCACCCGCATCATCAGCTCGTCGGTCAGCATCTTGAGCCTGACCAGGCTCTTCACCCGGGTGATCAGGGCGATGTCGTTGACCGGCTTGGTCAGGAAGTCGTCGGCGCCGGCCTCCAGCCCGGCGATGCGGTTGGCCGGCTCGTCGAGCGCCGTGATGATGACCACCGGAATGTGGGCGGTGCGCGGATTGGCCTTGATCTGCCGGCAGACTTCGAGCCCATCCATCCCCGGCATCATCACGTCGAGCAGGACGATGTCGCAGCCGCCGCCGGAGCATATGGCCACCGCGTCGGGCCCGTTGGTCGCCGTCACCACTTCGAAATACTCGGCCGTCAGCCGTGCTTCGAGCAGCCTGATGTTGGCGGCCAGGTCGTCGACCACGAGCACCCGGGCGGTCATGGCGACTCCTTGTCAGCCATCGCCCAGGTAGGACTTGACCGTTTCCAGGAACGTGTGCACCGAGATCGGCTTCGACAGGTACGCCTCGCAGCCGCCCTGGCGAATGCGTTCCTCGTCGCCCTTCATCGCAAACGCCGTCACCGCGATGACCGGGATGGTGCGCAGTTCGTCGTCCTCCTTGATCCATTTGGTCACCTCCAGCCCCGACACTTCGGGAAGCTGGATGTCCATGAGGATCAGATCGGGCCGGTGTTCGCGGGCAAGGTCGATGGCTTCCAGACCGTTGCGGGTCTGAACGATGTTGTACCCGCTAGCCTCCAAGAGGTCGTGGAAGAGCTTCATGTTGAGCTCGTTGTCTTCCACGACCAGGACGGTCTTTGCCATGGGGTTGTCCGGGCGCCGACGTGGGGTGGCAGTCGGCTTGTTTGGCCATATCCCTTGACGCGAAACCTAGACTTGATTCATTTCGGAAAGGCAAACGTAATCTCAGAAACACGGCCCTAGTTCGCCACTTCGGCGGCAGGAGCGCCGGCCGGCCGCCAAGCCGGCACCGCCAGCCTGCGCGCCGCGCCTCCGGTGGTCGCAGGAGCCTCTCATGACCGCCGCGCCGCTGCCCCAGGCTTGACCTTTTCTCGGTCACGGACGACGTTCCCGCCGCCCGCGATCCGCACCGCCGATCCGGCCTTCGGCCGCGGCGGGCGCCGACCGCCGATGCACGATGGTGGAAGCGGCCCGGCACAACCGAGGACGGCATGGACACAATCCCCCTCTCCCTGAACGGCTCGACCGATCTGCCCGCCGGCAAGATCGCCACTGTCGTCACCTATTACGAACGGACGGTGCCGGTGACGTCGCCGCCGGCCGCCGACCCCAACCTGTCCGTCCGGCGCGTTGCGCCGCCCAACACTGCCTGGTACCGCGAACTATATCAGCGGATCGGACAGAACTGGCTGCAGTTCCAGGCGGCCGCGCTTTCGGAGGAGCGTCTGGCCGCCATTCTATCGAACCCGGCGACCGCCATCCTGACCCTGGTCGAGCACGACGCGACCGTCGGCCTTGCCGAGCTGAATTTCGCCATCCCGGGCGAAGTGGAGATCGCCGTCTTCGGCGTCGTGCCGCGGGTTGCCGGCGGCCGCGGCGCCAATGCACTGATGCGCGGAACCCTCGTCGAGGCGTTTCGTCCCGGGATCGGGCGCGCCTGGTTGCGCACCTCGGCTCTCGATCATCCTCTCGCCATGCGCCTCTTTCACAAGCACAGCTTCCGTCCGTACAAGTTCGCCATCGAAGTCGTCGATGACCCCCGGCTGACCGGCCGTCTGCGGCCCGAGGCCGCCCCCCGCGTTCCGCTGATCCACCCGCACCAATACCACGGTGGCTGACGTCTTGGACGGCCAAGCCCGCGCGACCTCGACGGGGACATCGACCCGCCGGCGGGCAACATCGCCAACCTCCTCACGGGGCTTGCTCGGCAACGGCGCGGCGCCGCAGTTTTCGCTGATCAGGCATCAGGACCGTCGCTAGTCTAGCGCGACGGCAAACCCCGCCCCCAGCGTCGAGCCTCAGCGGGCCGCGGCAGTTGCGCCTCGCGATGCGTCGGCGGCGCCGCGGCGAGGGTGCTGCTCGTTGGCCTGATCGCGTTCGGCGATCGCCTCCTGCTTCTGCAGGTCTTCGATCGCCGCCTCGCACTCCGCCTTGGCTACCTCGAGCTGCTCCTTGAGCTCGTTCACCGACGCCTGCAGGTTGTCGCGTCGCTGAACCGCCGCCTTGGCCAGCGTTGGATAGGCGAAGTGACCGGCGTCGCGAATACCGCTGCGTTCCTGTTCGGCGACGACCTGATCGTCGAGCTCCTTGGCCATGCGCCCGAACTCGGCGATCATCAACTCGATCTGGGCCACCCGGCGGCGCTTCTCCTCGGCGTGGAAGCGCTTGAGACGGATGAGACTGTCACGCGACTTCATTGCCCTGCTCCTAGCCCGCCCCGCGGCGACGGCGCCGGAGAGCGCCACGGCCTGATTGTTCTCCGCGACGGCGGGGTGCGGCTCCCCGGCGATAACCCTTCGTTTACATCTCACGTTAATCATGGCCGAGGATCACTTAATTCGGCGTAAACCGGATGGCGTAGTTTGGGCTCGGCGTTCGCCGAATCCAGAGAGTCGGTCAGTGTCGATTGTTAAAGTTGGCTAACAAGAAACCAACGACTGGAAAAACACGACAAGTCAACCAAATGCGAAGGTTCGCCTAGACTTCCGGTTAATTCGCTTGTGCCGTGGAATCAGGGTCTGTTAACCATTGGCTGATAGCATCGCGAATCGGGGTCAGCCGTTCTGAGTGCCGGGCGTGCGCGGCGCGTACGCCACGACGGAAAGGCCAGGGGGATTGGCATGCGAGTTCTTCTGATCGAGGACGACAGCGCCACCGCGCAGAGCATCGAGTTGATGCTCAAGTCGGAGAACTTCAACGTCTACACCACCGACCTCGGCGAAGAGGGCGTCGACCTCGGCAAGCTGTACGATTACGACATCATTCTCCTCGACCTCAACCTGCCGGACATGTCGGGCTATGAGGTCCTGCGCACGCTGCGCCTGTCCAAGGTCAAGACGCCGATCCTCATCCTCTCCGGCCTCGCCGGCATCGAGGACAAGGTGCGCGGCCTCGGCTTCGGCGCCGACGACTACATGACCAAGCCGTTCCACAAGGACGAG
>JBBDMC010000018.1:6610-8509 GCA_040878485.1 Bauldia sp. | reverse complement strand
CGCCTTCGCCGACCGCATGAAGTTCTCGGCGATGCTGTGGTTCATGGGCCTGTGGTCGATCTTCGTCTACAGCCCGATTGCCCACTGGGTCTGGGGCGGCGGCTTCCTCGGCACCATGGGCGTCCTAGACTTCGCCGGCGGCACGGTGGTCCACATCAACGCCGGCATCGCCGGCCTGGTGTGTGCGCTGGTCCTCGGCAAGCGGTCCGGCCACGGCCACGAGAACATGGCCCCGCACAACCTTACCCTCTCGGTCATCGGCGCCTCGCTGCTGTGGGTGGGCTGGTTCGGCTTCAACGCCGGTTCCGAGCTCGCCGCCGACGGTCGCGCCGGCATGGCAATGGCGGTCACTCAGATCGCCACCGCCGCCGCGGCTCTCGCCTGGATGTTCACCGAGTGGATAGTCCGCGGCAAGCCGAGCATCCTCGCCATCATTTCCGGCGCGGTTGCCGGCCTGGTTGCCATCACGCCGGCCTCCGGCTGGGTCGATCCGACCGGCGCGCTGGTAATTGGCATCGTCGCCGGCGTCATCTGCGCCTGGGCGGTGATGTGGCTGAAGGGCATGCTCGGCTATGACGACGCGCTCGACGCTTTCGGCGTCCATGCGGTGGGCGGTTTCGTCGGCGCCATCCTGACCGGCGTGTTTGCCGTGTCCGCGGTCGGCGGCGAGGGCAAGTCCGGCCTCATCGACGGCAACGCCGCCCAGGTCTGGATACAGTTCATCGGCACGGTCGCCACCATCGCCTGGTCCGGCGTGGTGAGCTGGATCATCCTCAGGGTCGTCGACGGGGTCGTCGGCCTCCGCGTTTCCAAGGAGGTCGAGGTCGAGGGCCTTGACATCAACCTCCACGGCGAGGTCGTTCAATAACCGCCGCGAGCCGCGGTCCCGGCCGCCTGGCTGCCCAAGCCCGGCCGGGATCGTTGGTTAATGCCGGTTTTACCAACCGGCGCTACGGTCGGCCCCCACTCTTTGAGCCCGGGTCGGCCGTATGCGTTCATCAAGATCGATTTCCCTTTCGGTTGCTGGCGAGGGCGCCGCCCGTCGCATCGTCCGCCGCAACCTCAGCGCCTTCCTCGGCCTGGCAGTGCTGGCGCTTGCCGCCGCGGTGGCGGCGAGCCTCGCCACCTGGGCGGTCAGCGATCCTAGTCTCAGCCACGCCACCGACGGCGCCACCCGCAACATCCTCGGGTTTCCCGGCGCCATCGTCGCCGATCTCTTGACCCAGTTCTTCGGCCTTGCTGCCTGCCTGGTCCTGGTTCCGCCGATAACCTGGGCCTGGCGCGTCGTCTTTGCCAGTCCGAGCCCCTTCGGCTGGCTGCGGCTGACGACCTGGCTCGCCGGCTGCCTCACCGCGACGCTGGCGCTCGCCGCTTTTCCCCTGCCGTCGTCATGGCCCCTGCCGACCGGCCTTGGCGGCGTCTCCGGCGACCTTCTGATGCGCATTCCGGCGGCCGTCCTCGGCGGCGAGCCCGCCGGCTGGACCGCCGTTGCGACCGGCGCGCTTTTCGCGGGGCTCGCCTTTGCCCTCGTCCTCCACGCCTGTGGGCTGATCCTGTGGCGCCAGCCTTTGTCGCCGGGCGACGAGACCGCCGTTCCCGCAGTTCGCCCTGCCGAGCGCATCGTTGCGGTCGACGACGAGTTCGTCGACGACGACTTCGACGCGCCGGGCGTTGACGACGGCGAGCCGCCCGCCCACTTTTCACTGGCGCTCGGCATTCTTGCCCATCTGGCGCTCCGCGCCGCCGGCCGCCTGCGCCGCCTGGTCTACCGCCGCGGCATTGCGCATGGCGCCGTATTGACCTCCGCCGATCTGGCACGCCGCGAGCCGACGGTCGCGGCCGACGACGCCTGGCTCGCCGGCGAAGACGAGGTCGACATTGCCGAGGCCGCGGCGCCGC
>JBBDMC010000018.1:0-6600 GCA_040878485.1 Bauldia sp. | reverse complement strand
CCACCCCCGGACCCCCAGGGCTTCGAGCTGCCGCCCCTCGACCTCCTCTCCGAGCCGCGTGCCCAGGAACGCAAGGCGACCGTCAGCCAGTCCGCTCTCGAGCAGAACGCCCGCCAGCTCGAAGGCGTGCTCGACGACTTCGGCGTCCGCGGCGAGATCATCAACGTTCGCCCCGGCCCGGTTGTCGCCCTCTACGAGCTCGAGCCCGCTCCCGGCATCAAGTCGTCGCGCGTCATCGGGCTGGCCGACGACATCGCCCGCTCGATGAGCGCCGTTTCCTGCCGCGTCGCCGTGATTCCCGGCAAGAACGCCATCGGCATCGAGCTGCCCAACACGCGGCGGGAGACCGTCTACCTCCGCGAGCTGCTGTCGTCAGAGGTCTTCGAGCAGTCGAAGGCGCACCTGGCGTTGTGTCTCGGCAAGACCATCGGCGGCGAGCCGGTGATCGTCGACCTCTCGCGCATGCCGCATCTCCTGGTCGCCGGCACCACCGGTTCCGGCAAGTCGGTGTCGATCAACACCATGATCCTTTCGCTGCTCTACCGGCTGACGCCGGAGGAGTGTCGGATGATCATGATCGATCCCAAGATGCTGGAGCTGTCGACCTACGACGGCATTCCCCACCTCATGACGCCGGTGGTCACCGACCCCAAGCAAGCGGTGATCGCGCTCAAGTGGACGGTGCGCGAGATGGAGGATCGCTATCGCAAGATGTCCAAGCTCGGCGTCCGCAACATCGACGGCTACAACGCCCGTCTCGCCGAGGCGCTGTCGCGCGGCGAGGAGCTGGCGCGCACGGTACAGACCGGCTTCGATGCCGACACCGGCGAGCCGATCTACGAGAAGGAGCACCTGTCGCTCGACCCGATGCCCTTCATCGTCGTCATCATCGACGAGATGGCCGATCTGATGATGGTCGCTGGCAAGGACATCGAGGGCGCGGTCCAGCGCCTCGCCCAGATGGCTCGCGCCGCCGGCATCCATGTCATCATGGCCACCCAGCGGCCGTCGGTCGACGTCATTACTGGCACCATCAAGGCCAACTTCCCGACCCGCATCTCCTTCCAGGTCGCCTCCAAGATCGACAGCCGCACCATCCTCAACGAGCAGGGCGCCGAGCAGCTCCTCGGTCAGGGTGACATGCTCTACATGGCCGGCGGCGGCCGCATCCAGCGTGTCCACGGTCCCTTCGTCAGCGACCGCGAGGTCGAGGAGGTTGTCGCCCACCTCAAGGCGCAAGGCGCACCCGAGTATCTCTACTCGATCACCGTCGAGGAGGAGGACGACCAAGAAGCCGACGCCCTTGCCGGCGGCGATGAGGAGTCCAACGACCTCTACGACCGCGCCGTCAATATCGTGCTGCGCGATCGCAAGGCCTCGACCAGCTACATCCAGCGTCGCCTGCAGATCGGCTACAACCGGGCGGCATCGATCATCGAGCGGATGGAGAAGGAGGGCGTTGTCGGCTCGGCCAACCACGCCGGCAAGCGCGAAATCCTGACCGGCGTGAACTAGCGTGGCGCAGGCGGCGCTTCGCCTCCATGCCCGGCGCCGCGAATTCGCCACAGAAGCGCGTTACCGCACCGTCGCTCCGGGCAGCGTCGGCCCGGCCGCATGCGAACCCTGACGGAGACTGGATTGACCGGGATGGCCGGGGGGGTGACGACGGCGTCGACGATGTCAGCCATCGGCGGCCTTGTCGTGGCTACCGTGTCGCTGCTGCTCGTGGCCGTTCCGATCGCCGCTCATGCCGGCGATCCAGTGCCGCTGCCGCATCTGCGCCCCGACCGCCTAGCGGTCTCGCGGCCAGCCGACGCGACCGCGGCGATCGTCAAGCCGGCCGCCGCTTCGCCCGTCGTCGACGATCCCCGTTTCACCCGCGACCAGCAGATCACCCTTGCCAACATCAACGGCTACTTCAACAGCTTTCGCACCATGGAGGGCCAGTTCATTCAGTTCGGCCCCAACGGCGAGCAGTCGGAAGGCGTGTTCTTTCTCAGTCGCCCGGGCAAGATCCGTTTTCACTACCAGCCGCCGGCGCGCCTCGACGTGATCGCCGACGGCAGCTCGGTCGCCATCAACGACACCCGCTCGAACACCCAGGACCTGTATCCGCTGTCGAAGACGCCGCTGCGCTATCTGCTCGCCGAACGAATTGACCTCACTTCGTCGGGATTGGTTGATGCGCTCCGCGAGGAGCCCGACCTGATCTCCCTGGTGATCGTTGAGAAGTCCTCGCTGGTCGAGGGCAAGCTCACGCTGATCTTCGACCGCAAGAGCTACGAGCTGCGCCAGTGGATCGTCACCGACGCGCAGGGGCTGGACACCTCGGTGGCGATCTACAACGTGTCGACCGGCAAGCGGCCGGACCCGTCCCTCTTTCGCATCACCATCACCCGCTGACCGGCGGCGTCGAGGCGCCGAGTTTGCCGCTTCCCCGGGCTACTTGAAACCCGGTTTGGCCGCCCCATCTGATTCGTCAGCGCGGGCCGCCGACATCGGTAGCGCCCCCCGTCTCGCCGAGGGCGGCCCGCGGACGTCGGCTTCTCGGCCGGTGTCGCGCGGTAGCGCACGGCGCCCCCCCCCCCCCCGGGGGGCGCTTTGCATCGGCGGTTCCCGCCGGCCCGCGGCTCGATCTGCCTGACTAGCTCCGGCGCGCCGGGTGCCGGTCGAGATTGACCAGAACCTGCCTGACCCGCGCCAGTTCAGTAACCGTCAGGTTGAGGCGTTCCGCCAGGGTGGCGCGCATCCTGAGCGCCAGGTGCGGGTACTCGTTGAGCATGCGCAGGATCACCTTGCGCTCGATCTCCAGCACCTGGCTCGCCGCCGCCGCGGTCGCCGTTGCCGGCCGCTTGGTTTCCACAAACAACGCCATCTCGCCGATCAGCGACCCGATCTCGCAGGTCGCCACCACGTGCTTGTCGGGCTCCGCGCCGACGGTAAGCTGCAGGCCGCCGCTCGAGACGACGAAACCCGACGCCGCCTTCGTCCCTTCGCGGAAAAGCACCTGGTCGGCGACCAGCTCAAGGCGCACGGCGCTGAACGCCAAGAGCCTGAGCTGCTCGGTCGGCAGTTCGCTGAACAGCGGGATCCCTCTGAGCAGGGCGATGTCGCTGTCGAGGCTCATCGCTCCGCCGCGTTCCGGCGCCCCGTTTCCATCACGGGACCAGCTTGTAGCCGCCGGCCTCGGTCACCAGGAGTTCCGCCTTCGAGGGATCGCGCTCGATCTTCTGACGCAGGCGATAGATGTGCGTCTCGAGGGTATGGGTGGTGACGCCGGAATTGTAGCCCCACACCTCGTGCAGCAGGACGTCGCGGGTGATGACCTTCGCCCCGGCGCGGTAGAGGAACTTGAGGATCGCCGTTTCCTTTTCGGTCAGCCTGACCTTCTGTCCGCGGTCGTCGACCAGCATCTTGGCGCTCGGGCGGAACGTGTAGCGGCCGATGGTGAAGACGGCGTCCTCGCTCTGCTCGTGCTGGCGAAGCTGGGCGCGGATGCGGGCGAGCAGGACCGCGAAGCGGAACGGCTTGGTGACGTAGTCGTTGGCGCCGGCTTCGAGCCCGAGAATTGTGTCTGATTCCGAGTCCTGGCCGGTCAGCATGACCACCGGCGCCTTGAAGCCGCTCTTGCGCAGGAGTTTGACCGCCTCGCGCCCGTCCATATCGGGAAGACCGACGTCCATGATGACCAGGTCGATCGGCTCCTGGCGCGCGCGCTGGACGCCTTTGGCGGCGGTCGCTTCGCCGGCGGTGTCGAACTCCTCGTAGAGCGACAGTTGCTCGACCAGGCTGCTGCGCAGCACGTCGTCGTCGTCGACGACCAGGATCTTGCGGACCGGCATGATTGACATCGTCTCCGGCGACGCCAGACCTTGCATCTGGCGGCATTTCTCTCTCCTTCCGGCGGCCGGTCTGGTGTAGACCCCAACCGGGCGGCGGCGCAAGCTGACCGCGCCGCACGTGGCTAACGTGGGATCGGGAGCATGACGGCGCCGTGACCGCCCGAAACCCGATTGCCGGGCGTTCGCTTCGCCGCATCGTCGTGGTGCCGGCCGCCGGCGATCGACGACGTGGTCTCATCATCGCCAGCGGCCTTCACGCCCGGTGCGCGCTCGGCCGTTCCGGCACTAGCCGGCGCAAGCGCGAAGGCGACGGTGCCACGCCCGCCGGCCGCTTCTCGATCCTCGCCGTCCTCTATCGCGCCGACCGCCTACCACGGCCCCTGACCCGGCTCCCGACCGCTTCCATCCGCCCGGACCTCGGCTGGTGCGACGACCCCGCCCATCGGCGCTACAACCGCTTGGTTCGCCTGCCGTTCGAGGCGAGCCACGAACGCCTTTGGCGCCAGGACCACCTCTACGACCTGGTCGCGATCCTCGACTACAACCTGCCCATCCCGCAGCCGGGTGCGGGCAGCGCCATCTTCCTCCACGTCGCCGCGCCCGACTTCGCCCCGACCGCCGGCTGCATCGCGCTCGCGCCAAACGTCATGCGCCGCCTCCTCGCCGTTGTCGGCCCACGGACGGCGATCGAGGTGCGCTAAGCTTGTCCCTTTTGCGTGCCGCGACACCGTCTCCTTGGCGAACCCGGAAGACACCCGGTGCGCTACCCCCGCTCGCCGAAGATCGCGCTGCCGACGCGCACGTCGGTCGCCCCGAAGGCGATCGCCGTCTCGAAATCGGCGCTCATCCCCATCGACAGCGACGTGAGACCGAGCCGCTTCCCGATCTTGGAAAGCAGCGCGAAGTGCGGCGCGGCGACCTCGTCGAGCGGCTGGATGCACATCAGCCCATCGATGATGAGCCCGTGGACATCCCGGCAACGAGCGACGAACGCATCGGCCTCCTGCGGCAGCACGCCCGCCTTCTGTAGCTCGCCCCCGGTATTGACCTCGACCAGCAACCGAGGCCTGCGTCCCTGCCTTGCGATTTCCTCGGCGATCGCCGCGGCTATTCTGTCGCGATCGATGGTGTGGATGGCGTCGAACAGGGCGACCGCGTCCCGCGCCTTGTTCGATTGCAGCGGCCCGACGAGGTGGAGTTCGAGCCGTGAAAACTCCGCCCGCAGCGCCGGCCATTTCGCCTTCGCTTCCTGGACCCGGTTCTCGCCAAAGACGCGCTGCCCGGCGGCGATCGCGGCTCGGACCGCTTCTTCGCCGAAGGTCTTCGATACCGCGATCAGCCTGACCGACCCCGCCGGCCGTCCGGCCGCCTTCTCCGCCGCCGCGATCCGCGCCCTGATCTGCGTGATACGCTCCGCTGCACTCATCCTTTCGGGAGTGGCTACCTTGGACATCCTTGTCGACATCGACGTCCCTAATCTTGATCGCGGCATTGCCCTTTTGGGCACCACGCGCGCCCCCATCAAGCCACATCCCCGCTCGGCGCAGGCCCGGTAGAGCCGCACAATCGCCACAAGCCACCATAACCCCAGGCCGGGACAACGAAAAAACGAGCGAGCCCCACCGGGAGGTCCTCAGCGCTCGCATTGACTTGGGCTCCTGCGCCCCCTCAGCAAGGTCCGGACAGATTTCGGTCAGTCGAGGCCGAGCGGGAGCCGCTGCATCTACGGCTGCGACAGCGGACGCTGCTCGTGCTGCTTGCCCCACCCGTACCGAGTCATGCCCCGCGGCTTGTACACCGACAGCGTCGTGGTCAGGAACAACACCAGCAGCCCGCCGGTGCCGTGCGGCCAAACGAAGGAGGTCCTCAGCCCCCGGAGATCGGCGCTGGACAAAGTCCCCTCTGCTGCCGCGCGTGCCACGTAGCCAATCGGCTCCAACTGCAGCAGCAGGACGGTGACGGTGAGGACGGTCAGCACGAGTTTCGCCAGGACCCACCAGTACCGGAACAGGCCCCACTGGCTAGTGAGCGACTGGACAATCCCGATTACCAGCGAAGTGAAGGCCAGCGGGACGATGACGAACCAGGCGATCAACTCCATCGCGAGATAGGCCGCACGCACCGTCTGAGCATCCTGGCTAGCGAGACCGGCGACGGCAAGCACCAGGAAGCCCGCGACCGCGCCAAGAAAGCCGACCGAGGAAATGACGTGCGCGGTCAGCACGAACTTGCGGAGGCCGGGAGTCAACATCATGGCTGTTGCGCGCCAGGTTCTGTGACGCTGGAGAGCGGTGCGCCGCCGCTACCGGACGGCATGTGGCGACCTGGGCCATGGGAACCCCCGACGCCAGTGACGAGTACGATGATGACCAGCAGGACCAAGACGCCACCGGCGATCCCGGATGCCTTCACCCAGCCCGGTGTGCCGGGGTAGGGGGGCGGGTCAGCCATGGGCGTCTCCTCGGCCGCGTGTGATCATTCTGACGGCAACAGTTTACGAGACAATGTGTCTATGTCAAATACATATTGTCTAGACGCCGCCGTGACGTATACTGGGCGGATGCCGAAGCTGTGGAACGAGACGATCAAAGCGCACCGCCGCGACGTGCGCGACGCGACCCTGGACACCACTGCGGCGCTAGTGGCCGAGCACGGGCTGGCGTCGGTGACGATGTCGCAGATCGCCGAGGAGACCGGCATCGCACGTGCGACGCTGTACAAGTACTTCTCAGACGTCGAAGCGATCCTGGTCGCCTGG
>JBBDMC010000017.1:0-8525 GCA_040878485.1 Bauldia sp. | reverse complement strand
GCGATCCGATCGACAAGAACCTCTACGACCTGCCGCCGCGCGAGATGAAGAAGATACCGACCTCGTGCGGCTCGCTGCGCGAGGCGCTGTCGAACCTCGACAAGGACCGCGCCTTCCTCAAGGCCGGCGACGTCTTCACCGACGACATGATCGACTCCTACATCGAGCTCAAGATGGAGGAGGTGATCCGCTTCGAGCAGACGCCGCACCCGGTCGAGTTCGACATGTACTATTCGGTCTGACCCCGGCGCGCGGAACGGACCTGGCGGGGCGCCCGACGGGCGCTCCGTTTCTTTTGCGACCGGGCGGTTGCCCTACGCCAAGCCGGCGAGCCGCGCCAGAGCCGCCGCGGTCTTGGCGCGAACTTCCGAGGCCTCGGCCAGCCGCTCGCGCTGCTCCTCGACCACCGCCTCCGGCGCCTTGGCCGTGAACTGCTGGTTGCCGAGTTTGGCCTCGATCTTGGCGATGTCCTTGCCCATCCGGTCGAGTTCCTTCGCCAGCCGGGCGCGTTCGGCGTCGATGTCGACGATCCCGGCGAGCGGCAGGGAGACCGTCGCCTCGCCGACCACGACCTGGACGGCGCCGCTGAGCGGAGCCTCCGACAGGCTGATCGCGTCGGCCCGGGCCAGACGGCGGACCACGATGTCGTGGGTCTTAAGCCGAGTGAGCGTCGTCGCCGAGCCGCCGGCGACCGACAGCGGCACCATGGCTGCCGCCGGCACGTTCATCTCCGAGCGCACCGAACGGATGGCGGTGATGAGGTCGATCAGCCAGTTGATCTCGGCCGCGGCCCCGTCGTCCGCGAAGTCCGGGTCGGGCCACGAACCGAGGGCGACGAGCCCCTCGCCCCTTCGGCGGTCCCACAGCTCCTCGGTGATGAACGGCATGAACGGGTGGAGGAGCTTGACGATGCGGTCGAGGACCCAGGCGACTGTTGCCCGCGTCTCGGCCTTCTGCGGTCCGTCTTCACCGGCGAGCACCGGCTTGGAGAGTTCGACGTACCAGTCGCAGAACGTGTTCCAGACGAAGCGATAGATCGCCGCGGCAGCCTCGTTGAACTTGTAGGCCTCGAGCGCCGCGGTCACCGCCCGCGCCGTCCGCGTCGCCTCGGTGGCGATCCAGCGGTTGAGCGTCTCGCCGGCCGAGGCCGGGTCGAAACCGTCGAGCGCGCGGCAGTCGTAATGCTCGGCGAATCGCGCCGCGTTCCATAGCTTGGTGGCGAAGTTGCGGTAGCCTTCCACCCGGCTCGTGGCGAGCTTGATGTCGCGGCCCTGGGCGGCCATCGCCGCAAGCGAGAAGCGCAGCGCGTCGGCGCCGTAGGCGTCGATCAGGTCGAGCGGATCGATGACGTTGCCCTTCGATTTCGACATCTTGGCGCCTTTGGCGTCGCGGACGAGGGCGTGGATGTAGACGTCGCCGAACGGCTCCTTGTCCATGAAGTGGAGGCCCATCATCATCATGCGGGCGACCCAGAAGAAGATGATGTCGAAGCCGGTGACGAGCGCCGTCGTCGGGTAGTAGCGGGCGAGCTCAGGCGTCTCTTCCGGCCAGCCGAGCGTCGAGAACGGCCAGAGAGCGGATGAGAACCAGGTGTCGAGCACGTCCTCGTCGCGGAAGACTCCGATCTTGCCCTCGTTTAGCGCGCCAAATGCACCCGTCATCGACGGGACGGCGATGACCTTGTCATTGGGGTACTTGGCCCGCACCTGATCGAGCGCATTGGCCTCGCTTTCGGCAACCACGACTGAGAATTGGCTGAGGTCGCGTGGACGATTGGATCGGTACGGTTGGTTTACTGCGGTCAAGTCGACGACCACAGTACCCTCGGGACCGAAGTCCAAATGATACCACGCCGGAATCTGATGGCCCCACCAGAGCTGGCGCGAGATGCACCACGGCTGGATGTTCTCCATCCACTCGAAGTAGGTCTTCTCCCAGTTCCTCGGGACGAACACCGTGCGCCCCTCGCGAACCGAAGCGATCGCCGGCTGAGCCAGGGTCTTGGCGTCCACGTACCACTGGTCGGTGAGGTAGGGTTCGATCGACACGCCCGAGCGGTCGCCGTGCGGGACGGTGTGGATATGCTCATCGACCTTCTCGATCAGCCCCTGTTCCTCCATCATCGCGACGACGCGCTTGCGGGCGACAAACCGGTCGAGGCGGTTGATCTCCGCGATCGTTCTTTCGATCTCGGGATTCGGGTCGACGCCAGCCGTGAACTCGGCGTTCGGCTCAAGCACCACGTTCGCCTCGCGGTCGAGGATGTTGACTTGTCGCAGCCCGTGCCGCTTGCCCACTTCGAAGTCGTTGAAGTCGTGGGCCGGGGTGATCTTGACCGCCCCCGACCCGGTCTCCGGGTCCGCGTATTCGTCGGCGACGATCCTCAGCCGCCTGCCGACCAGCGGCAGGATGGCGTGCCTGTCGACCAGGTCCTTGTAGCGGGGATCGTCCGGGTGCACCGCGACGCCGGTGTCGCCGAGCATCGTCTCCGGCCGGGTCGTCGCCACCACGATGAAGGTCGAGCGATCTGCGGGATCGAAGGTCCTGCCCTCGATCGGATACCTGAAGTGCCAGAGCTTGCCCTTGACCTCGACCGGATCGACCTCGAGGTCCGAGATCGCGGTCTGCAGCGCCGGGTCCCAGTTGACCAGCCGCTTGTCCTTGTAGATCAACCGCCGTCCATCGGGGCCTTTCGTATTGAAGAGACGGACGAACGCGCGTGTGACTGCCCGGACCATCTGGTCGTCCGGCTCGCCGTTGACACCCATGGTGAAGCGTTCGCGACTCCAGTCGCACGAGCAGCCGAGCCGCTTCAGCTGGTTGGTGATCAGCCCGCCGGACTCCTGCTTCCACGCCCACACCTTGTCGATGAACTTCTCCCGCCCGATGGCGCGCCGGTTCGGCTCTTGCCGCTCCATCATCTGCCGCTCGACCACCATCTGGGTGGCGATGCCGGCGTGGTCGGTGCCCGGCTGCCACAGCACGTCGCGGCCGCGCATGCGCTCGAAGCGCACCAGGATGTCTTGCAACGTGTTGTTGAGGGCGTGCCCCATGTGGAGCGAGCCGGTGACGTTGGGCGGTGGGATGACGATCGAATAGGGCGCCGCCCCGGCTCTTGCGCCGGCGCCCGCCCTGAAGGCGCCGGCCTTCTCCCAACGGTCGTAGACGCGCGGCTCGACGGCGGCCGCGTCGTACGTCTTGTCGAGCATGGGGCGGTCCCGGATCACGCCTGGCGGGTGAGGTGTAAACCGGATGGCCCCAGTCGAGTCAACCGGATGCCGGCCGCTCCTTCGTCCGGGCTACCGGCCGCCGCGGGAGACGCGCTCGATTTCCTCGCGGATCAGGCGCTCGACAAGGGGGGGGAGGTTCTCGTCGAGCCAGGTTCTCAGCATCGGCCTCAGAATCGCTTCAACCAGCTCGTCGAGGCTGCGGCCACCGCCGGCCGCCATCGACCGCGCCAAGTTGTCGAACGAGGCTGAGACCGCGGCTCCCGCCCTCGGCGACAACAGCGGCCGCTGCGGCCGGAGATCGTCCTTGCGCGCCGGGGCCGGGGGGCCCCGCGGCTCGGGTTGCGGCGCCCCCTCGCGCGAGGGCCGCACCGCGAGAGGCGGCCCGGCAGGAGGCGGCGTCCCGTGGGTGACCTGCGACTCGTCGTCCGCGGTCGTCAGCTCGGCCCTGACGCCATCGATCGCCTTCTCGATGGCGAGGCTGATCGCGGCGTCGCCTTCTCCGCCCCCGGAGCTCGCCGGGGCGGCCTCGATCATGCGCGCCCGCGGCTCCGCGGCGAACAGGCTGCTGACGTTGCCCGACGAAGGCTCGGCCGGATCGGGGCGCGAGCGCGGGGCGCCACGCCTGACTTCGTCCTCGGTAATCGCCAGACGGATCGACGCCAGGATCTCCTCGACCGTCTGATTGTGCGCCGGGCCGGCAACAGCCGCCATCGTCATCTCCACGCCAAGGGCTGGCGAATCACAATCGGAATCTTGCGCGATCCGGGCGTGGCGAGGCCAGTGAAATCGCCGCGTAATCCAAAAATGCCTGGGCGGCGCCGCTCAGCGGCCGTCCGGCGTCCTCAGCCCGCCCCACTTGTCGCGGACCTTCACGTAATGGTCGGTCGGGTCGTAGCGGGCCACCTGGAGGCCGAGCTTTTCGGCGCTGAGCATGCCGACCGCCGACAGGAGCGCGTAGGCCGCGACCACGCGATCGTGCTGGGCGCTCACTTGGGCCACCCGGGTGTTTAGCAGCTCCTGCTGGGCATTGAGTACATCGAGGGTGGTGCGCTGGCCGACCTTGCGCTCTTCGATGACGCCGTCGAGCACCAGTTGCTGGGCGGCGACCCCGGCGTTCGCGGCGCGAATTTGCGCCCGCGCGGCGTCGAGCCCGCCCCACGCCGTAATCACCGCCTGACGCACCGCGTCGCGGGCAGCGTCAAGCTCTAGCCGGCGTTGGCCGAGCGTCTCCTTCGCCTCGCGTACCTTCGCCGAAGTCAGGCCGCCGCTATAGATCGGCACGCTCAGCCGTCCGACGAGGCTCGCCGAATTGGAGGTGGTCGGGCCGCCGCCTGACAGCCCGTCGCGGTGCGAGAGCGTGCCGGACAACGACACGGTCGGCAGCAGCGCCCCCTCGTTGATCTTCACGTTGTAGGCGGCGATGTCGATGTTGTAGGTGCCCGCCACGATCGCCGGATGGCCGGCCATGGCAGCGGCCAGGCCCGCCTCGAGGGTCGCCGGCAGCATCGGATCGACCGTGCCGCCGTTGCCGAGGCTCTTCGGCATGTGCCCGACCACCTGCTGGTAGACGGCGACCGCCGCATTGAGCGCCGCCGCCGCGGCGTTGAGCTCCGACTGACCTACGGCGAGTCGGGCGTTGGTCTGGGCGACATCGGTCCGGGTTCCCTCGCCAACGTTCAGCCGGTCCTCCGCCGCACGCACCTGCTCGCCCAGGAACTCGACGTTCTGCCGGCGCAGGTTGAGGACCGCCTGCGCCTGCACCAGGTCCATGAACGCGTTGACGGCGTCGAGCAGGACGCCCTGCTCGGCGCTCTTGAGCCCCTCGCGACCGGCCAACACCGCGGTCTCGGCCGCCTTGACCGAGTTGGTGGTGCGATGGCCGAGGAACAGCGGCTGCTCGACGCTGATGGCAATGCCGCGCGGATACGTCGTCCCGCTGGTGCTCGAATCGCTGACGCCAGCGTCGGCGCTGCCGGTGACCGTCGGCCGGTAGCCGGACAGCGCCTGCGGAACACCCTCGTCGATGGCCCTGAGGCCGGCCCGCTCGGCGTTGAGCGTCGGATTATTGGCGTAGGCCGAAGCCATCGCCTCGGCCAGCGTTTCGGCCGCCAGCGGCGTCGGCGCGGCCAACGCCGCGACGACAGCGGCAGCCATCGCGCTCCTGGAGTGCAATCGCGGCACAGCCGACCCTCTCATGCGCGGCGCCCGACGCGCGGCGGAGTGATTTGCCCCTGCGGTACTGTAGCGATTGGCGGTGGCCGGTCAAATCGCCATCTGGCCCGAACCGGACAAACGCCGACGTTTGCGGCCGGGATACAACACCGACCGACTGGACGGCCCGATAGTCAAAAGACGAACGCCGCCGGCTTGCGAAAGCCCGGCAAAGGCTGAACGTGAGCGTCGAAAGCGGCACGGCCGGCGATCTCGTCGCCGCTCCGCGTATAGACCATGGCCGGCGCCGAACGGCCGTATCCGACCACGGCGACCAGGCGGCCTGCCTGCTTCAGCTGCCGGCGTAGCGCCTCGGGCACGAACGCGACGGCCCCGTCGATGAAGATAACGTCGTAGGGCCCTTCGGCCGGATACCCGTCCTCGGCCGGCCCGCTGACCACGGCGACGTTCCCGACGCCAAGCTCGACCAACGTTGCCGAGGCCTTCTCCGCCAGTTCCGGGTCGGATTCCAAAGCCACCACCGAATCGGCGAGCCGCGCCAGCACCGCCGCCGAGTACCCGGAGCCGCAGCCAACGACGAGGACGATGTCGGTCTTGCCGATCTCGGCGAGCTGGAGGAGACGCGCGAGCGGCGCCGGCTCCATCAGATATCGGGCCGGCGCGTCGCCGGCCGCCGGCTTGATGAGGAGGTCCTTGTCGATATAGGCGAGCGGTCGCGCCGGCGGCGGCACGAACCGCTCGCGCGGCACCTCGCCCATGGCCGCCAGCACGTCGGGATCGGTCACGCTCTGCGTCCGCAACTGCGAGTCGACCATTCGCGTCCGCAGTATGGAATAGCCGTCCATCGTTCCGCCTTAGGGCTCCCCGGAGACCCGCGCCGTCATTAACGGCGATGCCGATTGGTGACAAGCGTCTTCCCGGAAAGGCCTTGCACGCAGCCGACGAACACCTATACCAGCCCGCTCACGGCCTCGTGGCAGAGCGGCCATGCACGGGACTGCAAATCCCGCCACCCCGGTTCGACTCCGGGCGAGGCCTCCACGGGCCGCCTCCCACGACGGAAGAACGGTATGGCCCGACCCGCAAACCGCGATATCCTTCCCCGCCACGGCGGCGACTTTGCTCACGCAACCGCCCTCTACGGTGAGCCGGCCGTGGGCTGGCTCGACCTCTCCACCGGCGTCAACCCGGACCCCTACCCCGCCCCGCCGATCGCGGCGGCCGACCTCGACCGCCTGCCCGGCGGCGATCGCCTCGGCGACCTGATCGAGATCGGACGCCGCACCTACGCTCTGCCCGCCGGCGTGGCGCTGATCGCCAGCCCCGGAAGCGAGCTGGCAGTCCGGCTCCTCCCCTTGGTGGCGCCGGAAGGACAGGTTGCGGTCATCGGCCCGACCTACCCTAGCCACGACGAGGCGTGGCGGACCGCCGGTCGGCAGGTCGCCCACATCGCCTCCATCGACCGCGTTCCCGACACCGCCGTCGTCGTGGTGCTCGTCAACCCTAACAATCCCGACGGCCGGCTTGCCAGGCGGGACAGCCTCGTCGCCCTCGCCGCGAGGCTCGCCGCCCGCGGCGGCCTGCTGGTGGTCGACGAGGCCTTCGCCGACCTCACCCCCACGGCGAGCCTGATGCCGCGCCTCGCCGGCCTGCCGGCGCTGGTCCTGCGCTCGCTCGGCAAGTTCTACGGGCTTCCCGGCCTGCGTCTGGGCTTTGTCGCCGGCGCCCTGCCGTTCATCGATCGCCTCGCCGCTCTCCTCGGCGACTGGCCCGTCTCGGGACCGGCGCTTACCGTCGGTCGGGCGGCGCTCGCCGATGTCGGCTGGCGCGATCGGACACGCGAGCGGCTGCACGCGCAGGCGACGGAACTCAGGCGGCTTCTCGCGCGCCGCGGTCTCAAAGCCAGCGGCGGCACCGACCTTTTCGTCCTCGTCGACGATCCGCACGCGGCGACTATCCATCGCGGCCTCGCCGAGCGCGGCATCTGGACCCGCGCCTTCGCCGAGGTGCCGTCCTGGCTTCGTCTCGGCCTGCCCAAAGACGATACGAGCCGCGCCAGGCTCGACCGGGCGTTGGGGGAGATCGGCGTCCTCAAGGTGCGCCGCCCAGCGACAGCGGTACCACCACCGGGACGCCCCGAACCTCGGCGATCTCGGCGTTGACGCCGAAGGTCTGGGCAAGACGCTCGGCGGTCAGCACCGCCCGCGGCGCTCCGTCTGCGACGATCCTTCCCTCGTCCATCACCACCACCCGGTCGGCGGAGCGCGCCGCCAGGCTGAGGTCGTGGAGGACGGCGACCACCGCGCCGCCGCCCTGGGCGTGACGGCGGAGGAGATCGACGACCACCAGTTGGTAGCGCGGATCGAGCGAGGCGGTCGGCTCGTCGGCGAGGATCAGCGGCGCCTCCGTCGCCAGAACCCGGGCGATGGCGACCCTGGCCCGCTCGCCGCCGGAAAGCGTCGTCACCGATCGGGCGGCGTGAGCCGCGATGCCGGTCGCCACCATCGCCCGTGCCACCGCCGCGCGATCCACCGCCGAGAGGTCGGCCCCGGCGCCGCGCGGCAGGCGGCCGAGCGCCACGATCTCGGCGACCGGCAGCGGCCAATGGAAGACGTGGCCCTGGGGCAGATAGGCCACCCGCCGGGCCCGTTCGGCGAGGGACAGCCGGCCGAGCGGCGTGCCTGCCAGAGTGACGGCGCCGACGGCCGGAACGAGGCCGGCGATGGCCCGCAGAAGCGTCGTCTTGCCGGCGCCGTTCGGCCCGACCACCACGACGAACTCGCCGGCATGGATCGAGAGCGTGACCTCGGCGACCACCGTCCGGCGGGCGAACGTCACCGCCAGGTTGGCGAGTCCAAGGATCGGCTCGCTCATGGCTCGGCTCCAGTCAGGTCGTAGCGGCGGCGCATGATGAGGGCGATGAAGAACGGCGCCCCGATGAGCGCCGTCAAGACCCCGACCTTGATCTCGCCCTCGGACGGGATCAGCCGCACCGCGATGTCGGCCGCCGTCAACAACGCCGCGCCTGAAAGCGCCGCGGGCAGCATCAGCCGACCGGGATCGTAGCGGACGAACGGCCGCATCAGGTGCGGCGCCACCAGCCCGACGAAGCCGATGGTGCCG
>JBBDMC010000016.1:0-8575 GCA_040878485.1 Bauldia sp. | reverse complement strand
GCAGCCGCATGGACGAGGTGATCTTCGAGGAGTTCAAGGGCACCGGCAACTCGGAACTCATCCTCGACCGCAAGGTCTCCGACAAGCGCGTCTTCCCGGCGATGGACATCAACCGCTCGGGCACCCGCAAGGAGGAGCTGCTGGTCTCGCCCGACGTGCTGAAGAAGATGTACGTGCTGCGTCGCATCCTGATCCCGATGGGAACAGTCGACGCGATCGAGTTCCTGCTCGACAAGCTCCGTCAGACCAAGAGCAACGCCGACTTCTTCGAGCAGATGAACACGTGACGGGGCCCCCTCGGGCGCCTATGCAGGGCGCATGCCCAGCCAGGCGATTCGCTCCTTCGCGTACGATGCCAGCCGCAACGAACTGACCGTCACGTTCGCGAGCGGCCGCGGCTATGTCTACTCGCTGGTGTCGCCGGCGGTCGCTGCGGCCTTGGCAGCGAGCGGTTCAAAGGGCGTGTTTCACAACGCCCACATCCGCGACCGCTACCCGTTCCGGAAGCTGAAGGCTGCACTGGTGCAGACCGCGCAGCCGTCGCTCAGGGAGGCGCTGCGGGCGTCGACGGAGTCAGCTAACGGCGCGGAGACCGCGCCGCAGCCGGTGCGAAACGGCTAGATCGCGCGGTCCTGGCGCCATCGTTGCGCCGCTCATCAGGCCAGCTTCAGGCCGCAATACCGGGCGAAGTGGCGGAAGTCGCCGTCGCGGGCGATCAGCGCGACGTCGTGATCGATGCAGGACTGGGCGATCAGTGCGTCGGGCAAACGAGCGCGGAGCCTCTTGGAGAGCACGGTCGCCCGGGTCGCGGCGGCGCGCGTCCAATAGCCGGGCAGGAGGTCCAAGACGGGTAGGCTCAACACCATCCGCCTGTGCCCAGGCGGGAGCTTGGGTTCAGACAGAATCTCGGTCAGCACAACGGGGGCGATCACCGCCTGGCCGGTGGCCAGCGCCCTATCGAAAAGCTCGACATCTTCGGCTCCGTCCCCCTGGATGTAGGCGATGAGCGTCGAGCTATCGACCGCTACCATTTGCGGTCTTCGCGCAGTTCGTCGAGATCGATGGTGAACTTGAAGGTGCCGCGAAGCTTGCGAAATTCCTGCTGCGCTTTCGCCGCCGCGAGCTTCTTCAGCCCGGCGCGCACCGTCTCGGTGACGCCCTCGCCGGTGTAAGCCTGCGCCATCTCAAGATCCCGCTCCGGAACCTGAACGGTGATTTTGCGGAGCTGCTCCATGCTGCATTCGTACCATCTTTGAAGCTGGTAGACAAGCTGGTATTGTAAACCAGCAAAGAGGCTGGCATGCGCGAACGAGATCGTGGGCACGCTTCGCTTGGCCCACCCTACAATGCGCGGCGGGTGACTCGTAGGGTGGGCAGAGGCGCGGTAGCGCCGTCCACGCGCTCTGACTAGGCCAGCAGTTCCCCCAGCTCGCCTGCCTCGGTCACCGGCAGCGAGCAGGTTTCGCCGCGGCAGACATAGGCCGTCGCCCTCCCGTCCACCGCTGTCTTGCCGGCGGCGGGATGGCCGGCGGGCATCTGGGCCTTGCCATCGTGGACTGACAGGACCGTGTTCGGCGTCGCGTGCCGGCGGACGGCGGCGACGAGATCGTCGGCCGCGACGCCAGCGGGTGCCACGATCGCGACATCGACGGCGCCTTGGCGAAGATCGAGGGCGTTCAGCAGTCCGGTCGATGCAAACAGATTGTTGGCGACCGCGGCCGAGGCGGCGGCAAGGATGTCGTCGACGTCGCGGCGGTATTCGTCGTCGCCGGTGAGGTGCCACAGGCGGATAAGGTTCTGCGCCATCAGCGAGGTGGCGCTCGGCGTCGCCTCGTCGGTCACCGATTTCGGCCGCATGATCAGCGCCTCGGCGTCGTCGGCGGAGAGGAAGTAGCCGGGCGTTGCCGTGTCCCAGTGGTGGGCGCGGAGGGCGGCTGCCAAAGCCTCCGCCTGGTCGAGATAGCGAGCGTCGAGGGTCGCCGCGTGGAGGGCGAGGGCCGCCTCGATCATCGCGGCGTAGTCGGTGGCGAGGCCGGGAAACACCGACTTGCCGACGCGCCACGAATGGGCGAGACGCCCGCCGTCGCTCATCGTCGTGGTGACGAAGCGGAAGGCGTCGGCCGCGAACTCGATCCACTCGCGTCGAGCAAGGCTTGCGCCGGCGAAGGCAAGCGCGGCGATCGTCAGGCCGTTCCAGTCGGCGAGGATCTTGTCGTCGGTCGCCGGGCGGACGCGGCTCGACCGGCGCTCGAGCAGCCGCGGGCGCGCCGCGACGAGCCGCGCTTCGTCATCGGGCGATAGCGGCGGCGTTGCGAGCCGGTTCGGGATCGAGGCGCCCTCGAAGTTGCCGCCGTCGGTGATGTCGTAGGCGTCGGCGAAGAATGCCCCTTCCCCCGCACCGAGCACGTCGATCACCTCGGCGCGGGTCCAGACGGTGAACTTGCCCTCGTGTCCTTCGGCGTCGGCATCGAGGCTCGCGGCGAAGGCGCCGCCCGGCGTCAGCATCTCGCGTTCGAGCCAGGCGACGGTCTCGGCGATCCGCTCGGCGAAGAGGGAATCGCCGGTGGCGAGCCAGGCGTAGGTCATGAGTTCGACGAGCTGGGCGTTGTCGTAGAGCATCTTTTCGAAGTGCGGCGTGAGCCAGCGTTCGTCGACCGAGTAGCGGGCGAAGCCGCCGCCGACGTGATCGTAGATGCCGCCCGCTGCAATCTTTCGGAGCGTCAGGAGCACGATGTCGCGGAAGCGCGCGTCGCGGGTCCGCGTCCCCGCGCGCCAGAGAAACTCAAGGAGGCTCGCCTGGGGAAACTTGGGCGCGCCGGCGGTGCCGCCGTCGACCGGGTCCATGAATTGCATCAGCCGACCGGCGGCCGTGTCGAGAAGGCTCCGATCGAGGGCGATCGCCGGTCGCTCGCCCGTCGCCGCCAGCCGCTCCATGATGAAGCGCCGGTTGGCGGCGACCTTGTCCGGCTCGTCGCGATAGAGGCGGGCGATCTCGGTGAGGATATCGACGAAGGCCGGGCGGCCGTAGCGCGCCGTCTTCGGGAAATAGGTGCCGCCCCAGATCGGCTCGCCGTCAGGCGTCAGGAACATGGTCAGCGGCCAGCCGCCCTGCGAGCCGAGGGCGTGCAGCGCCGCCATATAGATCTGGTCGATGTCCGGGCGCTCCTCGCGGTCGACCTTGATGTTGACGAACAGCCGGTTCATCACCGCCGCGACGCCCTCGTCCTCGAAGCTCTCGTGGGCCATCACGTGGCACCAGTGGCAGGCGGCGTAGCCGACCGAGAGGAGGATCGGCCGGCCGGCGGTGCGGGCTTCGGCGAGCGCCTGCGGCCCCCAGGGGCGCCAATGGACCGGGTTGTCCTTGTGCTGGAGCAGGTAGGGGCTGGCTTCGTGGCGAAGCAGGTTCTCGGTCATGGGCCGCTCGCTGCCGCTCATCCCGCGCTTGCGCGCAGACGGCCTTTCGCCGCCGCCGTCCCCGGAAAGGAGGGTGCTTCAGCGAGCGTCGTGGCTCGCTTGTTGACCGCGTGCGGACCGGCTGTAAGCTGGCTGCGGGGCATGTCGGCGTGGCAAATGAGCCGGGGACCGGACATGCGTTTTGCGTTGGTCGTTTCCGCGGGAATCTTGCTGACAGCGCTCGTCGATGCGCCGGCGTTTGCTGCCGTTGGGCCGACCACGGGCCAGGCCCTCGCCGGTGAGCACGGCGCGTCCACGCCGACCCTCCTTGTCTCCGACACGTTCATACGGGTCGCTGCCGCGCCGTGCTTGCCGCCGGGCGAGGTGTGGAACGGCAAATGCGTGCCGAAATGCCCGCCGGGATTGGTGCACACGATGCCCGACGGCGCCTGCGGCCTGCCACCGTTCCCGCTACCGGTGTTGTGCCTGCAGCCGAATGAGATTTGGAACGGCAAGTGTGTGCCGAAATGTCCGCTGGGATTGGTGCACACCGTGCCCGCCGGCGCCTGTGGCCCGCCACCGTTCCCGCTGCCGGTGTTGTGCCTGCCGCCAAAAGAGCTTTGGAACAATAAGTGCTTGCCGAAGTGTCCACAAGGCGCGGTCCACATGCTGCCCAACGGCGTGTGCAGCCAGCCGCCGGTCATGGCGCCCCGCAATCCGATCCCTATCCCGCGTTGACTGCGCGTTCGCACGAAAAAAGGCGGAGGTGTCAACACCCTCGCCTGCGCCAGGCTCGCCACGCGGCTTCTCCCTGAGGCCGGGGCCCAAAAGTCCGGCGTTATCCAGCAAGCTCCCGCACAAGGGAGTTTTCCGGCAATATAGGCGGCGATGGAGAATCTCTACCTCGTCGCCGATCTCATTTACGGTTTGTTGTTCGCAGGGGCGATCGGGATGACCGCCCTCACTAGCCGCGAGCTATTGGCCGCCCGGCTTATGGTTATCGTGGCGGCCTTTCTCATGGCCGCTCGATGGGGTATTTGGGCGGTCATGACTGATCAACCTTGGAATGTACGGGCTTTGATTGGAGCGTTGGTTGGTGGATTTTTGTTCGTCGTTGTTCCAATGGCCTTGCATTGGATAGACCAGAAGGTCGCCAACACTGAGGCCCCGCCGGAAAAAACAACACAAGAAGCCGCGCCTGCGGTCTCTCCAATCCCAACCGATTCTTCAGTTGCCAACGCTCCAACCGATTCTCCCAAGCCGACTATTCCTCAATCCCTAGACGTATACCGAACGATCAATGGCCAAAGTGTGATGGCTGCAAGCCCAGAAGACCTTGTAAAGATATTTGATTACAGAACCAGCCTTCAAGCTGAGGCCCTCGCTTCAACTTACATAGGTCGCTGGATTAGTGTAACTGGCGTCGTTGCTAACGTGGAACGTGCCCCGGCTGAGCTTGTTAGCGATTGAGGCTTCAGTCTCGGAGAGGGCGTGCTTCTTCAGAGCCTTCGCCAAATCCTGGTAGCTCACATCGGCCCGCTTCAATTCGGCCTTCAGGAACCGCTTGGCCCTGTCTGCCCATTCCTTTTCCTTGAAGGGCTACTGGCAGAGAAACGCCGGGAGCAATATTCATACTTAACAGATAGTTAAACGCGCCGATTGTATTTGACTGACCGTCTCGGCACCATAGAATGTGGTCCGACTCAAGAGGACCATGAGTCGAAGAGGCCGCCCAGAAGGCGGCCCCTCCCAAGATGGAGATGTGGCAGAGCGGTCGATTGCACCCGACTTATAATCGGGCGGAGTGATCCCCGAACGCCCTCGGAAAGTGTGCGGGGGGGTAGCTTCCGTGGGTTCGAATCCCACCGTCTCCGGCTCTTGGGCGTCCTCGCGGGCGCCCAAACGCTTTTTGTAGCTCTGGCCAAGCTACAAAGTCGAATCGCTTTTCGAATAAGAAGGTACCTCAATGTACCTTGATGTACAATGAACGATCATGGGACGGCCTAGCAGGGGATCAAGACTTAAGCTCGGTGACGACGCTCTCGCGGCTGATTTGGCCGATTTTTGTGTCGCTCACTACGGCGCGGCTGAGATTGCCGTCGTCCGCGCGGCGTTAAGAGAGTTTATCGATAGACGCTTGGCCGCAGAGGCGGAAATGCGGAAGCGGTTCGAAACGGCAAGAACCGAGCGCCTTGGCCGCAACAAACCGAACATTCGAGTTCTGCGACAAGACGAAGACTAACGCGCGATTTCCCAAGTGTGGTACTGGCACGGACCCTGAGCCGACCGCACCAAGCCCTTGTCGCGTTGGTAGCGGAGCGCCACGCCGCACCGCTTCGTCATGAGCCTGAGAAGCCTCACATCGCCCGTATCCAGCGCCCGCTCTGCCATGACTTGGAACGCCACATCGCGCGTGGTGAGCGGCTCAGAGGCTTGCCTGAGCACGTTCAGAATGATCCGGGTCATCTCGCCCCGCTTCGACCAGTTGTCGGGCGGACGGAAGCTCTTGGGCTTGATCGCCGGGATATCATAGTCGGCGTCAAACAGGCGGATCGTGGCGTGTAGGTTCTCTAGATCGCGGATCATCCGCTGAAGATCGGTCTGGGCGTTTTCGATATCGCCCGCCAGTTGGGCGCGCTTCTTGACGAGGCCCGAGAGTACGAAGGTATCCATGCGCCATAGGTGGCGTCTGGCAACCCCGAAGGCACTAGACCGCTACGGGAGCTTGCTGGATAATGCCGCAAAAGTCAGTCTCGTTCTCTTGCCGTCGGCCTCGCGCCGTGCCTTGCGGAAGGCGGTGGTATCGATGATCGGCAGGTTGGCGCGCGAGCCTCGGCGGCAGGCGGCCGGCGCGGCGGCTCTATCGTGGCATGATGATCCGCCTCTGCCGACGGCACGCGCCGGCGTTGGCCAGGACGATCGAGGCCGCCTGAACCCCGTAGCGACCCCCGACGATCGGGACTGCGGGGCGCTGCTTCGGGAGCGGCCTGCCGCGATGATTCCCGCTACACTGCCGCCATGTTTCCGGACGACACCATCTTCGCCCTCTCCAGCGGGCCGCCACCCGCCGGTATCGCGGTCATTCGGATGAGTGGTCCCGGCGTTCGATTCGGACTCGAAACTCTGATTGGTTCGGTTCCGGAACCAAGAAGGGCGAGTCTCAGGCCGATCGGCACGCGCCAGGGAGACCCGATCGATCGTGGCCTGGTCCTCTTCCTTGCGGGGCCCGCCAGCTTCACCGGCGAGGATATGGCGGAGCTTCATGTTCACGGGGGGCGCGCCGTGATCGCCGGGGTCCTGGCCGAGCTGGAACGCCTGCCGGGCTTCCGGGCGGCCGAGGCCGGCGAGTTCACCCGACGGGCGTTTGTCAACCGGCGCATGGACTTGACCCAGGTGGAGGGTCTGGCCGACCTCGTTCAGGCCGAGACCGAGGCCCAGCGCCGGCAGGCCGTCAAGCAAGCCGGCGGCAGGTTGGGCGCACTCTACGAGCAGTGGCGCGGGCGGCTCGTCCGGGCGCGGGCGATGATCGAGGCGGAGCTCGATTTCCCCGACGAAGACGATGTGCCCGATTCGATCAGCGCCCACGCCTGGGCGGATGTCGCCGGGCTCGAGCAAGAAATCGTTAACCATATTTCCGATCGGCGGGGCGAGCGGCTTCGCGACGGCGCCGAGATCGTCGTCCTCGGTCCGCCCAACGTCGGCAAGTCAAGCCTTATCAATGCCATAGCGCAGCGGGAGGTCGCCATCGTGACGCCGGATCCGGGGACGACCCGGGATCTGATTGAAGTGCGGCTCGATCTCGCGGGCTATCCCGTGACGCTCGTCGATACGGCGGGCCTCAGAGAGGCTGGCGGCGCGGTCGAGAGGGAGGGGATCAAGCGAGCGGAAGAGCGGGCAGCGCGGGCCGATCTGGTGCTGTGGCTCAGCGAGGCGGGGGCCCCCTCCCCGCCTCCCCTCGGCGAGGCGCCGGTCGTCCGCGTCGGGACCAAGATCGATGCTATCGATTCGGTAGGCGAACGATCGCGGCTGGCGGTGGGGTTCGACGTGGTTCTGTCGGCGGTGACCGGCGACGGCGTCAACGATCTGTTAAGCATGCTGTCGAAAAGAATCGCGGCCGATATGGCACCGGCGGAGTCGCCGCTGATGACGCGGGCCAGGCATCGGACGGCGCTCGCCGGATGCGTCGAGGCCATCCGTGCGGCCCTCGGCGATGATCAACGACCGCTGGAGCTCCGGGCCGAGGATCTCAGGCGGGCGGGCGACGCACTCGGGCGGATCACTGGCCGCATCGACGTCGAGGAGATGCTCGATCAAATCTTCCGCGAGTTCTGCATTGGGAAATAGCCGCGCCGGTTTCACGTGGAACCGGTCGGCCTTTGACGCGGTGGGGCAGCTCGGGTACGGAGGTCGCATGGTCGATCGGGCGGGTGCCTTCGACGTGATCGTGATCGGCGGGGGCCACGCGGGGACCGAGGCGGCGGCCGCGGCGGCCCGGGTCGGGGCGCGGACGGCGCTCGTCACCCATTCGTTCGCGACCGTCGGGGCGATGTCGTGCAACCCGGCGATCGGCGGCCTCGGCAAGGGCCATCTGGTTCGCGAGATCGATGCGCTCGACGGGATCATGGGGCGCGCGGCCGATCGCGCCGGAATCCAGTTCCGGGTGCTCAATCGGCGTAAGGGACCGGCGGTGCGCGGTCCACGGGCGCAGGCGGACCGCAAGCTCTACAGGGCCGCCGTTCAGCAGCTGCTCAGGGAATACGATCGCCTGACCATCATCGAAGGCGAGGTCGCGGACCTCGACGTTTCGGCGGGGCGAGTCTGCGGGGTGGTGCTCGCCGACGGACGCGCCATCGATGCCGGCGCCATCGTCATCACTACTGGGACGTTCTTGCGCGGCCTCATCCACATCGGCGAGGTTAAGATTCCGGCTGGCCGGGTCGGTGAAGGTCCGGCGGTCGGGCTGGCGCGCACGATCGAGAGGCTAGGCTTCGGCATGGGTCGGCTGAAGACCGGCACGCCCCCTCGCCTTTCTGGCAGGACCATCGACTGGGCCGGCCTCGACCGCCAGCCCGGCGACGATCCGCTGGAGCCGTTCTCGGCGCTGACCGCGGCAATCACCACGCCGCAGGTCGATTGCCACATCACGCGGACGACCGAGCGCACCCACGCGATCATCAGGGCC
>JBBDMC010000015.1:0-8657 GCA_040878485.1 Bauldia sp. | reverse complement strand
TGGATGGTGGTCGAGGCCGACGAGTCCGACGGCACCTTCGTCAAGCTGCCGGCCGACGTCGCCGTGGTCACCAACATCGACCCCGAGCACCTCGATCACTACGGCAGCTTCGACCGGTTGCGCGAGGCCTTCCGCCAGTTCGTCGAGAACGTGCCCTTCTATGGCTTCGCCGTCATGTGCATGGACCACCCCGAGGTCCAGGCGCTGATCGGCCGCATCGAGGACCGGCGCATCGTTACCTACGGCGCCAGCCCGCAGGCCGACGTCCGCTACACCGACTTCCGCGTCGCGGACGGTAAATCGGTGTTCACCGCCGTCGTCCGCGACCGCACGAGTGGGACGCGCCGCGCCGTGGAGAACCTCGCCATCCGCATGCCGGGAGAGCACAACGTGCAGAACGCCGCCGGCGCCATCGCCGTCGCCCACCACTTGGGCATCGCCGACCAGGCAATCGTCGCCGGCCTCGCCGGCTTCGGCGGCGTCAAGCGGCGCTTCACCAACACCGGCAGGTGGAACGGGGTCGAGATTTTCGACGACTATGCCCACCATCCGGTCGAGATCGCGGCGGTGCTGAAGGCGGCGCGGGCGATCACGCCGGGGCACGTGATCGCCGTCGTCCAGCCGCACCGCTACACGCGGCTGCGCGATCTCTTTGACCGCTTCTCAGCCTGCTTCAACGACGCCGATACGGTGTTGGTCGCCCCGGTCTACCCAGCGGGGGAGGCGCCGATCGCCGGCATCGATCGCGACGCGTTGGTCGAGGGACTGAGGCAGGGGGGCCACCGCGACGTGCGCGCGCTTTCAGGCCCCGAGGCGCTTGCCGGGACCATCGCCGGCCTCGTCCGCCCGGGCGACTATGTGGTCTGCCTCGGCGCCGGCTCGATCAGCCAGTGGGCCAACGCCTTGCCGGAGCAACTGGCGAAGTTGGATGGGAAGGCCTAGAATTTTGACATGACCGACACCGAGACCGTCCTGGCGCGCGATATCACCCGCGATCAGCTCGTCGCAGAGCTTCGCGCTCTTCGTCCTGCCTTCGAGGGCGAGGGCGTTGCACACATGGCGCTGTTCGGCTCGCGCGCGCGGGGGGAGAACCGGCCCGACAGCGACGTGGACCTTCTCGTCGATATCGTGCCGGGCCGGAAGTTCTCGCTTGTCGAGATGGCGGGCATAGCCAACACGGTGGAAGACCGGATCGGGCTTGTCGGGAACATCTTTCTCCGCCGCAGCACACGCCCGGAGCTCCTCGACGAGGCGAGGCGTGACGGGATCACGGTCTTCTAGATGGCAAGCCGGCCTGTAATTCGGCTGCAACACATCAAGCAGAGCATTGACGACATCCGGAAGCTGCTCGACGGCAAGGCTGAGGACGACCTGCGGTCGCAGCCGGTAAAGCGTGCCGCGCTTGAGCGATTTCTGGAGATCATCAGCGAAGCATCACGGCATCTTCCCCAGGAGTGGAAGGACGCGCTCGGCGCTGACGTCCCATGGCCGAAGATCGCCGCGTTTGGCAATGTGCTGCGCCATGTCTACGACAATGTCGAGGTGAGCGTCCTCTGGTCGGTTTACGTGAACGACCTCGGTCCCCTCGAAGCCGCCATCGACGCCATGCTCGCCGCGCATTCACCCAAGGACCCTTCGCCCTGAGCGCGCATTCCTTGGGCGATTTCACCGCCATCCGCGGCCGGCTCACGGAGAACGCGCCGCTGTCGCCGTTCACCTGGTTCCGCGTCGGCGGCCCGGCGGAACTCCTGTTCCAGCCGGCGGACGTCGATGACCTGTCACTGTTTCTGCGCCGCCTGAGCCCCGCGGTTGCGGTCACCGTCATCGGAGTCGGCTCCAATCTCCTGGTGCGCGACGGCGGTATCTCCGGCGCCGTCGTCCGCCTTTCGGCGAGGGGATTCGGTCAGGCCGTGCGCGAGCCAGGCGACCGCATCAGGGCGGGAGCGGCATTGCCCGACAAGCGGCTCGCTGCCTTCGCGCTCGAAGAGGGACTGAGCGGGTTGGCGTTCTTCCACGGTATTCCCGGAACCGTCGGGGGTGGGCTCAGGATGAACGCCGGGGCGAGCGGTGGCGAGACCCGCGACGTCCTGATCGAGGCGGTCGCCGTCGATCGCAGCGGCCGGCCGGTCGGCCTCACCAACGCCGAGATGGGGTTCGGTTACCGCCACGCAGCGGCGCCGGAGGATCTGATCTTCACCGGGGCGACGTTCCAGGGGACGCCGGCCGACGGGGCGACGATCCGGGCAGAGATGGATGCGGTCGAGGCGCATCGCGAGGCGGCCCAGCCGATCCGCGAGAAGACCGGCGGCTCGACCTTCGTCAACCCGCCGGAGCGGAAGGCCTGGCAGCTCATCGACGCCGCGGGCTGCCGCGACCTTCGCGTCGGGGACGCGACGGTGTCCGAGATGCACTGCAACTTCCTGATCAACTCAGGCAGCGCGACGGCCGCCGACCTTGAACGGCTGGGCGAGACAATCCGCGCCCGCGTCCTGGAGACGAGCGGGGTGCGACTGGAGTGGGAGATCAAGCGGGTGGGGGCCTTCCGGCCGGGAGAGACCGTCGAGCCGTTTCTGGGCAATGGGCATTGAAACTGGCTGGAACCTTGACTTTCCCTCAGTTAGGTATATTTCTACCCTGAAGGGGTAGAAATATACCATCATGGGCATCAATATCAAGAATCCCGAAGCCGAACGCCTCATCCGCGAGCTCGCGGAGTTGACCGGCGAGGGCAATACCGAAGCGGTCACCAACGCCGTGCGCGAGAAGATTGAACGCCTGCATGTCGAGACGACGGCGGAGGCGCGGTACAAAGCAATGACCGAGATCGCTAACAGGACGGCACCGCTGTTGAAAGACTTCAACATGGATGAGGCGCTGTACGGCGAGGACGGTCTTTACGACCGGGAGACGGGATTGCCGAAGTGATCGTCGATAGCTCGGCCCCGCGTCTCAACGTTCGGAGGACAGGTGGATCATGGGTGTGAGCATCAAGAGTCCCGAGACCGAGCGGTTGATCCGCCGTCTCTCGGATCTGACCGGGAAAGGACCGACCGAGGCGGTCACAATGGCGGTAGCCGAGAAACTCTCGCGGCTCGAAGCCGAAAAAGAAGGGAATGGGTTTTCCGAGCGTCTCGCTGCGCTGATCGACGACATGGCGTCGCGTTTCAAGCCGCCGTTCGACACCATCGATCACGGCGAGCTTCTCTATGACGAGAAGACCGGCCTACCGAAATGATCCTCGACGCGTCGGCAATCATCGCCCTTGTCCGAAAGGAAGCCGATCATCTGCGACTGCGCGCTGCGGTGGAGCAGGCGGATGTCAGGAGAATATCTGCGGCGACCTACCTGGAGACAGCCATTGTGATCGACGGGAATCGCGATCCGATTCTCAGTCGTGAACTGGATGATCTCTGCGCACTGATCCGCGCCGTCGTCGAACCCGTCACCGAGCGCCAGGCCCGCATCGCCCGCGAGGCCTATCGCGACTACGGCCGCGGCTCCGGGCACCCGGCCCGGCTCAATTTCGGCGACTGCTTCGCCTACGCGCTTGCCCGCGACAAGAGCGAGCCGCTGCTTTACAAGGGCGACGATTTCTCGCACACCGACATCCGCTCGGCGCTCGCCTGAGCCCCAGGCCCCTGCCGTCATCCTTCGCCAAACCTGGGATAACGTTCTTTCCGGGAGGCCGCTTTCGCGGCCTCCCGTCACACAGCGAGATGGCTCAGTCCTGCGGGTCTTCGGGGTCTGCGTCGGCGCGATTGATGCGCCGTGTCTCAGGAACTATCGCGCAAGTGACTGCTGACAGGCCAGAATGGGTTGGCAAGTCGCAAACGTCAGCAGCACTTCTTGTTCAAAGGAACCGGTACAATTTTTCGATCTCGTCGCGGGGGCGTGGCGGCCGTTTGGGCATTCGGGTCTCGCTACTCCTTGACAGTAAGCATAGGGTGGTTCGGTTCCACTTGAGAGGGAGGCAAAAATGGGGCGGATAGCTTTCCTGATTTGGCTTCTTATCGGATTTTCGCCCACCTTGGCATCAGCTCAGGAGACGGAAGCGTCCATCGAGCGAGGCCGCTACCTTGTGCTGATCACTGGCTGCAATGACTGCCACACCGAGGGATATGCCGAAGCGAAGGGTGATATCCCGGAAAACGAGTGGCTGAAGGGATCGGCGCTTGGATTCCGTGGTCCTTGGGGTACTTCCTATGCCACAAACTTAAGAATAGGCATGGCATATTTAGAGGAGGAGGCGTGGCTGAAATACGTTCAGAACGTTCTGCCTCTTAAGTTGCCTCCGATGCCTTGGTACAATGTCCAGCAGATGAATGAGATAGATTTGCGGTCGATCCATAAATACGTCAAATCGCTTGGCCCGGCCGGTTCAGAAGCACTACATCCCATTCTTCCCGGTTTCGAGCCCGATGGGCAATACATTAGCTTTCCAGAGGTGCCCTGAAATATCAAACTGAGGTACTACCGGCCGCCTAACCCTGTTTGCTTCAGCCGTCTAGTGGCACATGGCCTCGCTGATCCCCGTCAAAAAGGATCGCGCGCGGGCTATGTGCGTCAGTCTTGAAAATTACTGGGCACTCAATTCGAGAACCAATTGACCGACCGCAGTCGCGACATGGTCGAGCGGTCAGGGGCGCCGAACGCTTCGTCGAAGGCTTGCTGGCCGGCGCTCGCCTGAATCCTGCCTCGGTTAACGCTTCTTAACCACTTTTCTGATGATGGTTGGCCACCGCCCCGGGCGGGCGGTGGAGGGGTCATGGCCAAGCACGTCGCCGTCCTCATGGGCGGCTGGTCGAGCGAGCGTCCGGTGTCGCTGATGTCGGGCACGGCGTGCGCCGACGCGGCGGAAGCCGCCGGCTATCGCGTCAGCCGGGTCGACGTCGGCCGCGACGTCGCCGAGGTCCTCGCCCGTCTCAAGCCCGATGTGGCGTTCAACGCCCTGCACGGACCCTTCGGCGAAGACGGCTGTATCCAGGGCATCCTGGAGATTCTGGCGATTCCCTACACCCACTCCGGCGTGCTCGCCTCGGCGCTGGCCATGAACAAGCCAAGAGCCAAGGACGTCATGAAGGCGGCCGGCATTCCGGTCGCCGAGGCGGTGCTCGTCGACCGATTCGCGGCCGCCAAGGCGCACGTCATGACGCCGCCCTACGTGATCAAGCCGCCGAACGAGGGCTCGAGCTTCGGCGTCCTCATCGTCAAGGAGGACGCTACCCACCCGCCGCAGGAGCTCTACTCCGACGAGTGGCGCCACGGCGACTTGGTCATGGTCGAGCGCTACATCGGCGGCCGCGAACTCACCTGCGGCGTGCGCGGCCAGGAGGCGCTCGACGTCATCGACATCGTCACCGGCGACCGCTTCTACGACTACCAGGCCAAGTACGCCCCGGGCGGCTCGCGCCACGTCCTGCCGGCGCAAATTTCACCGAATATTTACCAAAATGTACGGATGCTTGCGCTAGGGGCCCATCAGGCTCTGGGGTGCCGCGGGGTGAGCCGTGCCGATTTCCGGTACGACGATCGGCTAGAGGGGACGAACGGTCTGGTTTGCCTCGAAGTCAACACCCAGCCCGGGATGACCGCTACGTCGCTGGTCCCGGAAATGGTGGCCTATGCCGGCATGGGGTTTCGCGAGTTGGTACGCTGGATTGTGGAGGACGCCTCTTGCAATCGATAGAGGCATGCGAATCGGCAAAGACGGCAAGCGGCGCGACCGTCCGGGGCGGGATGCTGCGCGGCATCGTGCTGCCGCGGTTCCTCCGGCGGCCGGCGCGCATGGTCGAGAAGCTGGATTGGCGCCTGCCGCGCCACTTGGGCCTGAAGGGCGTCGTCGTCCTGTTCCTGGCAACCGCCGTCGCCGGCATCCTGCTCGGCGGGCACGGCCTCACGGTGGTGTCGGCGTTGACCGCCTGGTCCGGCCTCGCCGTCGACCAGGTCAGGATCACCGGACAGAGCGAGACCTCCGAGGTCGATGTCCTCGACCGTCTGGCGATCGGCGACTTGGCGTCGCTGTTGACCTTCGACGTCGATGCCGCCAGAGCCCGCGTCGAGGGCCTGCCATGGGTCAAGCAGGCGACGTTGAAGAAGCTCTATCCCGACACCCTCGAGGTCGCGGTCAGCGAGCGGGTGCCCTTCGCCGTCTGGCAGAGCGGCACTGAGCTGTGGCTCGTCGACGAGACCGGCAAGGTGATCACCGGCGCGATCGGCGAGCGCTACGCGCACCTGCCCCTGGTTGTCGGACCGGGCGCCGCCGAACGGGCGCGCGAGTTCACCAACCTCATCGGCGCCTTCCCCCAAGTCGCAGAAAAGACGCGGGCCGGAGCGCTGGTCTCCGGCCGCCGCTGGACCGTCATCCTCAAGAACGGCATCGCCCTCATGCTGCCGGAGCTGGACCCGGCCGCGGCGCTGGAGAAGATCGTCCGGCTCGACGCCGACGATCCGCTGCTGACGCGCGAAATCGCGGCGGTCGATCTCAGGACCGACGGGCGCCTGGTCGTGCGTCTCACCGAAGCAGGTCTCGCCGCTCGCAAGGCGATGCTCAAGGAGCGGGCGCTGGCCGCCAAGCGCCGGGGGTCGAGCACGTGATCGGCCTGCTCAAATCCCCCGACATGGCCGGCAGCGGCCGCCTGCGGCCGGCGGTCGTCTCGGTGCTCGACGTCGGTTCGACCAAGATCTGTTGCCTGATCGCGCGGCTCAAACCGAGCGAGCCGGGCGAGGCGCTGCGCGCCCGCACTCACTCGATCGAGGTGCTCGGCTTCGGCCACCAGCGCTCGCGCGGCATCAAGTCGGGAGTCGTCGCCGATCTCGACGCCGCCGAGCAGGCGATCCGTCTGGCGGTCGATGCGGCCGAGCGGATGGCCGGCGTCACCGTCGAATCGCTGGTGGTCAACGTCTCGTGCGGGCGGCTGGCAAGCGAGACCTGTTCGGCCTCGGTCACCCTTGCCGGCGAGGTCATCGCGGACGCCGACATCGGGCGGGTCCTCGCCGCCGGGCGGCGCCACGCGGTCCAGCTCGGCCGCTCGGTGATCCACGCCCTGCCGATCGGTTACTCGCTCGACGGGGAGGGCGGCGTCGCCGATCCGCGCGGCATGGTCGGCGAGCGCCTCGGGGTCGACATGCACGTCGTCACCGCTGACGCCCTGCCGCGCGACAATCTCGAGCTCGGCATCAACCGCTGCCACCTGTCGATCGAGGCGATGGTTGCGACGCCCTACGCCAGCGGCCTGTCGGTCCTGGTCGACGATGAAGCCGAGCTCGGCTCGGCGGTCATCGACTTCGGCGGCGGCACCACCACCATCGCCGTGTTCAACCGCGGCCAATGTGTCCACGTCGACGCCCTCGCCGTCGGTGGCCGCCATATCACCACCGATATCGCCCGCGGCCTTTCCACCCGCATCGAGGACGCCGAGCGGCTGAAGATCATGCACGGCAGCGCAATGCCCGGCATCGCCGACGAGCGCGAGGTCCTGTCGGTTCCGGCGATCGGTGACGATGAACAAGATCTGCCCAACCAGGTGCCGCGTTCGGCGCTGACTCGAATCATCCGGCCGCGCATCGAGGAGATTCTGGAACTGGTCCGCGATCGGCTGAACGTATCGGGCTTCGCCGGACTGGTCGGCCGGCGGATGGTCCTGACCGGCGGCGCCAGCCAGCTCAACGGCCTCGTCGAGGTGGCGCGGCGCATCCTTGCCCGCAGCGTTCGCTTCGGCCGACCGCTCGGCATCGCCGGCATGCCGGAGGTCGCCAAGGGGCCGGCCTTCGCCACCGCCGTCGGCCTCATCATCTATCCGCAGGTCGCCGGCATCGA
Organism: Bauldia sp.; assembly: GCA_040878485.1. GTDB lineage: Bacteria > Pseudomonadota > Alphaproteobacteria > Rhizobiales > Kaistiaceae > JBBDMC01. The sequence continues at coordinate 841 of JBBDMC010000015.1, read as the reverse complement.
ACAGATGGAGAGCGCCCGCATGGCGCCTTTGGCACTGACCGGGACGGGCGGCTATTTCGCCCGCGTCGGCCAGTGGATCAGGGAGAGCTTCTAGCCGTCGGGCGAGCGACGGCCGCCGCGGCGGCGGCGTGCGAATCAAACCAGCCAGGCCGCCGGGACGCGCGGGCGGCCGACAGAGGTCGAGACGACGAGGGTGCCATGACCATCAATTTGAAAATGCCTGAAATCAAGGAGCTGAGGCCGAAGATCACCGTCTTCGGCATCGGCGGCGCCGGCGGCAACGCGGTCAACAACATGATCCGATCCGGGCTCGTGGGCGTCGAGTTCGTCGTCGCCAATACCGATTCGCAGGCCCTGATGTCGTCGAAGGCCGAGCGGCTGATCCAGATGGGCGTCGCGGTCACCGAGGGCCTCGGCGCCGGCTCGCAGCCGGAGGTCGGCCGCGCCGCCGCCGAGGAGGCGATCGACGAGATCACCGATCACCTCAACGGATCGCACATGGTGTTCGTCACCGCCGGCATGGGCGGCGGCACCGGCACCGGGGCGGCGCCGATCATCGCCCGCACCGCCCGCGAGCACGGCATCCTCACCGTCGGCGTGGTCACCAAGCCGTTCCACTTCGAGGGCGTCCGCCGCATGCGGGTCGCCGACCAGGGCATCAGCGACCTGCAAGACTGCGTCGACACGCTGATCGTCATCCCCAACCAGAACCTGTTCCGCATCGCCGACGAGAAGACGACCTTCGCCGACGCCTTCGCCATGGCCGACCAGGTGCTCTACTCCGGGGTCGCCTGCATCACCGACCTGATGGTCAAGGAAGGCCTGATCAATCTCGACTTCG
>JBBDMC010000014.1:4307-8662 GCA_040878485.1 Bauldia sp. | reverse complement strand
AGACTCGAACTTCCACGGGTTGCCCCACAGCGACCTCAACGCTGCGCGTCTACCAGTTCCGCCACGACCGCATGAAAAGCGCGCCTCATGTAACAAATCGGCCATAGCCTTACAAGGCAGCCGCAAACGCGCCGGGCGCCGCCCGCGAGCCCGCCGCAAGCCTTGCGGGCACTCGGGCGCGGGACTACCTCTGCCGCGATGGAGACCGAAGTCCGCCGGTCGATGCTGCCGCGCGGTCGCCCGCCGCCGGTCGAATGGGTCATCGCCGACCGCCCGGTCGACTACGGCCAAGCCGTCGCTGTCATGGAGCGCCGCGCCGACGAGATTCGGTCGGTGGGGGCGGCGGAGCGCGCCTGGCTGGTCGAACACCCGCCGCTCTACAGCGCCGGCACCAGCGCCAAGGACACCGACCTCCTCGCTCCCGACCGCTTCCCGGTTTACCGCAGCGGACGCGGCGGCCAGTACACCTATCACGGCCCCGGCCAGCGGGTGGCCTACCTCATGCTCGACCTCAGCCGCCGGCAGCCCGACCTCCGCCTCTTCGTGTGGACGCTGGAGGAATGGATCATCCGCACCCTCGCCGCATTCGACGTCGGTGCCGGCCGGCGGCGGAACTGCGTCGGCGTCTGGGTCAAACGTCCCCGCAATGGCGCCGAGCGGACGGACAAGATCGCCGCCATCGGCATCCGCCTCCGCCGCTGGGTGAGCTTCCACGGCATCGCCCTCAACGTCGACCCGGCGCTGGAGCATTTCTCCGGCATCGTGCCATGCGGGATCAGGAGCGACGGTGTTACCAGCCTCGCCGACCTCGGCGTCACGGTTTCCATGGCTGAAGTCGACGCGGTGCTCGGGCGCGAATTCGAGCCGCTGTTCGGCGACACCAAGCCTACTCCGTCGGCAGGAGAGTGAAGCGCGCGAGAGGCGGACCGGCGTGGTCGGTGATCTTTACCTCGGCGACATTGGCGGCGCGCGGGCCGTTGCGGCAGGCCGAAACCATGGCCTCAACCGCCTCGGCATGGCCCGCGACCACAACCTCGACCGAACCGTCACGGCGGTTGCGGACCCAGCCGGCAAGGTCCAACGCCTCGGCCCGATCCTCGACGAAGGCGCGGTAGCCCACCCCCTGGACGCGACCGGTGACAATCAGGCGGACGGCCCGTTCCATTCGGAGACCCCGTCGCTAAGATTCCATGATTGGAGCAACCGCCGCAAGACTCCTACCCCCGCGCCCGGCGCACGGCGGCTTGACGCTCAACAGGTTTTGTATGATGAAACCAAAGGTGTCCTGTGGCAGGCATCTCGCACGACACGCCGCCAGCCTGATACGCTTCTGACGTCGCTCTTTGGGGAGGAGGGCCGTGGTGAGCGCTACCCTTGATGTTACGCGGTTCGCGCCAGCGACCTTCCAGTCGATTGTCCGCCTCGAGCACGTGCAGAAGTTCTTCGGCGCGATCCAGGCGCTGAAGGACATCGACATCGCCATCGGCCGCAACGAGATCGTCGGCCTGATCGGCGACAACGGCGCCGGCAAATCGACGCTGATCAAGGTGATCACCGGCGTACTTCGGCCGACCTCCGGCAAACTGTTTATCCGCGACAAGGAGGTGAATCTCGCCGACTACTCCGTCCAAGCCGCACACGGTCTTTCGATCGAAACCGTCTACCAGGACCGCTCGCTCGCCGAGAAGCAGCCGCTGTGGCGCAATTTCTTCGTCGGGCGCCAGATTACCAACCGTTTCGGCTTCATCGACATCAAGCGCGAAAAAGAGATCGCCAACGATATCCTGGTGAACGAGATCGGATTCCGCGGCGTCGGTATCACCGCCGATTCAACCGTCGCCAACCTGTCCGGCGGCGAACGCCAGGGCATCGCCATCGGCCGCGCCATGCACTACCACGCCGACCTTATCGTGCTTGACGAGCCGACCGCGGCGCTGGGTGTCGCCGAGGTGCGCAAGGTCATTGATTTCGTGCGACGAATAAAGGATTCCGGTCGGGCCTGCATCTATATCGAGCACAACCTCGCCCATGTCCACGAAGTCGCCGACCGACTGGTCATCCTCGACCGCGGCGCCATCGTCAGCGAGTTGTTGCCCAAGGATCTGTCGGTGATGGAACTCACCGAATTCCTCATCAAACTCCAGCACAAGACCTGAGGTAGCGGCGGACCGTGGCAAAGCAAACCGCCTCATCGCTGTTCAGCCGGATCGAAGGCTTGCCGATCATCGTTGTTTTCGCGCTGCTCCTCATCATGTTCATGTATCTCGTGCCCAATGTGTTCCTGCAACCTTTCATCTACACGACCTTCCTATCGACTCTGCCGCCGGTGATTCTGCTGGCCATCGGCCTCACCTTCATCATCGGCGCCGGCGAGATCGATCTGTGCTTCCCGGCGATCCTCGGCTTCTCCGGATTCGTCTTCGCCTGGTTCTTCAAGGACGGGCACGGTTGGATAACCGGGGTGTTGACCGAACAAGGCTGGGTCGGACTGGCGTCCGCGCTCCCCCTCGAAGTCGTGCAGTGGCTTGGGGTGCTGGTCGCCATCGCGTCCGGGGTCTTCGTCGGATTCGTCAACGGCCTGCTCGTCGCCAAGATCGGCATCCCGTCCTTCATCGCCACCCTCGGCACCCAATTCTTCTGGTACGGCATGGCCACTGTGATCTCGCGCGGGCGGTCCTATGCGCTGCGCACCGCCGAGGAAAGCTCGGTATGGCAGTGGCTGGTCGGCCGCCCCTTTGCCAACTCCAGCATCGACTGGGTCCAGCAGATTCCGCTGCAATCGTTGTGGACGGCGATCATCGCCGTCATCCTGTGGTTGGTCTTAACCCGCCACCGGTTCGGCGAGCACACGCTGTTCATTGGCGACTCCAACGACGTCTCCCGCGTCGTCGGCATCAACGTCGATCGCGAGAAGATCAAGCTTTTCACGTTGATGGGCACGCTCGCGGGCATCGCGGCCATTTTCCTGACGCTCGAGAACAAGAACTACTTCGGCAATCAGGGGCAGGGTTATTTGCTGATCGCGATCGCCTCTGTGCTGATCGGCGGCACCTCGATCTTCGGCGGCCGCGCGACGATCATCGGCACGATCTTCGGCTGCTTCATCATCGCCATGGTCGAGCCCGGACTGGTGGCCACGGGCCTGACCGGGGCGTGGGTGAACACTGTGCGTGGCCTCATTTTTCTGGTATCGATCATCTTCTACCTCTATGTCGACGAACCGCAGCGCCGCGCCGCCTTCTTCGCGCACATGTGGCGCCCACGGGGAATAGGCCGCCCCAGCGCGGCCGAGTGAAGACCGCTACCTTGCACCAGAGGGAGTAAGGGCGGTGGCTAACAGGGAGAAAACAACCATGCGACTGACCAGAATCCTACTTGCCGGCGCAGCGACTGTCGCGCTGACGGCCGCCGCCGGCACGGCCTCGGCCGCCATGATTGGCGAAGGCCTCTCGATGTACATGCAGATGGGCGGCAATGCCGGCGACGGCGCCACGCTCGCCCGTCAGACCGGCGCCACGGAGGCCGCCGCCGCCTTCGGCGTCGACCTCAAAGCGCAATTCTCGGCGTGGGCGCCGGAGACGATGATCAACCAGTTCAAGGAGGCGGTGGCCGCCAAGCCCTCCTGCATCGAGATCATGGGCCATCCCGGCGGCGTCGCCTTCCACGACATCGTCAAGGCGGCCGTCGACCAGGGCATCATCGTCACCGTCGGAAACTCGCCGATGAGCGACCTGCAAGCCGAGTTCGGCACCAAGGGCATGGGCTATGCCGGCGTCGACCTCTATGTCGGCGGCACCATCGCCGGCAATGCCATGCTCGCCCAAGGCCTCAAGGCCGGCGACGAAGCCTTGGTCTATGACCCGTTCAGCCAGGCCGAGCGCAGCCAGTCGGGAAAGGGTATGGCCGACACGCTGGAGAAGGCCGGCCTCAAGGTCGAACGGCTTGATATCAGCCAGGAGGTCAACAGCGACGTCTCGCTCGCCATTCCGCTGCTCGTCGCCTACATCCAGGCCCATCCGAACCTCAAGGCGATCGGCACTCAGCACGGCTCGATCACCAGCATTCTGGCCGACGTGCTGGAGAAGGCCGGCAAGAAGCCAGGCGAGATCATCGTCGGCGGCATCGACCTCGATCCGAAGACGATCGGCGGGCTGAAGTCGGGCTACGTCTCGGCGACCCTCGACCAGCTCCTCTACCTGCAGGGCTTCCTGCCGGTGCTGCAATGCGTGATGACGGCCAAGTACAAGATGCCGGGCCTGGCGATCAACACCGGCGCCGGCGCCGTCACCCCGCAGACGATCGACGCACTCACCGAGCTGATCGACGCGGGCATTCGCTAGTCTAGCGAATGCCCG
>JBBDMC010000014.1:0-4297 GCA_040878485.1 Bauldia sp. | reverse complement strand
GGTCGTTTGCCGCGCCTCGCCCTCGTCCATGCGGTAGACGATGGTCGAGGCCTGGGTCGTGACATGGGCCCACGCCCCGGCCTTGGTGGCGAGCGACAGGGCCATCCGGTCTCCGGCGAACAGACCGCCGGCGCTCGATTGTTCTGAGCCCTTGCCCCAGTGGCTCGCCGATCAGGCGGCCTTCTCGATCAAATCGCGCAGCGACGGGTGGACCTGGTGGGATTCCTCGCCGATGAAGCGGAGAAGCGCCCGTTCGTTCTCGTGCATTGTGCCGTCGCGGCCGATGCGGTCGGCAAGCCAGCCGGCTTCATCTTCGCTGACCGCTTCGGCGACCCGCATACCGCCCTGCACCAGGGCATGGCGGGCCTGCCAGTCGACTCCGGCGGGCGCAGTGTAGGCATCGAGCACGCCGCTCAGCCCGCCGGCCGCCATCCGGGCGAGGAAACCGCCGACTCCGGGGCTCGGCGAATCGAGCCATTTCTCTTGGGCGAGCGCCACCTCGCGCGCCGGCGCCTGGTAGCCTGACGCGGCCATGATGCAGTTGGCGATCGCCTTGACGAACAGGTCGGTCCATTCCGGATCGTTGTCGGCCTCGGCGCTGGCATCGTTGATGTTGAACAGGACCTCCGCCTCAGCCCGCGTAATTGAAACGCCGGCGTGGCCGCCGAAGGCATAGAGGATGCGGCGGACGAGCGCGGCCTCGGTCCGACTAACGCGCCCGGGCTGGAGGTCGTGGCCGCTGGCGAGTGGCCCCTTGCCCTCGACGACGGCCACCTCGACCTGATGCAAGGCGAACGCGACCAGACGCTCGGGCGAGGCCTGAGCCGCTTCCAGCACCTTGACCGCAAGCTCAAGCTCGGTCGCGGTTTTGACCATGTCGTCGGCCGAGATGCGCTGGATGAGCCAATCGGCGTTGGTCTCGCTGATGTAGCCCTGCGGCATCTCCTGGTGGACGATGAAGTCGACGCCCGCCTCGACAACGAGCGCCGACCACGACGGATCGGCCGTCTTGGCTGCCTCGTCGATGCGGAACAGCATCTCGATTTCGTCCGGGGAAATCCCGCCGTCGTCGCCATAGACAATCCGCCGCGCGGCGAGCGCGTCCTCGGCGGTCACAACTCCAGAAGACTTCACCTTTGCCAGTATCTTGCTGGTCGGCATGGTCATTGCCCCTTGGCTGTTTGACGCGCGGACCTTACGAAAGAAAGGCTAAAGAAGCTTTGATGGAGCACATCTGGCGCCGATTCGGCCGATATTTCAGAGGCTTCCGCTCCCGGCCGTACCGAGGATGAGCGCGGCGGCCTCCATCTCCCGCCACCGGATCTGCCGCTGCGCCAACGCCGCCTCATCGCCACCCCATTGGCTCATCTGCCAGTTCTCGTCGACATGGGCCGCAAGCCACGCCGCCTCCGCGGCGATGCGGCCGGCGCCGAGGGCGAGCGCGATGATCGCCGAGCCGGTAAGCGTCGTCGCCGTGTGGAGGGCGGCGAGCGCCAGAGCGTCGAGCGGCGCCACCGCCCGCTCGACGGCCGGTGCGACGCTCTCGTCCTGGATGACCGCGACCACGCCGCGCGCGACGACCAGCCGCGCGCCGAGCGCCTCGCCCGCCCAATCGATGAGTGGTGACCATGCCGCGTTCTGCGCCTCGATCAACGTCAGCGGCCCTTCGGCGCGGTAGCAGACGAGGTCGCTCAGGGCGTAGGCGACGATCTCGGCCCGGACCGCCGCCATCTCGCGCTCGACCCGGTCGATGGCGGCGTTGACGAGGCGGGTGAGCGGCATCGCCGCCGAGTCGAGCACTTCGCCTTGGGCGTCCCACTCGGCGGCCAGGGCCCGCGCTACCGCCTCACGGGCGATCAGCACGGGCCGACGACCGGGCGTCCTGGCGACGCGGCCGTCGAGGAGGAGTGCGAAGCCGCCTTCGCCACGGGCTGCCGTCGCCTCCTTGTAGAAGCGCCGCGGCGGCTCGCGGCGCGCCAACCGCCGCGCGGCCTCCATCGGGTCGGGCGGTTGGTCGGTCATGCTGGCTGACGGTTGACAAGGTAGATGCTGAGCCGCTCGCGCTTGCCCGATCCGATGATCGGGATGCCCCTTGCCGAGTTGCCGGCAACGAAAGCGATCACCGCCTCTGCCATGCCGAAGTCGAAGTCGCGGTACTCGACGAACGTCCCGAAGTCCTCAAATGAGCCTTCGTCGGGGTGGACGGCGATCGACTTGCCGAGCTTGTGTTGCTCCGCGATCCGCTTTTCGCCGCCGCCGAGGCGCGCCCTGGCACTTCGGGCCTCGAGTTCCGCGAGGATGTCTTTCATGGTAGTCTGTCTCGACCACGCTCCCCGTTGTTACCATGGCGGTCGCGGGCAACGGAACCGAGGCAGCCAGCGGAGCGACATCATGGTCGAAGCGGTCGCACGGGAGCCTGTGATCGCCGGCGCCGCGACCGGCGCTGTTAAGACGCTGCTCCAGCTCGAAGGCCTCGCCTTGTTGATCGCGGCGACCTCGGCCTACGCCTGGGTCGGCGCACCCTGGTGGCTCTACGCCGTCTTGTTCCTAGTGCCCGACATCGGCCTCGCCGGTTATCTGGTGCGGCGCCGTGTTGGAGCGATTGCCTATGACGCTCTCCACGTGACCTTCGCCCCCTTGGTGCTCGGGGGCCTCGGCGTGGCATACGACATCCAGCTCGCCGTTTGGGTTGCCCTCATCTGGCTCGCCCATATCGGGGTCGACCGGGCGCTCGGCATCGGCCTGAAGTACGAGGCCGGCGCTGCATATACCCACCTCGGCCGCATGGGCCGGCGCGCTTGGCCCTCGGCAGCTTGAAGGATCAGCGCCACCGCTTCCATCTCGCGGCCGGTTCCTGTGCCTCGATCAACGATGTCGGCCCCTTGAAGCCGTCGGCGCCGCTCACAGGTGCAACATCTCGCTCGTCTGGGTCACGATCTCGTACCAGTCCTGGCGATCGATCGGTGTGTTGACCGCGCGGATCGCGCCATCCAGCCGCTCGCGCTTGCCCGAGCCAATGATCGGGATGCCCCCGGCCGGATGGCGGGCGACGAAGGCGATCGCCGCCTCGGCCGGGCCCGGCAGGCCGTAGCGCCGGGCGATGCCGGCGAGCAGGTCGCGCATTCGCGCACTCCGCTCATCGTCCCCCGTCAGCAGGCGACCGCCGCCGACCGGCGACCAGATCATCGGCACATGACCCATGCGGATCGCGGTATCGAATGTACCGTCGGAGACCGGATCGAGGTGGAGCGGTGAGAACTCGACCTGGTTGGTGACGATCGGCGCCTTGAGCCGCGAGGCGAGAAGCTCGATCCGCGACGGCGAGAAGTTGGAGACGCCGACATAGCGCGTCTTGTTCTCGGCGATGAGGACGTCGAGCGTCGCCGCCGTCTCGTCGGGGTCCATCAGGTAGTCCGGTCGGTGAAGGAGAACAACGTCGACCCGGTCGACGCCGAGCTTTTCCAGCGAACGGTTCACCGACCGCCGGATTTCCTTCTCGCTGAAGTCGAAGTGGCGGACGCGGTTCTCCGGCCGGTGCGGCGATAACCGTTGGATGCCGCACTTGGTGACGATCTCGAAGTGATGGCGCCCGACCTCGGCGATCGCCTTGCCGAGGAACTCCTCGACCGTGTAGGGGTGCGGGTCACCGTAGGTGTTGGCGGTGTCGATGGTGGTGACCCCGCGCTCAAGGAGGAAGCCTAGGAACGAGGCCAGTTCCCCCGGCGAGGCGAACTGGGTTTCCGAGCGCATCGATCCCCAGATAACGCCAGAGAACTCCGGGCCTCTCTTGTGCATCCTGACGCGGGCAACCGGTCCCGGGCGATTAGCCATCACTCATTCTCCTCATCGGGCTCAAGCTCGCCGGCTTCGATCTCGAAGCCGAGCAGGTTCCAGCTCTGCTGCATGTGCAGCGGCAGCGGTGCCGTGACGTCCAGCGCCCCGCCGGCGGGGTGCGGCATCACGATGCGGCGGGCGTGCAAGTGAAGCTTGTTCTGGAGGCCTCCGGGCAGCTGCCAGCCGCCGGCCTCGAAATACTTTGGGTCGCCGACGATCGGATGGCCGATGTGGGCGGCGTGGGCGCGAAGCTGGTGGGTGCGCCCGGTGACCGGCCGCATCGACAGCCAGGCGAGCTGCTGGCCCGCCTGATCGACTACCGAATAGAGCGAGACGGCGTGGCTCGCCTCGTCCTCGCCGTGGCGGGCGATGCGCATGCGCTCGCCCTCCGGCCCACCTTGCTTGGCGAGCCAGGTCGAGATGCGGCCCTGGCGCGGCTTCGGCACGCCCTTGACCAGCGCCC
>JBBDMC010000013.1:0-8701 GCA_040878485.1 Bauldia sp. | reverse complement strand
GCGATCGGGGAGGGGAGTCCGGCGTTCCACTGGCACCTCGACACCTTCACCCTGCCGCCCGGCGCCGTCCACCTCGCCGTGAGCGCCATGACCGATATTCAGGCCTTCCGCATCGGCCGGGCGGTCTACGGCGTCCAGTTCCACTTCGAGGCCGACCGGGCGCTGGTCGAGCGCTGGAGTGGCGAGTTCGGCGATGTGATTGCCGAGTATGCCCCCGATTGGCCGGCGCGCCGCGCGCGGGACGCGGTGCGCTACGGCCCCGAAGCCGATCGCGTCGGCCTGGCGCTTGCCCGCGCCTGGGTCGGGCTGGTGGGGTGAAATCGGGGAAAGTCGCTACCCCACCACGATGATGTGCAGCCGTCGCGGCCCGTGGGCGCCGAGGAGAAGCGTCTGCTCGATGTCGCCCGAGCGCGACGGCCCGGTCACCATGTTGACGGTGCGCGGCATGACGCCCTTGCCGAAGATCGCCCGTAGCCGCTCCCAGCCGTCCTCGCTGCAGCCGACCACGTCGCTGGTTGCGAGCACGACGATGTGAGTCTCTGGCAGGAAGTTGACCGTCGTCGGGTTGTCCGGGCCCGAAGCGAGCATCAGCGTCCCGGTCTCTGCGACGCCGGCGAAAGCGCGGCTCAAGCCGACCGCGTCGTTGACGCCCGCTGCGCCGTGGCTGACCTCGACCTGCGTTCCGGTCCAGTCGAGGCCGGCGAGCAGCGGGTCGCTTCCCATCCGGAGCGCCGCCGGCAAGTTGTGCGATCTGAGGTAGCCGGCGACCGCCGCCGGAAGCTCATCAGTGTCCGCCACGCGCGCGACGCTCGCCGACACCGCCTCCGCCATCTTGATGAAGAGCGCGATTCGCTTCACCGGCGCCGGGCGCCCGCGCGCCGGAATGACGCCCACCGGCGCCCGCCGCAGCCGGTCGTCGACGGTGGCGTTGCGGGCGACTTCCTCGCCGGTCACCCGGAGCGAGCGCCGAATCTTGGCGAGCACCACATCGCGCGCGTTCATGGCCGCCTCCGCTCGGCCCACATTTCCTGGAAGGTTTGCCCCTCCGGCGCCGGCAGGTCGCGGTGCCTGGTCCAGCCGCCGGCGAGCGGCAGCCGGCGGAAGCGCCCCTTACGGCCGCCGAGGTTGCCGAGGGCGCGCGCCACCAGCCGCGTCGCCCAGCGGTAGAGCCGCGGCCGCTTGGCAAAATACGCCCAGAGGCCAAGCCCGGTGCGATAGGTCGTCGGCGACAGATGTCGCTCGAACTCCCGCTCCCGCCAGTGGCGCATCATCTTCGGCAGCGGGATCATCATCGGGCAGACGCTCTCGCAGCGGCCGCAGAAGCTCGACGCGTTGGGCAGATGCCCGGCCTTGTCGACGCCGATCAGCGTCGGCGTCAGCACCGCCCCCATCGGCCCCGGATAGACCCAGCCGTAGGCGTGTCCGCCGACCACCTGGTAGACCGGGCAATGGTTCATGCAGGCGCCGCAACGGATGCAACGCAGCATGTCCTGGAACTCTGACCCGATCATCGCCGAGCGGCCGTTGTCGAGGATGACGACGTGGTACTCGTCCGGCCCATCTGGGTCCTCCCCTCGTCGCGGCCCGGTCGAGAAGGTGGTGTAGGCCGTCATCTCCTGTCCCGTTGCCGAGCGCGACAGGACCCGGAGGATCTGGCTCACGTCCTCCAGCGTCGGCGTGATCTTCTCGATCGTGGCGAGCACGATGTGGACCTTGGGCAGCATCTGGGTGAGGTCGCCGTTCCCTTCGTTGGTGACGATCACCGAGGTCCCGGTTTCGGCGACGAGGAAGTTGGCGCCGGTGATGCCGACTTCCGCTTCGGCGAACTTCCGCCTGAGCACCGCCCGCGCCTCGTCGAGGAGCGACGCCGGCTCGCTGAGGTTGCGGCCGCTCGGCAGGTCGGTGTGCGCCCGCCGGAAGTCGCCTTCCACGTCCTCCTTGGTGAGGTGGATAGCCGGGGCGATGATGTGGCTCGGCGCCTCGTGGCGGAGCTGGATGATGTACTCGCCGAGGTCGGTCTCGATCGGCACGATACCGTTCGCCTCGAGGTGCTCATTGAGGCCGATCTCCTCGGCGACCATCGACTTGCCCTTGGTGACGGTCTTGGCGCCCGCCTGCCGGCAGATGGCGAGGATGAGGTCGCGCGCCTCCTGCGCCGTCTCGGCGTAGTGGACCTCGCCGCCCGCCTCGCGCACCTTCTCCTCGTAGGCTTCGAGGTAGAGGTCGAGGTGGGCCAGCGTGTGGTCCTTGATGTCGCGGGCGCTTTCGCGAAGGGCGTCGAACTCGGGCAGCGCCGTGACGGCGCCGAGCCGCTTCTCCTGGAAGCCGGCCCTTGTGTAGACGAGCGCCGCCTGCAGCCGGGCATCGCCGATCGCCCGGCTGGCGTTCGTCTTGAAGGCCGGCGAGGTGATGTCCATCAGTCGGCAGCTTCGCCGATGGCCGGCGATTGCGTCATGCCGGCCAGCACCTCGACCACGTGGCGGCTCCTGACCGTGCTCCCCTGACGCTTGAGCTTGCCGGCGATGTTCAACAGGCAGCCAAGGTCGCCGGCAAGCACCGTTCCGGCGCCCGATTGGGCGATCGCTTCGGTCTTCTTCTCGACGATGGCGTTCGAGATGTCGGGGTACTTGACGCAGAACGTTCCGCCGAACCCGCAGCAGGCCTCGGTGTCGGCCATCTCGGCAAGCTTGAGGCCGGCGACCGTCTTGAGCAGCCGCCGCGGCTGGTCGCGGATGCCGAGCTCGCGCAGGCTCGAGCAGGAATCGTGATAGGTGACGATCCCCGCGAATGCCGCCGCGACCCGCTCGACGCCGCGGACGTCGACGAGGAAGCTGACGATCTCGTGGACCTTGCCGGCGAAGGCGCGCGCCCGCTCCGCCCACGCCTCGTCGTCGGCGAGCAGCGCCGGGTAGTGGACGCGGAGCATGCCGGCGCATGAACCCGACGGCGCCACCACGTAGTCGTAACCTTCGAAGGCGGCGATCACCTGCCGCGCGATCGCCCGCGCATCCTCGCGGTCGCCGGAGTTGTAGGCCGGCTGGCCACAGCAGGTCTGCGCCGCCGGCACCTCGACCCGGCACTGGGCGTCTTCGAGCAGCTTGACCGTCGCGAAGCCGACGCTCGGGCGAAACAAATCGGCGAGGCAGGTGACGAACAGGCCGACCGTCGGGCCGCGTGTCTCTTCCGGCATGGTCTCGCTCTCGGCACGTTGAAAGGCTGGAGCACGACCGATAGCAGGCCGGGCGGCGGCATATCAACAGACGGCGGCACGCCGTTCTCTGGACCGCGCCCGCCGAAGCTGCCACCATGGGCGCATGTCGAGCGCCCTGCCGGAACCCGACCGCGCCGTCATCGCCCGCCGCGACGAGATCGTCGCCGGGCTCGCCGCCATCATCGGCAAGGACGCGGTGATCTCGACCGAGGACGAGCGCCGCGCCTACGAAACCGACGCGCTCACCGCCTTCCGCGCCGTCCCGCTCGCCGTCGCTCTGCCCGCCACCACCGCCGAGGTTGCGGCGGTCATGAGGTTCCTCGCCGAGAGCCGGGTCAAGGTGGTCGCCCGCGGCGCCGGCACATCGCTGTCGGGCGGCGCGCTTCCCTCCGAGGACTGCGTCGTCGTCGGCCTCGCCCGCATGAACCGGATTGTCTCGATCGACTACGACAACCGGGTCGCCACCGTCGAAGCCGGGGTCACCAACCTTGCCATCACCGACGCCGTCTCCGGCCGCGGCTTCTTCTACGCCCCCGACCCGTCGAGCCAGCTCGCCTGCACCATCGCCGGCAACGTCGCCATGAACTCCGGCGGCGCCCATTGCCTCAAGTACGGCGTCACCACCAACAACCTCACCGGCGTCAAGATGGTCCTCGCCGACGGCACCATCGTCGAGCTGGGCGGTGCCCACCTCGACGCCGCCGGCTACGATCTCCTCGGCCTCGTCACCGGCTCCGAGGGCCAGCTCGGCATCGTCACCGAGGCGACGGTCAGAATCCTGCCCGTCCCTGAGGGCGCGCGGCCGATGCTGATGGGCTTCGGCTCAGCCGAGGACGCCGGCGCCTGCGTTGCCGCGATCATCGCCTCGGGCATCATCCCCGTCGCCGTCGAGTACATGGACCGCCCAGCGATCAAGGTCTGCGAGGCCTTCGCCCATGCCGGCTATCCGCTCGACGTCGAGGCGCTGCTGATCGTCGAAGTCGAGGGCTCGGAGGCTGAGATCGCCGATCTCATCGCCCGCATCACGGCCGTCGCCGATGGGTTCAATCCGACGACCATGCGGGTCTCGAAGTCGGAGGGCGAGAGTATCGCCATCTGGAAGGGCCGCAAGGCCGCTTTCGGCGCCATGGGCCGCATCTCCGACTACCTGTGCATGGACGGGGTCATCCCAACCGGCAAGCTGCCGGTGGCGCTGCGACGGGTCTCGGAGATCTGTGCCGGCTACGGGCTCGAGGTCGCCAACGTCTTCCACGCCGGCGACGGCAACCTCCATCCGCTGATCCGCTACAACGCCAACGACGCCGACGAGCTGGCGCGGGCGAAGAAGGCCGGTGCCGACATCTTGAGGCTCTGCGTCGAGCTTGGCGGCTGCCTCACCGGCGAACACGGCGTCGGCATTGAGAAGCGCGACCTGATGCCGGTCCAATTCTCCCGCCAGGACCTCGACCAGCAGATGCGGGTCAAGACCGCCTTCGACCCCGACTGGCGCTTGAACCCGGCCAAGGTCTTCCCGCTCGCAGGGCGTCCTGTCGCCGGTTAGGTCGGCCGGTTCGGATCGCGCGGGCGCGTCTGACCCGCCGCCGGCCGCGGGGGAGGGGCCTTAGCGAGCCTCTGCCATCCGCGTGCGCATCTCGCGGAACGAAATCAACCGGTGCTGCAACTCGTCCCACAGGACCAGGCGCACGCAACGCAGGCTTTCGACCAGCGAAAGGCGACCGATCTCGCTGAGCTGCGGGTGATCCCTGAGCACCTGGGGAAGCCGATAGTACGGAATCCGGCTGGACAGATGATGGATGTGGTGCACGCCGATATTGGCCGTGAACCACCGCAGCACCTTCGGCAGATCGTAATGGGAGCTGCCGTGGAGCGCCGCCTCGGGCAGGCTCCAGTCGGCGTCCTCGGCCCACACCGTGTCCTCGAATTGATGCTGGAGGTAGAACAGCCACACGCCGATCGAGGCTCCGATGAGCGTGATCGGGAGGTGCACGACCAGGAACGGACCGATGCCGACCAGCCAGATCATGATCGCGGCGGCGAGGCCGATTGCGCCATTGGTGAGCATCGTGCTCCGCCAGGCCTTGGCCTCGCGCATCAACCCCACCGGCAGGCGGTGTTGCAGGATGAACAGGTAGGCCGGGCCGACGCCGAACAGCACGACCGGATGGCGGTAGAGCCGATAGGCAAGGCGGCGCCGGCGCGGCAGTGCCAGGTATTCGCGCACGGTCAGCGTCTTGATGTCGCCCATGCCCCGGCGTGCCAGGTTGCCGGAGCCGGCGTGATGCATGTTGTGGGTTCGCCGCCAGAAGTCGTAGGGCGTCAACGTCAGAACCCCGATCGCCCGCCCGACCCAATCGTTCCAGGCCCGTCGCCGGAAGAAGGCGCCGTGGCCGCAATCGTGCTGGATCATGAACAGGCGCACCAGGAAGCCGGCGGCGGGAAGCGCCAGCAGCAGGCTCAGCCAGTACGAGTACGCCAGCGCCGCCCACATTGCCAGCCACAACAGGATCAGTGGCGCGATCGTAATTGCCAGCTCGAACAGGCTGCGTCCGTGGCTTGGCTCGCGATAGCGGGCAAGCACGCGTATCCAGTTTTGGGCTTCGATAGCGGCGGCGCCGGAGGCGGCTCGATCCGCCGCGGCAGGGCCAAGCTCGGCTTGGGCGGTCGACGTCATGAGGCGCGCTTCGATTCGATCACCGGTGCGATTGGCGGTTGCTGCTTCTTCGGCCGCATGCGCCAGAGTTCGAAGCCCTGCGCCTGGATGGATTTCTCGATCTGGTCGCGCGAGAAGGCGTAGGGCAGGTCCTTGTCGGGCGCCACCGCGCCGATCGCCCGCCAGGGTCCGAAGCGATCCGGCAGTTTGCTTCCGATCAGATCGTCGGCAAAGGCCCGCAGTCCGCCCTTGCCCTCCGACTTGAATACGTAGATCCGCATCGGTCACCCTCCGGTTGCTGCTGCAGGCTGTTGGCCTCCGTCAGGCGCACTCGCCGCGGCGATCAACGCCGCCGAAACTGGGTGCGCCGCGGCGGGCGTCCGGCGACGGCCGCGCGCTCGTCCTTGTGACGGAAGATAACCCGCCCCTTTCCGAGATCATAGGGCGACATCTCGACCGTGACGCGATCGCCGGCAAGCGTCTTGATACGGTGCTTGCGCATGCGGCCAGCCGCATAGGCGACGATGGCGTGCCCGCTGTCGAGCTGAACGCGGAAGCGCGTGTCCGGCAGGATCTCCGTCACCAGACCCTCGACCTCGATCAATTCTTCCTTGGCCATCCCGGTCTCCTCGCGGCAAAAGCCGCCGCTCTTGTCGGAGCGACGGCCTGGCGGGCGACGACCAAGAGCGACGCCCGGTGGCGAACGAAGTTCGCTAGGCGACTTCGATCTTGCCTACCGCGATCTTGCCCGAACGCGGATCGGTCTGCGTGTCGAACGAGACCTTCTGGCCCTCGTTCAACGAGTAGATGCCGGCGCGCTCGAGCGCGGAGGCATGGACGAACACGTCCTTGTCGCCGCCGTCTGGCTGGATAAAGCCGTAGCCCTTCGAGCCGTTGTAGAACTTCACTGTACCCGTCTGCATGGAATTGTCCTTTCACCAACGGTATGCACGCGGGTTGGGCGCACGATCGTCGTGGCCCGATCCCCGGTTCGTCGAATCTGGAGGAATCTGAAGCGTGCGCCTGCAGTGCAAGGCAACTCGGCCCAGTCGTCCGGCCAAATGTCGATGACGTCTATGTATAGATCGCGTCAAGCAATGACAAGTCAATTTTGGTTCAGTCAATGAATTGAATGGCTTGCGATGCGGCCCACAACAATGGCAAAGCACGACACCGATCCACTGATGACCGATCTGTTTCTGTTGACCGACCGCTCAGGCGGCGACGCGATCGCTGCCCGCGGCGTTGATGGACGCACGCTGTCGATCATGCCAAGCTGGTCGCACCATGCTGCGGTTGCGCCGTCCTCGCCAGGAGCGCCTCCGATGAGTGACATCGTCACCAAGCCGCGCGTCAAGGTTCGGCCGAAGACCGAACGGCCGCGTCTGCACAAGGTCATCCTTGTCAACGACGACTACACTCCCCGTGAGTTCGTCGTCACGGTCCTCAAGGCGGTATTCGGGATGAGCGAGGACCAGGCCCATCGGGTGATGATAACCGCCCACCGGCTCGGTTCATGCGTCGTCGCCGTTTACGCCAAGGACATCGCCGAGACCAAGGCGACGCAAGCGACCGACGCCGGCCGCAGCGCCGGCTATCCGCTTCTGTTCACCACCGAGCCGGAGACCTAGGGCGGTCGCCGGCCTTCTTCCTCGATGTTCGCCCGACTAGCGCCGAGTTCAACCCGACGGCAACTTGCCCTATGCTGCGCGCCGCGAACTTGGGCTGGATCAAGGCGGGGACCGCCAAGCGGCGAAAGGGTGGGAATCATGGAACGCATCAAGATCGAGCAGCACTCCTCCGTCGGCCTCGTCTGGGTGGCCGGCTGGCTCTTCACCATCGGCTACCTGAAGCTCGGCTTCTGGCCGGGCGTGTTCGCCATCGTCATCTGGCCGTATTACATCGGCGCCGCCTTGGTGCCGCTGCCCCTCTCGCCGGCGTGACTTTCGCCCGCCGCCGTTCAATATAGACTCCAAGCCGCTTGATCGCCGGCGCGCCTGGCGCGCCTGGCGCGCCGGAGCTGGGGCCTGGGATCTTCAGGAAATGACCGCGGCCTTCAGGCCAGGCGACGAGAAGGAACTGGCGGCGGTCGTCGGCGACGCTGCGGCGAGGGCGACGCCGCTTGCCGTCGAGGGCGGCGGCACCCGCGCCTTCCTCGGCCGCCCCATGCAGACGGCGGCGACGCTATCGACCGCGCGGCTTTCCGGGGTCACGCTTTACGAGCCGGCCGAACTCGTCCTCTCGGCGCGCGCCGGCACGCCGCTCGCCGACGTCAACGAGCTTCTCGCCGGCCGCGGCCAGCGGCTCGCCTTCGAGCCGATCGACCACCGCTTCGTCAGCGGCGCCGACGGCCAGCCGACCATCGGCGCGGTCGCCGCGGCGAACCTCTCCGGTCCGCGCCGCATCCAGGCCGGCGCCGCGCGCGACAGCCTGATCGGGGTGCGCGCCGTCAATGGGCTGGGCGAGGTGATCAAGTCCGGCGGCCGCGTCATGAAGAACGTGACCGGCTACGATCTCGTCAAGTTTCTCGCCGGCTCTTACGGCACGCTGGCGGTCTTGAGTGAGGTCACCTTCAAGGTGCTGCCGACGCCGGAGGCCGAGGCGACGCTGATCGTCGGCGGCCTGACCGAAAAAAATGCATCGGTCACATCGAGCGATGGAGAAAACAGTATGGAATCTCGATACTCTGCGATTACCCCGCGACCCGCACGAGCGCCAGAATCCCCGCCCGGATCGCCTCGGGCAGGTGGGGCCAGGCTTGGATGACGACCACGAGGGCGACGTCGATTTGGGCTTGGCCCTGAGCCGTCTTTTGCGCCGCGAAAGCGCTCGGGGGAATC
>JBBDMC010000012.1:1203-8711 GCA_040878485.1 Bauldia sp. | reverse complement strand
CATCGCCGGCACCGGGGTCACCCGTTCGCCGACGCCCTCGGCAAGGAGCGGGCGCGAGACGAGGCACATCGGCACATCGGCGCCGAGCCTAAGGCCGATCCGGGCAAGCTCGTCGGCGCCGAGCCTCAGTCGGAAGCGGCGGTTGACCAGGCGGAGCGCGGCGGCGGCGTCGGCCGATCCACCGCCGAGCCCGGCGGCGACCGGCAGCCGCTTGGTGAGCAGCAGCCGCACCGGCTTGCGGCGCCGGCCCGCCGATTCCCCGAGGAGCGCATCCACGGCGCGCAGAGCGAGGTTGTCGGCCGCCGACGTTGCCTTGTCGAGCGCGCCGGCGAAAGGGCCTTTGACGCTGAGGGCCGGCTCGCCACCAGCGGCGGGCAGGAGCCTCAGCCGATCGCCGCTGTCGGCGAACACCACCAAGCCTTCGATCAGGTGATAACCGTCGTCCCGTCTGCCGGTGACGTGCAGGGCGAGATTGACCTTCGCCGGCGCCAACTCGCTGTCGCCAGTTGCGCTCGTCGCCATCACCGAGGTCTCGACGAACCGGCCCGCCGCGACATCGCCTCGATTGTCAGTTCGCCGGGGGCAGACTGAGCGTCGTGCCGGGAAAGATCAGATTGGGGTCGCTGAGCCGGTCGCGATTGGCCTCGAAGATGCGAAGGTACATCCCGGCGTTGCCATAGACCCGGTCGGCGATCCCCCACAGGCTGTCGCCGGTCACCACCGTCACCGAGGCCGGGGCGGCGGCGCCCGCGGCGGCCGCGGCGACCGCTTGCGGGTGCTGTCCGTCGACGGCCTTCTCTTCGCCCGCCGGCGCCGGCGTCGGCAGTGTCGGAATCGGTGGCGGCTCCTTGAGCCCGTGCTCGAGTTTGGCGAGGATGATCGGCAGCTGATCCTTCTCGGGCTCGAGATCGCGCGCGTGCGCCCATTGGAAGAGGGCCTCCCGCTTGCGTCCCACCTTCCAGTAGGTGTCGCCGAGGTGGTCGTTGATGGTCGGGTCGTCCGGCCGCAGCTCCACCGCTCGCTCGAGCTCGGTGGCCGCCTCGTCAAGGCGGCCGAGCCGATAGTAGGCCCAGCCCAGGCTGTCGACGATGTAGCCGTCGTTCGGCCTGAGCTCGACCGCCTTCTTGATCATCTCGAGCGCCTCGTCGAGGTGGAGCCCCATGTCGACCCACGAGTAGCCGAGATAATTGAGGACCTGCGGCTGGTCCGGGTTGAGTTCGAGCGCCCGCTTGAAGTCGGCTTCCGCCTCGGGCCAGCGCTTGCTGCGTTCGTACGACACGCCGCGGAAATAGAAGATGCGCCAATCGGCTTCGACGGCGTGGGCCAATGCCGCCACGCCCCCGCCGTAGGCCTCGCTGGCCTCAACGAAACGGCTCTCGGAGCGATAGACATTGCCGAGTTCGATCGCCGCCTCGACGTCGCTCGGGTCGGCCTCGGCGACGCGTTTGATGTGTTGGATGGCCTCCTCCGGCTTTTCCAGCGTCACCAGGCAGTTGCCGATCTGGAGGTCGGCGTTGCGCCTGACCGGCACGCCTTGCGGCACGGTCTGAAAGACAGGTATCGCCATGTCGCACCGCTCGGCGGCCTGGAAGATGTCGCCGATCGCCATGGTAGCGAGTTGGCCGTCGGGGTTGAGGAAGGCGGAGAGCCTGAGATAGGCCACCGGCAGCTCCGGCCCCTCGTCGGCGCCGATCGCGGTTCCCAGCCCGTACAGGGCCTCCGCCACCCCGAGCTCGGCCGAGGCGGCGATCGGAGCGACGTCCTTGCCGTCTGTGATCGCCTCGCTCAGCGCCTTGATCACCACGTGCATGGGACGCTCGCCGCCGAAGTCGGTCAGAACCTTGAGCGCTTCGTCTCGCTTGTCGGCGCGGGCGAGGATACGGGCGTAGCCTTCGACGATCCTCAGCGCCGAGGGGTCGTTGGCGTATGCCTTCTTCATCCCCTCGACAGCCTCGCCGTGCCGGCCGGCGGCATCGAGGATCGCAGCGGTGTGGAAGTCCTTGAAGACCGTGTACCAGGCCGGCCCCACCAGGGCATTGACCGTCTTCAGCGCCTGCTCGGCGTTGCCTTGGCCGAACTGGGCCCAGGCGTTGAACAGCCCCGCCGTCAGCCCCGCCAATGGAGCGGTCGTCACGCGGCCCATGATCACCTGGGTCTCGGCGTAGTTGCCCTGTTTGACCGCTTGCGTGGCGAGAGTCAGGCCGGCGACCGGGTTATCGGTATCGAGCGCCGCCAGCCTCTTGGCCAGCGCGAACGACCGGTCGAGTTCGCCGTTGGCCAGATTAAGGATCACCACGCGTTCGGTCAGTGCCGGATTGGTGGGATCGGCCTTGAGAGCCCGGCCGTAGAAGGTGACGGCGGCGCCGATGTCCTGCGCGATGTCGGCGCTGCGCCCGGCCAGGTAGCTTCCCGAGAACGATGCCGCCGGATCGTCCGCCAACTCGTCGCTGGTCTCGGCCCGCGCCGGCCCTGCGGCGGCGGCCAAGACCGTCGCCGCCACCGCCGCGGCGGCGCTGAGACGAATCGAGACGAACATGGCGGATCGGTTCTCTGATGAAACGGCGTCGGTGCCGGCGTGGCGACAGCATGACGCGTTTGGCGTAGGCCAGCAAGCCGGACCGAACGGCGTCCCAATGGCTGTCAACTGACGCGTCCGACGCAAAAATCGACCGCCTCGAGCAGCGCCGCCCGATGCGGCGAATCCGGGAACGGCGCCAGGGCGTCGCGGGCCACCGACCCGAAGTGGCGGGCGCGGTCGGCGGTGTCGTCGATCGCCCGGTAGCGACGCATCAGCCCGATGGCGTGTTGCAGGTCGCCGTCGGCGATCGCCCCGTCTTCGAGCACCCGCTTCCAGAATTTGCGGTCGCCGTCGCTGCCCCGCCGGTAGGCGAGCAGCACCGGCAGCGTGATCTTGCCCTCGCGGAAATCGTCGCCGACTCGCTTGCCGAGGTCGCGCGAGTCGCCGCCGTAGTCGAGAGCATCGTCGATGAGCTGGAACGCCAGGCCGAGATTGATGCCGTAGGAGCGGAAGGCGGCGCGCTGCGAGCGGTCGGCGCCGGCGAGCACCGGGCCGACCTCGGCCGCCGCCGAGAACAGGGTGGCCGTCTTGGCCTCGATCACCTCCAGGTATTCGTCCTCGGTGGTCGCCGTATCCTTGGCCGCGGCGAGCTGCATGACCTCGCCCTCGGCGATCACCGCCGCGGCGCTGGAAAGGATCTCCAGCGCCTCGAGCGAGCCGACCTCGACCATCATCTTGAACGCCTGGCCGAGCAGGAAATCGCCGACCAGCACCGTCGCCTGATTGCCCCACACCATGCGCGCCGCCGACTTGCCGCGCCGGAGCTCGCTGCCGTCGACCACGTCGTCGTGGAGCAGCGTGGCGGTGTGCATGAACTCGACGCTCGCCGCCAGCTTGACGTGCTCGTCACCCTGGTAGCCGCACATGCCGGCCGCCGCGATCGTCAGCATCGGACGCAGCCGCTTGCCGCCGGAGTCGATCAGATGACGCGCGACCTGCGGGATCAGCGTCACATCGGAGCCGACGCGCAGCAGGATCTGCGCGTTGACTTGCTCCATGTGGCTGAACGTCAATCGAACCAGCGGTTCGATGCTGGCGCCGAAATCGCGCTTCGCCCCGTCGTCGAGGGCAACGACCACACCCACCGCCATGCCTCCTGCCTGCGCCCAACGCCGGCGACAATAGAAGCCGGGCAGAGCCCGAACAAGGCCGCCGGCGCGCGATTGTGTGGAGCGCCTGGGCCGCGTAGGTTGCGGGCGGGCTACGGCACCGGCCAGGGACGCGCGCCGATGGAAGAACTGTTGAGGACCAACGACTTGGTTCTTATCTCATTCGTCGAGGCGGTCCTGCGCGAGGCCGGCATCAAGGCACTGGTCGTCGACCAGAACATGAGCGTGATCGAGGGCTCCTTGGGCATTTTGCCGCGCCGGGTTCTGGTCCAGGAGGCGGATTCGACTCGCGCCCGCAGGCTTCTCGACGACGCCGGCGTCGGCGGCGAGTTGTCGCGGCCGCAGGGAAACGCCTGAGATGCCGACCGCTCTGCTCGACCGCCCGCCCGATCGGACCAGCATCGATGCCTTTCTCGGCGGCCGTTTGCAGGCGGTGCAGCCTCTCGCCGGACACCATCGCGCCGGGCTCGAGGCGGTTCTGCTCGCCGCCGCCTTGGAGTCGTCCTTTTCCGGCAGCGTCATCGACCTCGGCGCCGGCGTCGGCGTCGCCGGTCTCGGCGTTGCCGCGCGCTGCGCGCGGGCAAGCGTCGTGCTCGTCGAACGCGACCCGGTCGCGGTTGCCTGCGCCCGCGCCGCCCTGTCGCTGCCCCTCAATCGCCGTTTCGCCGACCGTGTCAGCGTCGTTGCCGCCGACATCGCCGCCTCGGCGGTCGTTCGGGCCGGCGCCGGGGTCGGCCGAGCCGGCGCCGCCGTGGTCATTGGCCACCCGCCCTTCCGCGAGGCCCGGGCGAACTCGTCTTCGCCGCACCCGGCGCGCGCCGCCGCCCACGTGCTGGCCGACGGCGGTCTTGAACCGTGGGTCAAGGCCGCGGCCTCGTTGCTGAAGCCGCGCGGGCGACTGATCGTCATCTTCGATGCCAGCGGCCTTGATCAGCTGGTGCTCGCCTGCCGCGGTCGCTTCGGCGCCTTCGACCTCCTGCCGATCCAGCCGCGCCCGGAGCTTCCGGCGAGCCGGCTCCTCGTCTCCGCCGTCAAGGGCAGCCGCGCCGGACCCCGGCTATTGCCGCCGCTGGTGCTTCACGGACCGACCGGCAATGAGTTCGTGGCCGCCGTGGACGCGGTGCTCCGCGGCGATATCGGCCTCGGCGACGCCCACGCCGCCTGGCCATCTTGGGGCCGCCGGTGAGCGCGATATCGGGCTTGCCGTCCTGGCTGAACCGTCTGGTGTCGCGGCTGGTCTCCCGCGACCG
Organism: Bauldia sp.; assembly: GCA_040878485.1. Taxonomy (GTDB): domain Bacteria; phylum Pseudomonadota; class Alphaproteobacteria; order Rhizobiales; family Kaistiaceae; genus JBBDMC01. The sequence continues at coordinate 3,774 of JBBDMC010000012.1, read as the reverse complement.
GCCGGTCGTCCCCGTCGTCCGCCTCAGCGGCGCGATCGGCGCCGCCGGCATGCCGATTCGCTCCACCATCGCGCTGGCGTCGGTCGAGCCGGCGCTGGAGCGCGCTTTTTCCTTCAAGGGGCCGGCGGTGGCGATCCTGGTGAATTCTCCGGGCGGCGCCGCGGTCCAGGCCCACCTGATCTTCAAACGCATTCGCTCCCTTGCCGAGGAGAAGCATAAGAAGGTCATCGTCGCGGTCGAGGATGTCGCCGCCTCCGGCGGCTACATGATTGCGCTTGCCGGCGATGAGATCGTCGTCGATGCAAGCTCGATCGTCGGCTCGATCGGGGTCGTCTCCGCCGGCTTCGGCTTTCCCGCCTTGCTCGAGCGCTTCGGCATCGAGCGGCGGGTCCACACCGCCGGCAAGTCGAAGGCGATGCTCGACCCGTTCCAGCCCGAGCGCGAGGAGGACGTTGCCCGCCTGCGCGCCATCCAGGAGGACGTTCACGCCGCCTTCATCGCCCTGGTCAAGGTCAGGCGCGGCGCCGTGCTCGCCGATTATCCCGACCTCTACTCCGGCGCTTTCTGGTCGGGCAGCAAGGCGGTCGCCCTCGGTCTCGCCGACCGGCTCGGCGACCTTCGCTCGGTTCTGCGCGAGCGTTATGGCAAGAACGTGCGCCTGCGCCTGATCCCGACCGAACGCAGCGCCTGGCGACGGCGCCTCGGCCTCGGCGCCGGCGATCGCCTCGCCGCCGGCTTCGCCGACCGTCTGATAGCGCTGGTCGAGGAGCGTCTATTGTGGGGCCGTTTCGGCCTGTGAACGGGAGCGCCATGGCCCGACTGATCGAGATCGCGCTGGTTGTTGCCGCCGTTGTTTTCGTCTGGCGCGTCTATCGTCGACGGCAGACTGAGGCGGCGGCGTTGCGACACGCCGCGCGGCCGATGGGGATTGAGACGCCGGAGACCCTGGTCAAGGACCCGGCGACCGGCGTCTATCGCCCGGCCGGGCCGAAGGAATGACCGTCGGAGTCGTCGGCATGAGCAGCGCGCCCCTTAGCCCGTCCGACCCGCTCCTCGTTGATGCCCAGGGGCGGGTCGACGAGATCGCCGCCCTTCTCGAAGAACGGCTCTACGAATTCAACGTTCGGGCGACCGGCTTTTCGGACGGCAAGCCGGTCTGTTTCACGATCGCAAACGACGCCGGCGCTATCATTGCCGGAATCGCGGGATACACGTGGGGCGGCTGCTGTCACATCAGGCAGCTTTGGGTGGATGAAGCGCATCGCGGAGGCAGACTCGGCACCGCGCTGCTTGAGGCCGCCGAGCGTGAGGCCATGGAACGAAACTGTCGCCAGGTCGTCATTTCGACGCACACCTTTCAGGCGCCCGGCTTCTACGCCAGACTCGGCTACACCGAGGTCGCGCGCGTAGTCGGGCATCCGATCGGTCATGCGAACGTCTTCTTGGCGAAGCAACTGGCTGCGAGCCGCTGATTGGCGGAACCGGCGGGCGTGACGCACACCGTGGCGATCTGCCCTGCTCGCGGCGTAGCGCACCGCTTGACCCGCCGGACTGCGGCTCTATAGCTGGCCGCCGCCTGTCTTGCCGGGGACCATCGTGGCCGAATCGCTTCCCGAACATATGCGCCCGGAGCGGTCGTTCCAGGGCCTCATCCTGACGCTGCAGCGCTACTGGGCGGACTGGGGCTGCGTCCTTCTCCAGCCGTACGACATGGAGATGGGTGCCGGCACCTCGCACCCGGCCACGACCCTTCGCGCCCTCGGGCCGAAGCCGTGGAACGCCGCCTACGTCCAGCCCTCGCGGCGGCCAAAGGACGGGCGCTACGGCGAGAACCCCAACCGGCTCCAGCACTACTACCAGTTCCAGGTGATCCTGAAGCCGTCGCCGCCGGATATCCAGCGGCTCTATCTCGATTCGCTCGCCGCCATCGGCATCGACATGGCCCTCCACGACATCCGTTTCGTCGAGGACGACTGGGAGAATCCGACGCTCGGCGCCTGGGGCCTCGGCTGGGAGTGTTGGTGCGACGGCATGGAGGTGTCGCAGTTCACTTATTTTCAGCAGGTCGCCGGCTTCGAGTGCGCCCCGGTCTCCGGCGAGCTGACCTACGGTCTGGAGCGTCTGGCGATGTACGTTCAGCGGGTTGACAACGTTTTCGACCTCAACTTCAACGGCCGCGACGGCAACGACCGGGTCACCTACGGCGACGTCTTCCGGCAGGCGGAGCAGGAATATTCCCGCCACAACTTCGAGCACGCCGACACCGGGATGCTGTTCGAGCAGTTCCGCATGGCGGAGGCAGCCTGCAAGCGCTACCTCGATGCCGGCGGGAGCGGCGAGGAGCACCTGATGGCGCTGCCCGCCTATGACCAGGTGATCAAGGCGGGGCACGTCTTCAACCTGCTCGACGCCCGCGGCGTTATCGCCGTGACCGAGCGGCAGAGCTACATCCTGCGCATCCGCGAACTCGCCAAGGCCTGCGGCGCGGCCTGGCTGGCGACGGCGGGGGGAGGCGGGGCTCCATGAATTGGAACACGCACTTCACCCTCCCCTGGAGGGGGAGGGTCGGCG
>JBBDMC010000012.1:801-1193 GCA_040878485.1 Bauldia sp. | reverse complement strand
CGAAGCGCCGGGGTGGGGTGGCATGACTTCAGCATCACGAGCACCAAGCCCGATCGACAAATTTCGCCGTGGCACGGCCAAACGCCTTCGCCGCGGCCGGACCGAGCCTGAGCTGAGGCTGTGGAGAGCGCTCCGTAAGCTGCCTCTAGTTGGCTCGCATTTCCGGCAGCAAGTGCCGATCGGCCCATACGTGGCCGATCTCGCCTACATGGCCGCGCGCTTGGTGATCGAACTCGACGGTTCGCAGCACGGCGAGAGGGCAACGTCGATCGCGGATCGTGAGCGATCGCGCTGGCTGGAATCGGAGGGATATCGCGTCCTGCGGTTCTGGAACTCGGAGCTAGATCAGAACCTCAATGGTGTGCTCGAAGTCATTTACGCCGAGGTTCATG
>JBBDMC010000012.1:0-791 GCA_040878485.1 Bauldia sp. | reverse complement strand
CCCCGACCCTCCCCCTCCAGGGGAGGGTGGACGGCGGTGAGTAATGCCTGACCTGCTGCTCGAGCTGTTCTCCGAAGAGATTCCCGCCCGCATGCAGCGCCGCGCGGCGGCGGATTTGAAGAGGCTCGTCACCGACGCGCTGGTCGAGGCGGGTCTGGTCTACGACGGTGCCAAGGCCTTCGCCACCCCACGCCGTCTGGCGCTCACCGTCCACGGCGTGCCCGCCCGGTCGCCGGACAGCCGCGAGGAGCGCAAGGGTCCCCGCGTCGGCGCACCGGAGAAGGCGATCGCCGGTTTCCTCAAGGCGGCCGGGCTCTCCTCGATCGGCGAGGCCGAGGTGCGCGACGACGGGAAGGGCGGCTTCTATGTCGCGGTGATCGACAGGTCCGGCCGGCCGGCCGCCGGGCTCATCGCCGAGATCGTGCCGAAGGTCGTCCGGTCGTTCCCGTGGCCGAAGTCCATGCGCTGGGGCGAAGCCTCGGCCAAGCCCGGGGCTCTCGCCTGGGTTCGCCCGCTTCACTCGATCCTCTGCGTCTTCGGTCCGGAGACCGAGGCGGCCGAAGTGATTGACTTCGAGGTCGGCGGCGTCCGCTCCGGCGACGTCACCTTCGGCCACCGCTTCATGGCGCCGGAGCCGATCCGCGGGAGGCGCTTCGACGACTACGTGACGAAGCTGGAGAAGGCCAAGGTTGTCCTCGACGCCGACCGCCGCAAAGAGATCATTCTGGCCGACGCCCGCGACCGGGCGCTCGCGCTCGGCCTCGAGCTGATCGAGGACGAGGGGTTGCTGG
>JBBDMC010000011.1:0-8717 GCA_040878485.1 Bauldia sp. | reverse complement strand
TGATCGCCGGAACCACCGGGCCGCAGAAGGCGACGCTGACGCTCGACGTCAACGGTACCGAGGTGACCAAGGAAACCACCGGCAACGGCCCGGTCGACGCGATCTTCAACGCCATACACGCGATCGTGCCGCACACCGCCAAGCTGTCGCTCTACCAGGTCCACGCGGTGACGGAAGGGACCGACGCCCAGGCCGAGGTCTCGGTCAGGCTGGAAGAGGAGGGCAAATCGGTGACGGCGCGCGGCACCGACCCCGACACGCTGGTGGCCTCGGCCAAGGCCTACATCTCGGCGATCAACAAGCTTTCGGCCAAACGCGCCCGCATCCACGCCCAGGCGGCGGGGGTGTGAGCGGGGAGGACACAAAAGGGGCGCCGCCGAGGCCGCGCCCTTCACGACCGCCTGACCGGCTCATCCAACAGTCGCGCCACCAGCGCGTCGATCCGCGGCGCGATTCCCGCCTCGGTCAGGGCATCGCGGACGAGCTTGCGAGCGCGCTGGAACTTGACCGACTCGGAGAGCGGCACGGTGGCGGCGATCTCCTCGGCCTCGCGCGCGGCTTCGGCGAGTTCGGCGTGGAGCGTATTCTTTGGGTCGAAGCGCGGAATGGGGAGGGTGAACATTATCTTGGCAAAATCACGCGCGCCCCAAGCCCCTCGGCTCTGTTGGCCTTCGACGCGGCGCCGAGCCACTTCGCTGTTAAAGAGTGCGGTCAAATAGCGGCACTCCGGAATGGTCGCACAGGCAGCGTGATACAGCGAAAAATCCACCACGTGATGCCTATCCCTCACCACGGCAGACGCTTGAAGCGTGCCTGATCGACTGTACACGACGCGGAGGGGAGCGATCGGAAACTGTGCACCAAGTTCGTTGTGATAGTTCCAGCGTCCGAGAAGCGTCATCTTACCGCTTTCGGCGTTCTCATTCCAAACCGCTTCCGCCTTTCGCATCCAGCCATGTAATCCAGAGAAGCCGCGATTGGCCGCTGCCTTTGCGTCTAACAGGTCGCCTTTGACCGTCACGGGGACGACGCCTTCAAACGCCCGGAACACGCGGTATGGCAGAACACTCTCACCCAAGAGGACTGGGTGCAGGAATTCGGCTTCGACTCGATTCTCGATAGCCAGAAGTCGCTTCCAAGGCTTCTTTTCCTGGCGCCAGCGCCAGAAGATAGGTGACGCGGGCGATGATGACGGTGACCGGGTGGATGTCGAAACCGGCGATGTAGTTGGTGGCTTCGTCGGCGCGCAGCTTGACGTTCATGTCGCCGTCGGCGGCCTCGGCGAGGAAGTTGCGGATGGCGTGGAACAGGAACGTGCCCGAGCCGCAGGCCGGGTCGAGCACCTTCTGCTCCAGCGGCCGCTCGACGGCGCGGCGCACGATTTTCGCCGCCAGCCAGTCCGGCGTGTAGTACTCGCCTAGCCCGTGGCGCTGGTCGCGTTCGACCAGCGACTCGTATAGAATTTTCAGCACGTCGCTTTCGACTTCCGCGAGCCGGAAGCGGCGGACGTGCCCAAGGATCTTCCGCACGAGCGTCTCGCCGTCAGGGTGCGCCACGACCCAATCGAAGAAGTCGCTCTCAACCGCGCCGAAGATGCTCGCCTGCTCGAACGCAGCGCCGGACAGAACGTGTTTGGGATCGTCTTCCCTAAGACCGAGGATCGCCAGTGCGATCGCCTTGGCGACCACAACAAGGAAAGTATGCTGGAACCACAGCGCGTTGTTCTCGATCTCGCGGCCGTAAACCAGTTTCAGGAGCGACGACCAGAGCTGGCGCTTGAGCACGACAGCCGGCTCGTCCTTCAGCTTGGCCCATAGCGCGGCAAGCTCTTGCGATGCGCGGTGAAACGCGGGCGAATCCTGACCAAGCTCGATGCGGATGGTGAGCGGGTCGGGCGGTAGCGACGACTTGAGCTGCACCACCCCGTCGAGCCAGGCGAGGAACGGTTCGGGCTTGTCGGGGTCGAGGGTGGTGTCCTTGATCCTGACGAGTGCGCCGTCGGCAAGCTCGAAGATCGTCCACTTGAGCCCGTCAGAGGCGATGCCGACGAAGCGCTCCTTCTCTTCGCGTTCGCGGTCGGCGAGATAATCGGGCATGCGCCGCTCGACATCGGCCCATTCCTTGTCGAGGTTGCTCTTCGCCTCGAAGACCGTCCTGCCGATCAGGGCGTCGATGCGGCCCCTCACCTCGGGCACGCGCTTCTCGAAATCGAGGTTCGCGAGTTCTGCCCCGAACTCCTCAGTCAAAAGGTCGCGATAGTCGGCCTTGACCTCGTCGTGACCCGGCCGCGAGGCGAGGTGGCGCAAAAGATCGATGGTGCGTTGGGAAACAGGCAACCGGCGAATCCTCCCGGGCCAGCCTTATCGACCGCCACTCTGATTGCAACCGTGGAACTGAATGGGCCACGCCGGTGACCCCGTCACACCAGCAGCGCCGTCGCATACATGATCGCCAGCCCGGCGACGATGCCGGCGGCGCCGGCAGGCCGGGCAAGGGCCTCCGCCCCGTCGCGGCGGGCGAGGAAGGCGGCGACCTCGATGATCACCTGGAGGATGGCGCCGGCGCCGACGCCGAAGGCGATTGCCGTCCAATAGGGACTGACGGCGTTGACGCCGAGAAAGACTCCGGCGAGCGCCGGCAGTCCGGCGAGTGCCGCCAGGCCGACGAAGGTGGCGAGGGGCGGGCGAGCGCCTGTGGCGACGGGGGCGGCGATGCCAACCCCTTCGGTGACGTTGTGAATGACGAAGCCGACGACCAGGAATGTCGCCAGGGCCGCGGAGCCGGTGGCGAGCGCCGCACCGACGACGAGGCCCTCGCCGAGGTTGTGGAGGCCGATGCCGAGGGCGATGAACACCGCCAGCCGCATCCCCTCCGGCGCGCCGCGGCGGCGGCCGACGGCGACGAGGGCGAGCGCGGTCAAGAGCGCGGTGACCCAGACGGCGGTGGTGCCGCGCAACCGGTCGAGGGTCTCGGCGCCGTGCTCGAGGCCCTCGTGGAGCGTATCGATGAAGAGGTAGAGGAGAAGGCCGATGGTTAGCGCCAGGATGAAGCGGAGGCCGCCCGGTCCGAGGCTCCTCAGCGCCGGGTAGGACAAGAGCCCGATCGCCACCGGAACGATGCCGAGGAGGACGCCGACCAGGGCGAGTTCCCAGACGGAGGTGGCGCGCCATTCGGGCGCCGGGACAGCGACGTCGATCGTGTGCTCGAAGCTGACGCCGGTTGAGGTGAGGAAGACGACGTGATGGGTCTCGCCCTCGATCCAGGGGTAGGGGATCCTGACCAGGGCGCTCTTGAGCCGGCCGATGGTGGCCGAGGGCTCGGCGGTGAAGCTCCGCCAGGCCGCGTCGACCTGGACCTGGGCGATGGTGAGCGGCGCCGAGCCGTCGGCGCGCACTGAGAGCGCGATCTCGCCCGGCGTCAGCCGTACGGCGTCGACGGCCAGCGCCTCGACCGGCGGGGCTGAGGCGGTGAGGTCGGCGAGCGGGCGGCCGAGGAGCAGGTAGGCGATGACCGCGGCGACCGCAGCGATGGGCACCAGCAGCCACAGCCGGTTTGCCACCATCACACCACCTCGAAGTGGCTCATCCAGCCGAGCTCGGCGAACTCGGACTGGTGGGCGTGGAACATGTACAGCCCCGGCTCGTGCTCGGCGAAGGAGAACTCGAGGATGCCGCGCTGGGCCTGGCACAGCATGACCGTGTCGATGGTCTTGAGCGTCGGGGTCAGCGTCGTGCCGTGGTCGTAGTAGTCGAAGAAGTTGGCGTGGAGGTGCAGCGAGTTGATCGGATCGAACTCGGTAATGTTGACCAGATAGATGCGGACCGGCCGGGTGCGGTCGATCCGGATGGGACGGCGGAAATAGGCGAACGGGATCGTGTTTACCGCATAGAACTCGTTCTCTTCGTCGAAGTTGGTGTCGAAGCCGTTCATCACCATGATCAGCTCGTGGAAGCGGGCGTTCTCCGGCGTGCCGTGTCGGCGGGCGAGTGCGGCAGGGCGCTCTTCGGGATGGCGGTCGGGATCGGGATCGACGACGAAGGCGCCGTACATGCCCTTGTGGATGTGCCGCTTCAGGGGCAGCGCGTGGCAATGATAGAGGTGGCAGCCGAACGGCTTGGCCTCGAACTCGTAGACGAAGTCGTCGCCGGGCTCGACCATGCCGTAGCCCGGCACGCCATCAACGCGGGCGGCGTGGATGCCGTGGAAGTGCATCGAATGGGGGTGCGAACCGCCGTTCTGGAAGACGATCCTCAGCCGCTCGCCCTCGACGGCGCGCAGCGTCGGACCGGGGATGCGGCCGTTGTAGGTCCAGGCGGGAAACATGACGCCCGGTGCGATCTCGATCTCGCGCTCGACGGCGGTGACGATCCATTCGCGGACCGTCCGCCCATCGGCGTCGGTCTTGACTTCGCCGTAGTCGAAGTCGGTGAGGGTCGCCGCCGGGTCGAAGCCGTTCCTGGCATGATCGACCTCGCCGACGAGGCGATTGTCGCCGTGGCCGTCCTGGTGCGCATGATCCTCTGCCAGTGCCCTGTCGGGGGCCGCCAGGCCGACGCCGAGCACGCCGGCGGCGACGCCGATCGCCGATCGGCGGGAGATCATCGGCCCTCTCGCCTTGGCTACCCGGCCGCCTTTGCGGATCAGAATGATTCGCCTCCACAAATGAGAATGATTTGCATTAGCATGGTCGGGCGAGTCGCGCAAGCAGGCGCGGCGGGGGGTGGCTGGCGATGCCGTTTCTCAGGCCTCTTCGGGTGGGGCGAGCGCCGACCGGGTCGCGCCAACCACGCGCAGCGCCCGCTGCGGCGGGATTTCGATCCCGGCGGCGTCGAGGCGGCGCTTCACCTCCTCGATCAGGTAGCGTTGCGTCGGCCAGAAGTCGCGCGACCTGATCCACACCCGGTACTTCATCACTACCGCGCTCTCGCCTAGGCGATCGACGAAGGCGTCGGGCGCCGGGTTGGTGAGAACGCGCTGGTCCGAGCGGGCGAGGTCGAGCATGACGCCGCGGGCGCTGGCGATGTCCGAGCCGTAGCCGACGGTGACGTCGATGTCGGTCATGCGCCCCGGGTTGCGGGTGAGGTTGGAGAGCGGCGTATTCCACAGCCGCGCGTTCGGCACGAAGCGGTAGATGCCGTCGAAGGCGTCGAGGGTGGTGACGAACAGCCCGACCTCGCGAACGGTGCCGGCGACCCCGTCGGCCTCGATGAAATCGCCGATGTGGAAGGGGCGCAGCCACAACAGCATGATGCCGGCGGCGATGTTCTGCAGCGTGCCCTGCAGGGCGAGACCGACGGCGAGCGCGGCGGCACCGAGGGCGGCGATGACCGAGGTGGTCTCGATGCCGAGCTGGCTGAGGACGGCGACCGCAACCAGGATCAGGATGCCGTAGCGAAGGGTCGCGGCGCTCACCGGTACCAGGGTCGCATCGATCCGATCGGTTCTGGCGAGGATGCGCCTCACCGCCTGGCCGGCCCAGCCGGCGACGAGATAGCCGATGACGAGGACGACCAGCGACGCCGCCAGCCGCGGCAAGAACTCAATCGTCGTCGCCCAGGCGAAGGCGGCGAGCGAACCCACTTCCCGGGCGGTCTCTGCAAGCTCCATCTTTCCCTCCTGTCATGAACCCCACCACCGTGGAGGCCCCGCTGACGGTGCATACACGCTGGTGCGGAGCCGAACCAGGAGGGGCGCGGGCGGCACTCGCCACGATCCGCCAAAGGGTGGTAGCAGTTGGACCGGGGAGATCGGAATGACGCTCGAACAGATCGTCGCGGCGCTTGAACGCACGGTGTTGTTCAACGGGCTCGACGTGGACGAAATCAGGCGGCTTTCCGGCATCGCGCGGCACTCGGCGCTCGCCCCCAGCGCCGTTCTCTTCGACCAGGGCGACGAATCGGACGGCCTCTATGTCGTCATCTCGGGGATCGTCCGCATCTACCTGGTCTCGCAGGACGGCCGCGAGGCGACGATCAATCTGGCCGAGGCGGGCGAGGTGATCGGCGAGATGGCGCTGCTCGACGGCCTGCCGCGGAGCGCCAGCGCCGCGGCGCTGACCGAGGCGGCGCTGATCTTCATTCCCCGCGATGCCTTCCTCGACCTCCTCGACGGCTCGGCCAAGCTCGCCCGCCAGATCATCCTGACGCTCTGCGAGAGGCTCAGGGCGACCAACGCCCAAGTCGACCAGGCGATGTTCCACGATCTCCGCCACCGGCTGCTGCTGCTTTTGCGGCAGATCGCGCTGATCCACGGCAAGGTCGAGAGCGATATGGCGGTGGTCGAGCTCGACCTCACCCAGGGGACGCTGGCGCAGATGCTCGGCGCCAGCCGCGAGGCGGTCAACAAGCAGCTCAGGGCGCTCGCCAAGGAGGGCTGCATCGCCGTCCAAGACCACAAGATCCAGATCTTCAAGCAGCCGCTCGTGCCCTCGCCCGAGGCCGGTTGAAACCGGGCAAGTCCGCGCAAATATGGACGTCAAGGACCGCCCGAGGGTCGCTGCGGGTTGGTCCGCTGCGGGTGGGCGTCGCCGGATTGGTCCCGAGCAACTGGACAGGGGGAGGGGGGCTTTGCTAAGCAGCCCCCGGCCTCTCGGCCACGCCCCGTCGGGCGGCGGGTGTATAGCTCAGTTGGTAGAGCAGCTGACTCTTAATCAGCGGGTCACAGGTTCGAGCCCTGTTACACCCACCAATGCTGTCAGAGACTTAGCCGAAATCGATTGAGAACGAGGCAAAGAACATGCGACTTTTTCGGAAGCCGCAGGTGCGACATCTGTTCTTCCCGTAGGGGCCGATGCGGCAACTTCTTGACTTGGCCTTCGGCGCGGCAGTCGTCAGCTTGGTCGGCTGGTGGATTGCACGCGTGGTGAAAGCCTCGCGCCTCGAAAGGCTATCGAAGGAAGCCGCCAAGCGGGGTGACGACGATGCGATGTCCCGCTACCAGCGCGAACGGATGGCGATGACGCGTGCGGGCCGTAGATGGCTCCGAAGAATGGGGCTGCCGGACTACTAAAGGCCCCATCTCCTTCGGGGTGGCGATGAGGGTAACAGGCTATGCCTCTTGAGCGGGCCAGTTTCGACGACGTCTCGGAGAGGGACCTTCTTGATCTCATCGAGACGGGCGTGCCGGAGGGCCTGGCGATCGAGTACAAGCGGGACCCGTACGGCAACAGCGACGCGAACAAGCGAGAGGCACTGAAGGACGTCACTTCGTTCGCCAACTCCGCCGGCGGGCACCTGATCATCGGCATGGAGGAAGGACCGGCCGGCATACCGAAGCAGCTGACCGGTTTACCCGACGTTGACCTTGGCGGCACGATCGAGAGAATGGAGTCGCTGGTGCGCGACGGCGTCGGGCCGCGTATCGTCGGCATCCGAATGCGGCCCGTCGCGACTGCGAGTGGCTCGGCAGTTGTCATCAGGATACCGCAGAGCTGGAACCCGCCGCATCGGGTCAGCGCCGCCGGCACCAACCGGTTCTACGTCCGCAACTCCGGCGGGGCGCACGAGGCGAGCGTCGAGGAACTGAGAGCCTTGTTCACCCTCACGGCCGACGCGCGGCAGCGCATGAAGGATTTTCGGACGGACCGGATCGCCAAGATCGTCGTGCAGCGGGGACCAGTATGGTTGCCCGCCGGACGGCTCTTCGTGCACCTCATGCCCCTGTCAGCATTTGGTCCGTTCCGCCTGCTCGATCTGGAGCGAGCGTACCGAGAACGTGAACGTTTCTGGCCGATTGGTGCCGACCATGGCATGACGCCCCTCTTTAACCTCGACGGCTTCATCAATATCCGCGGAGGTGACGTGTGCCATGGTTACACGCAGGTCTTCCGCAACGGTATCGTGGAGGCAACGAAGGCTCTGATCAAGGTCGAGGTGGAGCAAGGCGAGATCGTCCGGGGGGAAAGCGTCGTCCAGGTCGTCGAAGCGGTGCCACGCTACCTCGCGGGGCTACGGGCGCTCGATGTCCCACCTCCCGTTGTGGTCATGATCAGCTATCAGGGAATAGCGGGCGCAAAGCTAGGGCTCAACGATTGGCGCATGAACGACATTCAACCCTTCCCGCCCGACGATTCTCTGCTGCTTCCTGAGATCATCCTCGACGATTACGGCACGCAAGCGGACATCGAGAGGGCGCTAGCACCTGCCCTCGACGCGTTTTGGAACGCCGCTGGCTTCGCGAGATGCGCCTATTACGATGAAGAAGGGAACTGGCGGCCGCCACGGTGAAGGTGCATCACCACCACCACCACCACGCTCTCTGGTCTTACCTCACGCTCGCTCCCGATCAAGCTGCACGACCTAGCGGGTCACAGGTTCGAGCCCTGTTACACCGACCAGTCTTTCTCTCACCCCCGTATCCCCATCGCCTCGGCCCGTTTGATGCCGAGCGCCAGGACGCGCTGGAGCAGGTCGGCATAGGAAATGCCGCCGAAGACGGCCGCTTGCGCCAGCTCCTCGATGCGGGCGATGTCGGGGTTGGGATTGGCTTCGAGGAAATAGGGGACGTCGTCGCCGGTCAAGCGGAAATCGATGCGGGCGTAGCCGTCGAGCTGCAGGGTGCGGTAGATGCGCTTGCTGAGGGGACGCATGCGGCTCGTCGAGGCCATCGGCCGCCAGCCCAAACGCCATCGCCGACACGTTCACGGAATGAGCGGAGGGCGGCGCTAGTTGTCGTTACCAAGGACGTTGTTCAGCCTTGAAGCAGGTGGAAGTGCCTTG
>JBBDMC010000010.1:7091-8790 GCA_040878485.1 Bauldia sp. | reverse complement strand
CTAGGCTCGCCTTCGGCTCACCAAGAGAAACGGCCTTTTCCCGCAAGGGGCGAGGGGGCGAATAACCGGAGAGCGCATCCGGTGGCGCCCTTCCACGCTAGCCCGCCGCTTCGGCTTTGTCGGCGCGCTCGACCTTCTCCTGCTTGATCTCCTCGCCGGTCGTCTGGTCGACGATCTTCATCGACAGGCGCACCTTGCCGCGGTCGTCGAAGCCCAAAAGCTTGACCCAGACCTTGTCACCCTCCTTGACCACGTCGGTGGTGCGGGCGACGCGGCCGGGGCCGAGCTGGGAGATGTGGACGAGGCCGTCCTTGGCGCCGAAGAAATTGACGAAGGCGCCGAAATCGACCGTCTTGACCACGGTGCCCTGGTAGATGTGGCCGACCTCCGGCTCGGCGGTGATCGACCTGATCCAGTTGAGCGCGGCGGTGATCGCCTTGGCGTCGGCCGAGGCAACCTTGACCGTGCCATCGTCGGAGATGTCGATCTTGGCACCGGTCTTGTCGACGATCTCGCGGATGACCTTGCCGCCGGTGCCGATGATCTCGCGGATCTTGTCGGTCGGGATGGTGATCACCTCGATGCGCGGGGCGTACTCGCCGAGCTGGGAGCGCGCCTCGGGCAATGCCTTGGCCATCTCGGAGAGGATGTGCAGGCGGCCATCGCGCGCCTGGGCGAGCGCCTGGCGCATTATCTCCTCGGTGATGCCGTGGATCTTGATGTCCATTTGAAGCGATGTGATGCCCTCGGCGGTGCCGGCGACCTTGAAGTCCATGTCGCCCAGGTGATCCTCGTCGCCGAGGATGTCCGAGAGGACGGCGAAGCGGTCGTCCTCCTTGATCAGGCCCATGGCGATACCGGCGACCGGACGCTTGATCGGGACGCCGGCGTCCATCAGCGCCAGCGCGGTGCCGCACACCGTCGCCATCGACGAGGAGCCGTTCGATTCGGTGATCTCGGAGACCACCCTGAGCGTATAGGGGAAGTCCTGATGGGCCGGCAGGACCGGACGGATCGCCCGCCAGGCGAGCTTGCCGTGGCCGATCTCGCGGCGGCCGGGAGAGCCGAGGCGACCGGTCTCGCCCACCGAATAGGGCGGGAAATTGTAGTGCAGCATGAAGGTTTCCTTGTAGGTCCCCTGCAGGGCGTCGACGTACTGCTCGTCGTCGCCGGTGCCCAGCGTGGCAACCACCAGCGCCTGGGTCTCGCCGCGGGTGAACAGCGCCGAGCCGTGGGTACGCGGCAGGAAGCCGACCTCGGAGGAGATCTGGCGGACGGCGGCTAGCCCGCGACCGTCGATGCGGATCTTCTTGTCGAGGATGTCGCCACGGACGATGGTCTGTTCGAGCTTCTTGAACCGCTCGCCGAGAAGCTGGGGCGACGGCCCATCTTTGGCCCCCTCCGGCGCCAGCGCCGAGACGACGCGCGCCCTGACCCGATCGATGGCGTCGTGGCGTTCGCCCTTGCCGGCGAGCGCATAGGCCTCACGCAGGTCGGCCCCGGCGATCGCGCGGACCTTGTCGTCAAGCGCGGAATGGTCGGCGGCAACGATCTGGCGCGGCTCCTTGGCCGCCTTCTCGGCGAGGCGGATGATCGCCTCGATCACCGGCTGGAAGCCCTTGTGGCCGAACATGACGGCGCCGAGCATGTCGTCCTCCGACAGCTCCTTGGCCTCCGACTCGACCATGAGAACGGCGTC
>JBBDMC010000010.1:0-7081 GCA_040878485.1 Bauldia sp. | reverse complement strand
GGCGTCGCCGGTGCCGGCGACGACGAGATCGAGCTTCGATTCGATCATCTCGTCGATCTGCGGGTTGAGGACAAAGGCGCCCGCGATCAGGCCGACGCGGGCGGCGCCGATCGGCCCCATGAAGGGGACGCCGGAGAGGGTGAGCGCCGCCGAGGCGGCGACCATGGCGACGATGTCGGGGTCGTTCTCGAGATCGTGCGAGAGAACGGTGATGATGACCTGGGTCTCGCACCGGAAGCCGGGCGCGAACAGCGGCCGGATCGGCCGGTCGATGAGGCGCGAGGTCAAGGTCTCCTTCTCGGTCGGCCGGCCCTCGCGTTTGAAATAGCCGCCCGGGATCTTGCCGGCGGCGAAGGCCTTCTCCTGGTAGTTGACGGTCAGGGGAAAGAAGTCGATGCCCGGCCTCTCTTCCCGGTCGGCAACGACGGTGGCGACGACAGCGGTCTCGCCGTAGCTGGCGAAGACGGCACCGTCGGCCTGGCGGGCGAGCTTGCCGGTCTCAAGGACGAGCTTGCGCCCGGCCCATTCAGTCTCGACCCGTTGAATATCGAACATGGCATGTCCTTTCGTGCGTCGCGTGGAGGTTGGGGGACGCGAAGACAAGCCATGGGCAAGACGGCGGGAAGCTCTGCCCCGCAGACCGACGGCCGTCGCGCGCCTCAAGCCGCGTGGCGACGGCTGTCGTCGGTTCCTGGGAAAGAGCGTCCGGCGATCCTGCCATGGCTGCTTTGCGATCCGCTTCAGAATGCGCGGCGGCCCGATGCTGCCGCGCGGCAATGCCTCTTGGCCGGCGCAATCCGGCTAACGCCTGAGGCCCAGACGCTCGATGAGCAAGCGGTAACGCTCGGCGTCGGTCTTCTCAAGGTAGCCGAGAAGACTGCGGCGCTGACTCACCAGCTTCAGCAGCCCACGGCGGGAGTGGTTGTCCTTGACGTGGGACTTGAAGTGTTCGGTCAGGTTGGCGATGCGCTCGGAGAGAATCGCGACTTGCACTTCCGGCGATCCAGTGTCTCCGACGTGGGTAGCATGGTCCTTGATCAATGCCTGCTTGCGTTCGGCCGTGATCGACATCGTGTTTCCTTGTGTTTCAGGAATCCTCTCCGATCGGGCGGCCAGGGCCGGGATGTCGTCCAGCGCGGTCGGGATCGGGCGGCTACGCCTGCCGTTCAAACGGGGGCGTTTGGCGAGCGGACTATGGCGGAAAGGCGGGGCGAATGCCAGAGAAAAGAGCGCTCATCCAACGCTCTGACGGGAATGCGTTTTCACGGCCTAAACACCCGACGAGGGTGGAACGCACCCTGGGAAATCTCACCGATGGCGAGGCTCCTCCCGGCCGAGGTGGCGTGGGCGGGGCCGGCGAGCAGCGGCGCGTCGCGGCCGCGGATCAGCACCGACTGGCCGCGCATCAGGCGCGCCGCCTCGCCGGGAGGAAACGCGATCTCGGGAAGGTCGCGAAGGGCGAAGCCGATCGGCTTCAGCAGCCCGTCGAGCGCCACGGGGCCGCCGGCGGCGTGAACCTCGGCAAGGGCGGCGAGGGTGATCATGGTGGCATGGTCGAACGGGCCGACCACAAGCCGGCGAAGCTGAACGACGTGGCCAAGGCAACCCAGGCGTCGGCCGAGATCGCGGGCGAGCGCGCGGACGTAGGCGCCCTTCCCGCATTCGGCCTCGAAGACGGCGTGATCGCGGTCGGGCGTCGCCACGAGGGCCAAGCGATGGATGGTCACCGGCCGCTCCTCGATGTCGACCTTCTTGCCGGCGCGCGCCAGGTCATAGGCGCGCACCCCGTCGAGCTTGATGGCGGAGAAGCTCGGCGGGCGCTGCATGAGCTCGCCGGTAAACGCCGCAAGGGCGGCGGCGGTGGCGGCGGCATCGGGCCGGGCGTCGGAGGCCGCGGTGGGGCGGCCATCGGAGTCGTCGGTATCGGTCTCCACTCCCCAGCGGACGGTAAAGCGGTAGACCTTGCGCCCGTCCTGGACGAAGGGGACGGTCTTGGTCGCCTCGCCCAAGGCGATCGGCAGGGCGCCGGTGGCGATCGGATCAAGGGTGCCTGCGTGACCGGCCTTCGCGGCGGCGAACAGGCGCTTGACCGCCGCCACCGCGGCGGTCGAGGTCTCGCCGGTCGCCTTGTCGAGATTGAGCCAGCCGGAGACGTCGCGGCCCTTGCGCCGACGGTTGGCCATCGCTGCCGCGTCAGCCGAGGTCGCGCTTCACCTCGAGCGAGCGCAGCAAGGAATCGATCCTGTCGCCCTCGTCGAAG
The DNA here is from genome assembly GCA_040878485.1 of Bauldia sp. Classification (GTDB taxonomy): domain Bacteria; phylum Pseudomonadota; class Alphaproteobacteria; order Rhizobiales; family Kaistiaceae; genus JBBDMC01. The sequence continues at coordinate 4,821 of JBBDMC010000010.1, read as the reverse complement.
GAGGTGTCGAGGCGGAAGCGAAGCTCGGGGGCGTAGCGCAGCTTGACCCGGTGGGCGATCTCGCCGCGGAGGAACTTCCGATGGCGGTCGAGGATGGCGAGCAGCGTGTCGGCGTCCTTGCCGCCGAGCGGGATGACGAAGGCGGTGGCGACCTTGAGATCCGGCGTCATCTGCACCTCCGGCACGGTGACGACCATGCCCTGCAACGCCGGATCGTGGACCTCGCCGCGCTGGAGGATTTCGGCGAGCGCGTGGCGGATCAGCTCACCGACGCGAAGGGCGCGTTGGGAGGGGGGGCGTGGCGACGCGGACTTGGCCATTGCGCTTGCCTCCACCCGCCCCTCGCAGGGGAGGGCAAACCGAGCCGCGACGCCGCGCCTCACAGCGTCCGCGCGATTTCCTCGACCCGGTAGCACTCGATCACGTCGCCGACCCGCATGTCCTGGTAGCGCTCGAACGCCATGCCGCATTCCTGACCGGCGGGGACCTCGCGGGCCTCGTCCTTGAAACGCTTCAGCGTCGACAGCTTGCCCTCGTGGATGACGACGTTGTCGCGGATGAGGCGGACGTTGGCGCCGCGCTCCACCGTGCCCTCGGTGACCCGGCAGCCGGCGATCTTGCCGACCTTGGAGATGTCGAAGATCTCCAGGATTTCGGCGTTGCCAAGCATGGTCTCGCGGCGCTCGGGCGGCAACAGGCCGGACATCGCCGCCTTCACGTCGTCGACGAGATTGTAGATGATGTTGTAGTAGCGGATCTCAATGCCGTCGCGCTCGGCCGCCTCGCGCGCCTGCTTGTTGGCGCGGACGTTGAAGCCGATGATCGCCGCGCTCGACGTGGCGGCCAGCGTCACGTCGGACTCGGTGATGCCGCCGACGCCGGAGTGGATGACGCGGGCGGCGACCTCGTCGGTGCCGAGCGCCGCCAGCGCCTGGGTGATGGCCTCGACCGAGCCCTGAACGTCACCCTTGATGACCAGCGGGAAGTCCTTGCGGCCGGCGACCTTGAGCTGGCTCATCATCTGCTCGAGCGAGCCACGGGCGGCGGTCGTCAGGGCGAGCGCCTTGTCGCGCTTCTGGCGGGCACGGTAGGCGGCGATGTCGCGGGCGCGGCCCTCGTTGTCGACGGCGGCGAAGCGGTCGCCGGCCTCGGGCGCTTCCTGGAAGCCAAGCACCTCGACCGGCGTCGACGGACCGGCCTCCTTCACCGGCTCGCCGCGATCGTCGACCAGGGCGCGAACGCGGCCCCAGGCGGCGCCGGCAACCAGAATGTCGCCGACGCGGAGCGTGCCTTGCTGAACCAAGGCGGTCGCCACCGCGCCACGGCCGCGGTCGAGCTGGGCCTCGATCACCGTCCCTTCGGCGGCGTGGTCGGGGTTGGCGCCGAGTTCCATCACCTCGGCCTGCAGCAGGATGGTGTCGAGCAGCCGGTCGAGATTGGCGCCGGTCAGCGCCGAGACCTCGACGTCGAGCACCTCGCCGCCCATCGATTCGACGAACACCTCACGCTGGAGGAGATCGCTGCGGACGCGCTTGGGATCGGCGTCCGGCTTGTCGATCTTGTTGATGGCGACGATGATCGGAACCCCGGCCGCCTTGGCGTGATTGATCGCCTCGACGGTCTGCGGCATGACGCCGTCGTCGGCGGCGACCACCAGCACCACGATGTCGGTCACCTTGGCGCCGCGGGCGCGCATGGCGGTGAAGGCGGCGTGGCCGGGGGTGTCGATGAACGAAATCTGGTGGCCCTTGTGCTCGACCTGATAGGCGCCGATGTGCTGGGTGATGCCGCCGGCCTCACCGGAAACCACGCTGGTCTTGCGGATGGCGTCGAGCAGCGAGGTCTTGCCGTGGTCGACGTGGCCCATGACGGTGACCACCGGCGGGCGCGGCTTGACATCGGCCTCGGCGTCGGGGCTGGCGAACAGCCCCTCCTCGACGTCGGCCTCGGCGACGCGGCGGACGCTGTGACCCATCTCCTCGGCGATCAGCTGGGCGGTGTCGGCGTCGATGACGTCGGCGGCCTTGACCATCTGACCCTGTTTCATGAGGACCTTGATCACCTCGACGGAACGCTCGGCCATGCGGCCGGCGAGCTCCTGAATGGTAATGGTCTCGGGGATGACGACCTCGCGGACGACCTTCTCGCGCGGGCCCTGTTCATGGGCGCGGGCGCGTTCGCGCTCGCGGCGGCGGCGGATCGAGGCAAGCGAGCGGGCGCGCTCGGTGTCGTCTAGCGCGTTGGCGAGCGTCAGCTTGCCGCGCCGGCGCTCCTCGACCCGGCGGACCGGCTTCGGCTCGGCCGGCCGGGTGACCTTGGCTCGGCTGCGGAATCCGGCGGGAGCCTCGTCCTCCTCCTCGACCTCCTTGAGTGCCTTCAGGTCGGTGACGCGTCCGGGAACGGCGGCGCCGTCGGGCTTGCGCACCTCTTCACCAAAGCGCCGGCGGGCGGCATCCTCAGCGCGCTGGCGCGCGGCTTCCTCGGCCTGGCGACGTGCGTCTTCCTCGGCCTGGCGGCGTTCGGCCTCGGCCCGCTCGCGGGCCTGGCGCTCGCCCTCGGCGGCGCGGCGCGCAGCCACGGTCTCCGCCTGACGGCGCTGTTCGGCTTCCTCAACCCTGGCGTCAGCCAGCGCGCGGGCGCGGGCGTCGATCTCGTCGGAGGAAAGCTGACGCAGAACCAGGCCGGCGCGAGCGGCGGCGCGAGACTCCTCGGCGGCGGTGCGGGTCTCGACCTCGACGGGCTCGGCCCGGGCGACGGGCGGCGGAGGTGGCGGCTCGAGCTTCTGCTCGCCCGGCAAGACAACGCGGCGCTTCTTACGCTCGACCTGAACCGTGTTGGTGCGGCCGTGGGAGAAACTCTGGCGAACCGTGTCGCGCTCGATGTTGGTGCCACGCTTCAGCCCCAGCGGCCGCCGCGCCATGACGATGGTCTTTTCACCGGTATTCTTGGTCTCGCTCATACGTTCCTAGAGTCCCGCGGACGCTTGGTTCGGTTGGTTCAGGGCGTTGGTCGGGCGGCCGCCACCGCCGTCCGGGTCGCCATCGCCGCGGTAGCGCACGAGGTCCCGAACCCGCGCCAGCACATAGTCGCTCGCGGGCCCCGCGAGCAGAGCAGCATGTATCACATTAGTTCGGCCGAGTGCCAAATCCAGTTGCTCGCCAGTGAAGCATGCGACAACCGGCGGCGAGCCCTCGCCGAAGCGCCGGCGGGCGGCGGCGGCCAACTTGTCGAGGCCGTCAGGAGCGGCGTCGAGCGCATGAATCAGCGCGACCACCGGATCGCCGGCCAGAGCCCGCTCAACCTTGGCGAAGCCTACCACCAGGCTTCCCGCCTTGCGGGCGAGCGACAAGGCGCCGGTCGCCGCCGAGACCAAGAGCGCATCGAGCCGCTCGACAAGCCCGGGCTCGACGATCGCCGGGCCGCCGAAGGCGCGGGCGAACAGGCGCTTCCGCTCGGCCAGGCGGACATGCACGGCCGACGCCGTGACCCAGGCGCCGCGGCCGGGCAGCCGGCGGCGAAGGTCGGGAACAACCGAACCGTCAGGGGCCAAAGCGAATCGGATCAGCGCATCGACCGGCAATGCCTGCCGGGTGACGATGCAGGTGCGTTCGCTGGCCTCGTTCACACGCGGCAATGTTTTGGCCTCCCGCTCATCAGGCCGCCGGTGGCGCCTCGGCGGCGGCTAGTTCCTCGACCGGAGGATGCAGGTCCTCCTCGGTGATCCAGCCGGCGGCGACACGCGCCGCCATGATCATCGTTTCGGCGTCGGCGCGCGACAGGTCGAAGGTGTCGAGGGCGCCGGCGTGACGGGTCGCCTCACCGTCCTTGCGCTCGACCCAGCCGACGAGCTCGTCGGGAACGGCGCCGGCGAAATCCTCGAGCGACCTGATGGCGGCCTTGCCGAGGGCGACGAGCATTGCCGTGGTGATGCCAGGAACCTGTCTCAGGTCGTCGGCGACGCCGAGCTTCTTGCGCTCCTCGTCCTGCTCAGCCTCGACTCTGGCGAGGTACTCGCGCGACCGCATCTGCAACTCGGCCGCGGTCGCCTCGTCGAAGCCCTCGATCGAAGCCAGATCGGCAGGCTCGACATAGGCGATCTCCTCGATGGTGGAGAAGCCCTCGGACGCCAGCAGTTGGCCGACCACCTCGTCGACGTCGAGGGCGGTGATGAACAGGTTCGAACTGGTGTGGAACTCCCTCTGGCGGCGCTCCGACTCTTCCTGCTCGGTCAGGATGTCGATGTCCCAGCCGGTGAGCTGCGAAGCCAGGCGCACGTTCTGGCCGCGACGGCCAATGGCGAGCGACAGCTGCTCGTCGGGAACCACCACCTCGATGCGGGCGGCGTCCTCGTCGAGGACCACCTTGGCGACCTCGGCCGGCTGCAGCGCGTTGACGATGAAGGTGGCGGCGTCGGCCGACCACGGAATGATGTCGATCTTCTCGCCCTGCAGCTCGTTGACCACTGCCTGAACCCGGCTGCCGCGCATGCCGACGCAGGCGCCGACCGGGTCGATCGAGGAGTCACGCGAAATGACGGCGATCTTGGCGCGCGAGCCGGGGTCGCGGGCGACCGATTTCACCTCAATGATGCCGTCGTAGATTTCGGGCACTTCCTGCGCGAACAGCTTGGCCATGAACTGCGGGTGGGTGCGGGAGAGGAAGATCTGCGGCCCGCGCTGCTCGCGGCGAACGTCGTAGATGTAGGCGCGGACGCGATCGCCGTAGCGGAACGTCTCGCGCGGGATCAGCTCGTCGCGGCGGATGATGCCCTCGCCGCGGCCGAGATCGACGATGACGTTGCCGTACTCGACCCGCTTGACC
>JBBDMC010000009.1:3534-8836 GCA_040878485.1 Bauldia sp. | reverse complement strand
AAGGACTCGCGGCCGGCGTCCCGGTCCGGCCCCTTGGCGATGCCGATGAGCGGCAGGTCGGTGACGCGGAGCTCGGCCAGCGTCTCGCTTGCGGCGGCGAGCTGGCCGGGGCCGCCGTCGATGAGCACCAGATCGGGCCACGGGCCGCTGCCATCGTCCTTGGCGCTTCCGCCGTCGCGGGGTCCGGCCTCGCGCATCAGCCGCGAGAAGCGACGGCCGAGGACCTCGCGCATCATGCCGTAGTCGTCGCCGGGTGAGAGGTCCTCAGAGCGGATGTTGAACTTGCGGTATTGCGCCTTGATGAAGCCTTCGGGGCCGGCGACGATCATGGCGCCGACCGGGTTGGTGCCCATGATGTGGCTGTTGTCGTAGACCTCGATGCGGCGCGGCGGCTCGGCGAGCCCGAAGCGCTCGGCAAGGGCGGCCAAGAGCCTGGTCTGCGAAGACGAGACGGCGAGCTCGCGGCCGAGCGCCTCGCGGGCGTTGGCGAGCCCGTGGGCGATCAGGTCTTTCTTCTCGCCGCGCCGAGGGACCAGGACGATGACCTTGTGGCCGCTGCGCTCGCTGAGCGCCTCGGCCAACAGCGCCTGCTCCTCGATCGCGTGCGACAGGAGGATGAGCTTCGGCACCGGCTTGTCGTCGTAGAACTGGGCGAGGAAGGCGCCGAGCACCTCAGCCGCCTCCAACGCCTTGTCGGCGCGGGGGAAATAAGCCCGGTTGCCCCAGTTCTGGCCGGCGCGGAAGAAGAATACCTCGACGCAGGTCGCCCCGCCGTCCTGGTGACAGGCGAACAAGTCCGCTTCCTCGAAGGTCCGCGGGTTGATGCCCTGGTGCGCCTGGACGTGGGAGAGGGCGGTGAGGCGGTCGCGGTAGCGCGCGGCGGCCTCGAAATCGAGCCGCTCGGAGGCCGCCGCCATCGCCCTCTGCATCTCGGCCCGCACCGCCTGGCTGCGGCCGGAGAGGAAGTCGTTGGCCTGCTTGACCAATCCGGCATAGTCGTCGCGCCCGATCTCGCCGGTGCACGGCGCCGAGCAGCGCTTGATCTGATAGAGCAGGCACGGCCGCGTGCGGCTGGCGAAGACCGCGTCGGAACACGAGCGGATGAGGAAGGCGCGCTCGAGCGCGTTGATGGTGCGGCCGACGGCGCCGGCCGAGGCGAACGGGCCGAAGTAGGCGCCCTTGCGGGTGCGGGCGCCGCGGTGCTTGGCGAGCTGCGGCGCATCGTGGTCGGCGGTGATCAGGATATAGGGGAACGACTTATCGTCGCGCAGGAGCACGTTGAAGCGCGGTCTGAGCCGCTTGATCAGGTTGGCTTCGAGCAGCAGCGCCTCGGTCTCGGTGCGGGTGGAGACGAACTCCATCGTCGCCGTCGCCTGGATCATGCGGGCGAGGCGCGCGGGCTGGCTGACGCGGGTATAGTTCTGCACCCGCTTCTTGAGGTTGCGCGCCTTGCCGACGTAGAGGACGGCGCCGCCCTCGTCGATCATGCGGTAGACGCCGGGTCCGTTCGGCAGCCGCTTCGCCGCGTCGGCGATCACGTCGATGCCGCGGCCGGCGGTCGCCGGCTCGCTGCTGCCGTGGGGGGTTTGGCTCATGGCTGATATATAGCGACCCGCCAGCCGGCTCGGGAAACCCTTCGATGCGACCGCAACCGCCGCTCGACGGCGCCGCCATGCTCGCCGCGATCCGCGGCCGTTACGGCCTGCCGGTGAGGGCTACGCCTCCGGCATCCCCGCCAACCGCAAGCCCTCGACCAGTACGTCACGCCGGTGCGGGTCCTTGGTGTGCTGGCCACTACGAATCCTCGCGAGTGTGGCCTCAGGAGCGGTCGCCCGATAGGTGGCCAGTGCACGCCGCGCTTCGTCCGCTCGTCCAAGAAGCATGTTGCCGGCGATCAGGACCCAGTGTGTCCAGCCGAAATTGGGGTTGATGGTCAGCGACCGACCGGCCCACTCCAGCGCCTCTTCGTAGTGTCCGAGGCAAAGGTGCACGTGGGCGACGCCGGATTTCGGCGGGCCGCTGCTGGGATCAAGCCGTGTCGCACGTTTGAAGAAGGTCATGGCCTCATCGAGACTGCCGCCCTTCAGGTGGCCGACTCCCGCAAAGAACACGCACCCCACATCGTTGGGATTCATTTCCACAGCACGCTTGATGGTCAGCAGTCCCTGCTCGTAGTCGTGGGCGACGAGCTGAAGAATGACGCCGCAATGGGCGAGGATGAGCGCGTCGTCGCGCGCTATAGCTAGCGCGGCGCGCGCCAGCTCGAGGCACCTTTGCTCGTCATTAGCGCCAAGCGGCGGCAACCCCATGTGGATGCGGTGCTCGTAGCCCCACGCCGCCATGGCAATGGCTCTGGCATATCCGGGGTCCATCGCGATGACCCGGTCGAGAAGCGCGAGACCCGCGGCGCTGTCCTCTGGACGCAGCGTGCCGAGTTTGGCCATCGCCCGCAGGTAAAGATCGTAAGCGTCGAGGCTCTCTGGCCGCTCGCGGCGTGAACGGTCGATTTCAGCCTGTTGGATCTTCGGTTCGACCACGGCGACCACGCTTTCGGTGATCCGGTCCTGCATGTCGAAGATATCCGCAACGGTGCCATCGAAATTGTTGGCCCACAGATGCGACCCGGTGCCACCATCGATGAGCTGGGCGGCGATGCGCAGCCGGCTACCGGCGCGGCGGACGCTGCCCTCGACCACGTAGCGACAACCGAGATCACGCGCGACCTGACGCACGTCGATGGCCCGGCCCTTGTAGACGAAGGAGGAATTCCGCGCGATCACCGCGAAGGATTTGAACCGGCTGAGCCCCGTGGTCAGGTCTTCCACCACGCCGTCGGCGAAATAGTCCTGCTCAGGGTCGCCGCTCATGTTCTGAAACGGCAGCACGGCCAGCGAGGGAAGGACGCCGCGCTCGCTCTGCGGCGGGACGGCTGGAGCGGGGCCTTTTCCGCCTGAGTCGGTCGGGTGCCATTTCCAGATGCGGACCGGACGGTCGATGTTCTTGACCTGCACTTCGCCGCCGTCCGTGAAGGCAACGTCGATCCGGCTTCCGACGCTGTCGTTGACGATCGCGGCAACACAGATGCCACCCGGCTCGGCCAACGGCTGCAACCGGGCCGCGACGTTGACGCCGTCGCCGTAGATGTCGTCGCCGTCCACGATGATGTCGCCGAGGTTGACGCCGATGCGGAGCGTGATTCTTGGTTCCGCCGTCGCCTCGGCCGCAATCGCCCGCTGCACCGACAGGGCGCAATTGATCGCGTCGACGACGCTGCTGAACTCGACCAGCGTCCCGTCGCCGATCAGCTTGACGATCCGGCCATGGTGTTGGGCCACCGCTGGGTCGAACACGATCTCCCGGTGACGTTTCAACGCCGCCAGCGTGCCGGCCTCGTCGCCGGCCATCATGCGGGAATAGCCGACCACGTCGGCGGCAAGAATCGCCGCCAGCCGGCGATTGGTGCGCGCCTCAACCATGCGCGGACCCTAGTGACTCGCCGCCGATGATGCCAGCCGGTCCCTGAATTGATCGGTCCCGGTTCTGCAGCGCACCGCTATGGCGCTGCGCCGCGCCCGGGACACGCTCGTCCTATTCCTCGGTTGCGGCGATGTCCGGCGTCTGCCAGCCGAGGTGCTGGCCGCCGTCAAGCGCGATCACCTGGCCGGTGATCGACCGCGTGGCGACGAGGTAGCGGATGGTGCGGCCGAAATCGGCCAGTTCGGGCGGCCGGCGCAGGAGGATCGCTTGCGCCTGCCGGCGGAAGCGTTCCTCGGTCTGGCGCGAGCTCTTGAGCACCGGCCCCGGCGCGATGCCGTTGACCCTGATCTTCGGCGCCAGCGCCTGGGCCAGCGTCTCGGTGGCGACGAACAGCGCCGACTTGGAGATCTGATAGGAGAAGTGGCGCGGCGTCGGCTTCCAGATCCGCTGATCGAGGAGGTTGACGATATTGCCCTCGACGCCGTCGGGAACGTGGGCGGCGAACGCCTCGGCGAGAAAGATCGGCGCCGTCAGGTTGACCGTCATCTGCCGCTCCCACAGCTCCCGGTCGAGGCGGCCGACCTGATCCGGCTCGAAGATCGAGGCGTTGTTGACGAGAAGCGTCGGCGGGCCGAGGGCGTCCGCGGCCTGGTGGACGAGCCGCTTCAGGCATTCGGGCTCGGCGAAGTCGCCGTTGACCAGCGCCGCCCGTCCGCCGGAGGCGGTGATGCCGGCGGCCAAGCGCTCGGCGTCGTCGCGCGAGCGGTTGTAGTGGATGGCGACCGCCCAGCCGTTGGCGGCAAGGTCCTCGACGATGGCGCGCCCGATACGCCGCGCCCCACCGGTGACCAGAGCGACGGGAGGGGGTGAATCCATAACCTTTGGTTAACCCTGTTTAATCGTGGACGGACGTGCGTCCCGGATCGGGAGCAAGATAGGGCGCCGCCGCCCGTGGTCGAGAAGCCAAGCCGGCCAACGGGTTAGATCGACGTGTCACCATGCTGCAACGCCACAATCGGTCATCGGATGGCCTGATCCTCGCCGCACTTTGTTAACGCTTACGCCATATTGCCAGCCTTACATCCGCGCCCAACGGAAGCCGGGCATTTTCGTCGCTGACGAATGCGTTCGGTGGCACGGATCGATAAGGAGGTCACTCATGTTGCGTACCCAAATCCTCGGACCAAGCCTCGCCGCGCTCCTCGCCGGCGCTGGCCTAGCCCATGCGGCCGACGCCCCACCGCCCTACGAACCGCCTCCGGCGGCGCCCTTTGGGGCGGCGCCAGCCTATAGCTGGAGCGGGCCCTACGCCGGCCTCACCGGCGGCTACGGCTGGAGCAGCGGCACCGTCTCCGGCAGCGGCTGGCTCGGCGGCGCTTACGCCGGCGCCAACTTCCAGACCGGCACCAACCTCGTCCTCGGCGTCGAGGGCGACTTCACCTTCACCGGCAAGAGCGGCACGTCGGGAACCACCACCATCTCCAGCCCGTGGAACTCGACGCTGAGAGGCCGCGTCGGCTACGCCACCGGCCGCGTCCTGGTCTACGGCACCGGCGGTCTGGCGATCGGCCAGGTCAAGGCGGTCGATACCGGCCTTGCCAGCAGCGAGACCTCGACCAGGCTCGGTTGGACGGCCGGCGCCGGCGTCGATGTTGCCCTCACCCAGAACCTCACCGGCCGGCTCGAGTACCGCTACACCAATCTCGGCTCGACCACGTTTATGCCAGGAACCTTCTCATACGCCTCCCACGACGTGATGGTCGGCGTCGGCTTCAAGTTCTAAGCGACCGGACTCCTCCCGCGAGGCCCCCCCGCCGCCCGCGTC
>JBBDMC010000009.1:0-3524 GCA_040878485.1 Bauldia sp. | reverse complement strand
CCCCGCTGGGGCACCCGCTGCGGGGCTTTTCGTTTCTTATGGCGCGCCAACCGTCAGGGACGGACCGAGCGGCACCGCTGGCCGTAGACCCGGTAGGGGTCGTAGCCGGGCAGGCACGATTCGACGTTCCACCCGATCGAGAAGGTGCCGAGCTTCGGCCCCTCGATCAGATAGACGACCTCGGCGCTCAGCCCGTTCGACAGGCGCGCGGTGGCGGCGCAGTAGCGCCGGTCGACGCGGCTCGGGCCGCCCGCCTTCAGCCCCCGCTCGCCGGCGCCCTCGATGCCGGCGATGGCGATACCGGAGCCGATGAGATTGGCGTCCTGGTAGGCGAACTTCTCCGAGATGCGGGCAAGCACGGACGACTCATCGCACGCCGGGGCGAGCCCGTAGGCCGGCCCGGCCGGCGGGGGAGAGGCGGCGAGGCCGTAGTCGGCGGCCACGGCTGCGGGCGCGGCGGCGGCGGCGAGTGCAACGATCACCAGGATGCGCAACATGGTCGTCCCCCACGTCTGCGGCGTCCGCCGACCATGCGACGGCCCGGCGGCGCCGGTCAAGGTCGGCGCGGCGTCATTCCCCGGCGATTTCGTCGATCAAATGCCCGGCGCCGGGTCCGTCGGCGAGGACCGGGACCAGGCCGGCGAGGAGCGATTCCAGCGTTTCGCCGAACCGCCACGGCGGGTTGCAGATGACCAGGCCGGCGCCGTTGAAGCTGCCGCCGGCCCCGCGCCCCCTGACGAAGAGCTCGGCGCGGATAAGGCGGCGGAGGCCGCCGTCGGCGAGCCCGCGCTTTAGGCCGTCGATCGCGGTGAGGTCCTTGACCGGGTACCAGAGCGCGTAGATGCCGGTCGGCCAACGCTTGTGGGCGTTGATCAGGCCGGCGGCCAGGCGGTCGAACTCGCCCTCCGCCTCGTAGGGCGGATCGACCAGGACCAGCCCGCGCCGCTCCTTCGGCGGCACGAAGGCGCCGAGCGCCAGCCAGCCGTCGAGGGCGACGGTGCGGACCTGGACGTCGCCGGCGAAAAGGGCGGCGAGGGCGGCGCCCGCCTCCGGGTGGAGCTCGACGGCGGTCAGCCGGTCCTGCCGGCGCAAGAGGTGGCGGGCGATCCACGGCGAGCCGGGGTAGCGGACGAGACGCCGAGCGTTCTCGTTGGCGGCGCCAACGGCGTCGAGATAGGGGGCGAGGAGGCCGGCGAGCGGCGGCGCCAGGTGCCGGTTCCACAGGCGGCCGATGCCGCCCTGCCACTCGCCCGTCCGGCTCGCCTCGGGGCCGGTCAGCTGATAGAGGCCGGCGCCGGCGTGGGTGTCGATGACGCGGAAGTGGGTGTCCTTGGCCTTCAGCCGCTCGATCAGGAGGGCAAGGACGGCGTGCTTGACCACGTCGGCGAAATTGCCGGCGTGGAAGGCGTGGCGGTAGTTCATGGTCCGTGGTGCCACCGGGGAGGGCGGCGGGCAAGGCCAGGGCTCGAACTGTCCATCGATACCATACAATAGTATGGTAAGATGCCCATATGGCAGGGGAGCCGAGTTTTGAGTGGGATGTCGAGAAAGACCGGATCAATCGTCGGAAGCACGGGGTCGCATTTTTCGAAGCGCAGCGCGCATTCCTCGATCCGCATCGCGTCATCGCAGAGGACTTGACCCACGGCACGGGCGAACAGCGCTACTTCTGTTTTGGACGGACGAATATCGGGGTGATGACGGTGCGGTTCACCTATCGCGGCGGTCGCATCCGGATCATCGGAGCCGGCTGTTGGCGGAAAGGCAAGACGATCTATGACCGAGAAAACGGTCCGTTACACCAAGGGTGAAATCAGTCGGACGCGGGTGGTCGGCGATTTCCTGCCGCGACCGGATGATCTGGTGCTGGCCGAGCCCAACGTCAAAGTGACGCTCAACCTGACGCGGCGCAGCATCAGCTTCTTCAAGCGCGAGGCCAAGCGACGGCGTGTCTCCTACCAACGCATGATTCGCGCGCTTGTCGACGAATATGCCGAACGCAGCGCGAGCGGTGAAAAGTGAGACGCGAGTCGCATTCGCGAGCGCCGCGATGGTCTGCCGCCGGCGTTAGAACGCCCCCGGTGACATCAGCATGGCGAGCGAGGGCTGCGGCGGCAGGTCGGCGATCACCACCGTCTCGCCGACCACCCGCGTCCGCTCGGCGGCGACCAGCGCCAGCCCCTGCGGATAAAGGCGGTGCTCGGCGGCGAGCACGCGCTCAGCGAGCGTCTGCGCGGTGTCGTCGGGCAGCACCGGAACCGCGGCCTGGGCGATGATCGGTCCATCGTCCATGGCGGGGCGGACGAAATGGACGGTGCAGCCGTGGAGCCTGACGCCAGCCGCGATGGCGCGGGCGTGGGTGTTGAGCCCCTGGAAGGCCGGCAGCAGCGAGGGGTGGATGTTGACCAGCCGGTCGCGCCAGCGGTCGACGAAACTTGCCGACAACAGCCGCATGAATCCGGCAAGGCAGACGATCTCGACCCCGGCTCCAGCGAGGCGCTCCTCGACCGCCGCCTCGAAGGCCGCCTGGTTGGCGGTGGCCGCGGCATCGACCACCGCGGTCGCGACGTCCTCGGCTGCCGCCCGTTCGATTCCCGCAACGCCCGCACGGCTCGACACGACGAGGACGATCTCGGCCGGGTAGTCGGGCTTGCGGGCGGCGGCGATCAGCGCCGCCATGTTGCTGCCGCGACCCGAGATGAGGACGGCGACCTTCTTGCGCGCCATGGCGATCAGCCGAGATCGAGGAAGCCGTCGTAGACGACCGCCGGCCCGGCGCGCGCCTCGATACGGCCGATCTCGACCACCGTTTCGCCCCTGGCGGAGAGCGCGGCGGCGATTGCGGCCACCTCGCCCGGCGCCGTCACCACCACCATGCCGGCGCCGCAGTTGAACGTTCTCAGCATCTCGGCCTCGCCGACCGGCTGGAGCCCCGCCAGCCAGCGGAAGACCGGCGGTACCGGTAGGCGCCGAAGGTCGATGCGCGCCGCAACCCCGGCCGGGAGGACGCGCGGAATGTTGTCGGTGAGCCCGCCTCCGGTGATGTGGGCGAGCGCCTTGATGCCGTGGGTCGCTCGGATGACTTCGATCAGCGGCCGGACGTAGATGCGGGTGGGGCTGAGCAGCGCCTCGCCGAGCGATCGGGCGTTGTCGAACGGCGCCGGCGCCTCGAGGCGGAGACCGGCCTCCGCGATCAGCCTGCGGACAAGCGAGAAGCCGTTGGAATGGAGGCCGGAGGAGGCGAGCGCCAGCACCCGGTCGCCCGGCCGCACGTCGCCGCGCGGCAGGACCTGGCCGCGCTCGACCGCGCCGACCGCGAAGCCGGCAAGATCGAAGTCCCTGCCCGAGTAGAGTCCCGGCATTTCGGCGGTCTCGCCGCCGATCAGTGCGGCGCCGGCGAGCCGGCAGCCGTGGGCGATGCCGGCGACGATGGCGGCGCCCGAAGCCGGGTCGAGCCGTCCGGTGGCGAAGTAGTCGAGAAAGAACAGCGGCTCGGCGCCCTGGACGACGAGGTCGTTGACGCA
>JBBDMC010000008.1:0-8863 GCA_040878485.1 Bauldia sp. | reverse complement strand
CGGGCCGCGGCGGTCGAGCCCTTGCCCGCCGAGTGAGATCGGCGGCACCAATCGGCGCCGATTGGTGGTATCAGTGGCCGGCGACTGGTCCGGACCGGCTCGGCGAGCATTGCGATGATGAACCTCGAGGACATCTTCAATCGCGGCAACATTCTCGACCTCAGCTTCTTCAATTTTCGCAACGCCATCACAGCCTGTTACTTCGCCGATCGTGACCTGCGTATCCTCAAGGTCAACGACAACTTCCGCTCGTTCTTCCCCGTCCTTGGCGAAGTTTCCAATGCTCATTTCCCGAACGTCCTGCGCCAGCTCGGCGTCGACAAGGAATACATCAACAGCTTCGCCAGCCAACTCGCGCAGAAGGGCCGGGTGCTCATTCCCGCGATCCCGCTCACGATCGACGGCCACGACCGCATGTTCTCCCTGCTCTCGACCCACACCAACGATCCGACGTTCTCTTACTTGAACGGCGTGCAGGGGCAGTTTGTCGATCGCACCGAGGAGTGGAACTTGCGTATGGAGCGCGAGCGGCTGATGGAGGAGCGCCTGCGCGATCGCGAGCTGATCGAAGAGAAGACCCGCCAGCTCGAGCGCATCGCTAACCGGCTGGCGAAGTACCTCTCGCCGCAGATCTACGGCTCGATCTTTTCCGGCAAGAGCGAGACCACCGACCCGCTGGCGCGCAAGAACCTGACCATTTTCTTCTCCGACATCGAGGGCTTCACCGAAATCAGCGACGGCATGGAGCCAGAACGCCTGTCGTTCTTCATCAACACCTACCTCAGCGAGATGGCCAACATCGCCATCGAGTATGGCGGTACTATCGACAAGTTCATCGGTGACGCCGTGCTGATCTTCTTTGGCGACCCCGAGACCGAGGGCGATCGCAACGACGCGCTGAAATGCGTCCGCATGGCACTGCGCATGCGCGAACGGGTGCGCGAGCTCGAGAAGGTCTGGCACGAGAACGGGATTTCCAAGCCGCTCAAGGTCCGCATGGGGATCAATACCGGCTACTGCACGGTCGGCAATTTCGGCTCCGAGCACCGGATCGAGTACACCGTGCTGGGCAGCCCGGTGAACCTGGCCGCCCGCCTGCAGACCGCCGCCGAGGCCGACACCATCCTGATCAGCGAATCCACCTACCTGCTGATCGAGAACGTCGCCGAGTGCCGGCGCATGGACGACATGCACCTCAAGGGCTTCGCTCGACCGATCGGTTGCTATCGGCTGAACGCCATGAGGGGGCCGGACGGGGAGGAGGGGCCGATGACCAGGGTCGGCCGGCACGTCGCCGTCAACATCCCCGATCGGCGGCGTATCCGCGAGGCGATCGAAGAGCTGCGCCACATCGAGCAAGAACTCGAGCATCACATCGCCAAAGAGTAACCCACCCGGCTGATGTGGAACTGCTTCACTCGGCAGGAGTTCCGTGCTTTCTAGGACCGTCCGCGACCCGGAATTTCATCACCCGTGAAGATCGACGCCATCGTCAACTCGATCAGGACGACCCTGACGCCGGTCCGGCACGAGGGCCTGCCGTTTATCGCCATACTCTTCTTCGTCGCCGTCTTTTTCGGCTGGTTCTGGCAGCCGGTTTTTTGGATCGGAATCATCCTTGCCGCCTGGTGCGCGTATTTCTTTCGCGACCCGCCGCGCGTGACGCCGGTCGACCCGGATCTAGTCGTCAGCCCCGCCGACGGCCGCGTTCTCGCCGTCGAGGTCACCACGCCGCCAGCCGAGCTCGGCCTTGGTGAGCAGAGTCGCCGACGGGTCTCCATCTTCATGAGCCTCTTTGACTGCCACGTGAACCGCGCCCCGCTCGCCGGCCTCGTCAGGCAGATCGTCTACAACCCGGGGAAATTCCTCAACGCCGATCTCGACAAGGCGAGCGAGGACAACGAACGCAACGCGCTCGTGCTGGAGACCGGGCATGGGCCGGTCGCGGTCGTCCAGATCGCTGGCCTTCTCGCCCGTC
This sequence comes from Bauldia sp., assembly GCA_040878485.1. Taxonomy (GTDB): domain Bacteria; phylum Pseudomonadota; class Alphaproteobacteria; order Rhizobiales; family Kaistiaceae; genus JBBDMC01. The sequence continues at coordinate 6,885 of JBBDMC010000008.1, read as the reverse complement.
GGATCGTCTGCTTCGCCAAGCAGGGTGACGAGTTGGTCGCCGGCCAGCGCATCGGCCTCATCCGCTTCGGCTCCCGGCTCGACGTCTACCTGCCGATGACCGCCACCGTGATTGTTGCCGAAGGTCAGATCGCGATCGCCGGCGAGACGGTGATTGCCCGCTTCGGTCCGGAGGCGGCCGAAACGCGGGTGCGGGTGGATTGAACGAAGATGTCCCTCTTTCAGCCGTTCGATCCCGACGAGCCGCCCGGCCGCAGGCGACTTCGCCAGCTCCCGCTGGTTCCCGTTCGGCTGGTGCTGCCCAACCTGATCACGCTCTTGGCGCTCTGCGCCGGCCTGACCGCCATCCGCATGGCCGTGGAGCAGCGTTTCGAGTTGGCCGTCGCTTTCATCGCCACGGCCGCTGCCCTCGACGCCATCGACGGACGCATGGCTCGCTTCCTCAAATCGACCTCGCGCTTCGGCGCCGAGCTCGATTCGATCACCGACTTCCTGAACTTTGGAGTCGCGCCGGCGGTGCTGCTCTACGTCTGGGCGTTGGACGACTTGCGGTCGATCGGCTGGATCGCCGCGCTGGTGTTCTCGATTTGCGCCGCCCTCAGGCTGGCACGGTTCAACGTCGCCCTCGACAGCGCCGACCGGCCGGACTGGAAGTCGAGCTTCTTCGTCGGCGTGCCGGCGCCGGCCGGCGCCATGGTGGTCATGCTGCCGCTCTACGCCGAGCTGGTCGGCGTCCCGCACGGTTTTCTGACCGCCCCGGTGGTGGTTTTCTATACGCTGGCCATCGGCCTGTTGATGGTGAGCAGGGTCCCGACGTGGTCCGGCAAGCTGATCGGCCGGCGCATCCCGCGCGACTCGGTGGCACCGTTGTTCGTCTTTGGCGTCCTGATCGTCGCCTTCCTGCTCAGCTTCCCTTTCGAGACGATGATGGTGCTGAGCCTGGTCTACCTTGGCTGCCTGCCTGCCAGTTGGCGCGCTTACCACCGGCACCTGCGGACCGAACTCGGCGAGAAGTCCGCCGGCGACGCGGCGGCGCAGGGCGGTGCTTAGGCGCGATGCGCCGGGCCCGCCAGTGTGCGCTGCTCGGGGCGCGCCTCCGGGATCCTCGTCCGCGTGGCGCCGAGCGCCGACAAGCTGGTCTGTCGCCCCATGACGGCGAGCATCTGGCGCATCCGCGCGATCTGCTCGTCGAGCTCCCCGTCGAACCCGGGATCGTCGGCGGTGAGCCGCAGCTTTCGTTTCATGGTAGTCGGTCCTGCTGGAATCCTGCCGGTCGCCAGCGTCGGCCATGCCCGTTAACGCGCCGTTAACGATGCTGACGATGGGGGCTCATTGACCAACGTCGAACACGCCTAGGAGTCGATGATGGGCGAAGCTTATCCGCGTGACATGATCGGATACGGTCGCAACCCTCCCGACCCGCGATGGCCGGAGGGCGCCGTCGTCGCCGTCCAGTTCGTCGTCAACTACGAGGAGGGCGGCGAGAACAACATCCTGCACGGCGACGCCGCCTCCGAGGCGTTCCTGTCGGAGATCGTTGGCGCCGCACCTTGGCCCGGGCAGCGGCACATGAACATGGAGTCGATCTACGAGTACGGATCGCGGGCGGGCTTCTGGCGCTTGCATCGACTGTTCACTGCCGCGGGCGTGAAGCCGACCGTGTACGGCGTGGCGACGGCGCTTGCCCGCAACCCCGATGCGGTCGCCGCCATGCGCGAAGCGGACTGGGAGATCGCCAGCCACGGCCTCAAGTGGATCGACTACAAGGATTTCAGCCCGACCGAGGAGCGAAGCCACCTCAGACAGGCAATCCGCATCCATACCGAGGTGACCGGCACGGCCCCGCTCGGCCTCTACACCGGCCGCACGTCGGTGAACTCGGTCAAGCTCGCGGCGGAGGACGGCGGTTTCGTATATTGCTCAGACTCTTATTCCGACGACCTACCGTACTGGATCAGCGGGCCGCACGGCCCGTTCCTGATCATCCCCTACACGCTTGACGCCAACGACATGCGCTTTGCCACCCCACAAGGCTTCAACTCCGGCGACCAGTTCTTCGCCTATCTCAAGGACACGTTCGACTATCTCCGCGCCGAGGGAGAAAAGGGGGCGCCGAAGATGATGTCGGTCGGCCTCCACTGCCGGCTCGTCGGCCGGCCGGGAAGGGCGGCGGCGCTAGCCCGCTTCCTCGACTACGTCGCCTCGCAGCCGAAGGTGTGGCTGCCGCGGCGCATCGACATCGCCTGGCACTGGCACGCCCACCACAAGCCGGCTTAGGCGGCGACGGGTTGCTGAAGCGCGACGATTGCCGGGTCGGACATCAGGGCCGATCGCGCCGTCGGGTCGAGCTTGACGAGCGGTGGGCGAACGTTCAGCCACGCATCGTCGGCGTAGCGTGCGGCCAGCACCGCCTTGATCGACGGGATCATGCCATGGACTTCAAGCGCCTTGCGCACGGTGATTACGGAGGCCTGCAGCCGCTCGGCGTCCGGCTCCCGCCACCGCCGCACCAGCGCGGCGATCCCCGCCGCGTTGACGTTGGCGCTCGCCGAGATGCAGCCAGCGGCCCCGGCCGCCATGGCCTTCAGCGCGTAGACCTCGGAGCCAGGAAAGACCGCGAAGCCCGGAAACGCCTCGATCACCTGCCGCGTATGGTTGAAATCGCGCGATGAATCCTTCATGCCGACGACGATACCGGGGAAGGCCTCGATCAGCCGCCTGACGAGATCGATCGACCACCCGACGACCGCCACCGGCGGGATATGGTAGAGCAGGACGCGCGGAGGCCTGGCGCCCGCCCGCTCGATCACGCGGGCGAAGAAGGCGAACAGCCCGTCGTCGGTGGCGTCCTTGTAATAGAATGGCGGCAGCAGCAGCACCGCGGCAGCGCCGATTTCGCCGGCGTGGCGGGTCAATTCTGCCGCGTCGCCCACCGCGCACGCGCCGGTGCCGGGCAGGAGCCGGCTCCTTGGGGTCCCCGCCTCGACATAGGCATCGATGACCCGCCGCCGCTCCGCCAGCGTCAGCGAATTGGCCTCGCTGGTGGTGCCGAGGATGGCCAAGCCGTCGGCGCCGTTGGCAATCAGCGCCCGGCCGTGGCGGGTGAGCCGGATCGTATCGAGCCCGCCATCGTCGCCAAACGGCGTCGCTACCGGCGGCCAGAGGCCGGCAAGGCCTGCTTGCATGTCGTTGCTCCGTCGTGGCTGTGACAGACCGGGCGTTTCATAGCATCGTTGCCGCCGCCTGTCGTCGGCTGCCGGTCTAGCCCTTGCGTTCGGCGTCGTCGAAGGCGACGCCCATCAGCGTGTTGGTCCGCCACATGACAGTGCAGGGGTGACGCTGACCGATGTCGATCACCAGGTCGAATTGCCTTGGGATGCCAAGCAGGCTCGGCATCTCGAGCATGGCGCCGCCGGTCGACAGGTTGCGGACTCGGCAATCAAAGACGGTATAGCCGCCATTGAAGATGATCCGTCCGGATTTCAGGACCCGAACCCGGCGCTCGCGACGCTGCTCCGGTCCGCAATTTTGCGCGGCAGGCGGCTTCATCTGATGCCTCTGGCAAGCTCAGCGCAATCGATCATCCTGTACTTTAATCATTGCCGGCCCGTAAACTGCCCACTTATTGGCTGCCGAACCGCTGGGATTCGGCCAAAGCCAGCGTTGACAGATGGATAACATAACCGTCATCCGGCAGCGGCCGCGGCCGGGAAGCCGCGGGCTCCTTGCCTTGGCGGCTGGCCCGGACGGTCCGGCCGCCCTGCGGAGCGGGCGGTCGTGGTCGCAAACTCGCCCCGATCAGTGAGGCCCGCAGTCTCGCAGCGCCACCGCATTTGTCTGTGGATAACATCGGGGCGATCGAGGCGGTCATCCAACCGTCACCGATCCGAAATCGTCCTGTTGCTTGAACCGGCTAGTTCGTGCGCGTCAGGGTGACCAGCGCCACGCCGGTGCGTATTTGCCGGCAACCTTGGTCGCTCGACTTTGGGTGGCGTCAACACCTCCTGACGGCCCGGGGTGGCGGTTTCTGGCCCGTACCGCCGCGCCCGGCGGCACGGGTGCGGCCATGCTCCGCCTTCGACTGGCGGCGGTGCGCGTGCCGTGACCCGACTGACGACGGCCGAACTGTGTATCGTACGGTCGCTGTTATTGTGACGCCGACCTCAATCCGCCGCGAGGTCGGCGTCCTTTTTTCGAGCGACGGTGCGGACGCCGCCAGGCAGGCCGCGCCAGTCTCGCGGCGGCCGCTGGAAGCGGGAAGGCGCTGGCGGCCGGCCTGAATTGGTCGTAACGTTTCGTCAGATGGGGGGCTCATCGCCGATCAACACACAAGCGTCAAACGTTCGTGCTAGCAGCGACAGTTCGGCCGCTGCGCCGGTAACAGAATGGTTTTCCGAATCCCAACGGTGACAGGGGAACGAAGATGAACTGGACACGCGTGATATCGATTTCGGCGCTGGCGGTATCCGCCTCGGCCGGCTTGGCTTCCGCAGACGCGATGGACGATCTCGTCGCCGCGGCGAAGAAAGAGGGAACGCTGACGACGATCGCCCTGCCGCACGATTGGTGCGGCTACGGCGACGTGATCGCCGGCTTCAAGGCGAAGTACGGCCTCGAGGTCAACGAACTCAATCCCGACGCCGGCTCCGGCGACGAGGTCGAGGCAATCAAGGCCAACAAGGGCAACATGGGTCCGCAGGCACCCGACGTGATCGACGTCGGCCTGTCGTTCGGCCCGTCGTCGAAAGGTGGAGGGCTGCTGATGCCCTACAAGGTGTCGACCTGGGACACCATCCCGGACAGCGCCAAGGATGCCGACGGCGCCTGGTATGGCGACTACTACGGCGTTCTGACCTTTGAGATCAACGCCGACATGGTGACAAAGATCCCGGCTGACTGGTCCGACCTGCTTGCCGCCGACTACAAGGCCGCAGTCGCACTCGCCGGCGACCCGCGCGCCTCCAATGCGGCCATCCAAGGCGTCCACGCCGCCGGGCTGTCGACCGGCGCCCCCGCCGGCGCCGCCGCCGGGGACGCCGGGCTGAAGTTCTTTGCCGATCTCAACAAGGCCGGCAACTTCGTACCGGTCATCGGCAAGGCGGCATCCATCGCCCAAGGCTCGACACCGATCATCATCCGCTGGGACTACCTTGCGCTCGCCGATCGCGACACGCTCAATGGCAACCCCAAGATCGAGATCGTGGTGCCGAAGAGCGGCGTCCAGGCCGGCGTCTACGTGCAGGCGATCAGCGCCTACGCGCCGCATCCCAACGCCGCCAAGCTTTGGATGGAGTATCTCTATTCCGACGAAGGCCAGCTCGGTTGGCTGAAGGGTTATTGCCATCCGATCCGGTTCAACGATTTGGCCAAGAACGGCAAAATCCCCGCCGACATGATGGCTAAGTTGCCGCCGGCCGAGGCATACGCAACGGCCGTCTTCCCGACCCTCGACGAGCAGGGCGCGGCAAACGTCCGCGGCGTGCCAACCCGTTTCCGGCGCGTTCTTCGTCGATGCGATCGGTCGGCGGATCGCCTGTTCGCCGATCCTCAGCGCCTATTGGATCAGCGTTAAGGTCAGCCTCGCCTCGGCAATCCTCGGCGCGATCGTCGGTTTCTTCCTCGCTCATGCGGTGGTGATGGGCCGCGTGCCGCGCTGGCTGCGGCCGGTGCTCACCACCTTCAGCGGCGTCGCATCCAATTTCGCCGGCATCCCGCTCGCCTTCGCCTTCCTGGCGACCCTCGGCCCGACCGGGGTCGTGACCGTTCTGCTGGCGCAGAATTTCGGAATCAATCTGAGGACGCTTGGCTTCAGCATCCTGAGCTTCTGGGGGCTGACGATCACCTATCTCTACTTCCAGATTCCGCTGATGGTCTTGATCCTAATGCCGGCGCTCGACGGCCTGAAGCGCGAGTGGCGCGAGGCCTCGGCGATCCTCGGCGCCAGCCCCTTCCAGTACTGGCGCTACGTCGCCCTGCCGGTGCTGTGGCCGAGCCTGCTCGGCGCCACCGTGCTGCTCTTCGCCAATGCCTTCGGCGCGGTCGCCACCGCCTATGCGCTGACCGGCTCGTCGCTCAACATCGTGACCATTCTGCTCTACGCCCAGATCCGCGGTGACGTGCTCCACGATCCCCATCTCGGCTACGCGCTCGCCCTCGGCATGATCGTCATCACCGGGCTCTCCAACGTTGCCTATATCTGGCTCAGGGCGCGCAGCGAGAGGTGGGTTAGATGAAGGCCGCTCGCTTCGGGCCGTGGCTCGCGATCGCGCTTGGCGCGGCCTATTTCATCGTCCCGCTGGTCGCCACCTTCCAGTTCTCGCTCAAGAAACGGCGCGGCGAGTATTCGTTCGATGCCTATCAATGGGTATTCGCCGATCAGCGCTTCCTGGAAAGCTTCGGCTATTCGACGGCGGTGGCGGTCGCCACCATCCTGCTTGGCGTTTTCCTTGTCGTGCCCACCGCCTACGTCATTCGCCTCCGGCTGCCGCGGATCAGGCCGGTCGTCGAGTTCATTACGCTGTTGCCGCTGGTCATCCCGGCGATCGTCATCGTCTTCGGTTATCTCCGGCTCTACAATTCCTCTTCGTGGCTGCCGATGACCTCGAGCGCTCAGGCGACCGATGTTCTCCTGGTGTTCAGCTACCTGACGCTGGCGCTGCCCTACATGTATCGCGCGGTCGACACCGGCATGCGCGCCATCGACGTGCGCACGTTGACCGAGGCGGCGCAGAGCCTCGGGGCGAGGTGGCCGCGCATCCTGTTCCGACTGATTCTGCCCAACGTTCGGGTCGCGGTCCTGTCCGGCGCCTTCCTGACCTTCGCCATCGTCATCGGCGAGTTCACCATGGCGAGCCTGCTCGACCGCCCGGCGTTCGGACCGTATCTG
>JBBDMC010000007.1:0-8913 GCA_040878485.1 Bauldia sp. | reverse complement strand
GGAAACTGCAACTGGCGGCCGCCGACGAAGACCGCCTCGGCGCCCTTGGCGCGGGCGGCGTTGAGTGCCACGCGCAGCGCCATCTCGGTGGTCGAGCCCTCGCGCGTGGAGCCGCCGATGCCGACGATCAGCGGGCGCATCGCCAATGCCATCCCGGTGCCGTCGCCATCGGCGTCAGCCTCCGAATCTCGGTTCGGTGACGCCGTGGGCGCCGGTCTCGATCGCGAAAACGGCGCCCGCCAGCGGCTGGTCGGCACGTTGGGCCTCGGTGAGCAGCATGGTTGCCGAGGTCACGTACAGGGTGGCCAAATCAGGTCCGCCGAACATGCAGCTCGTCGGCCGCATCACCGGCAACCGGATGGTGGCGACGCGCTTGCCCGCCGGATCAAACCGCGCCACCGCCCACCCGTCCCACAGGGCGACCCACAGACAGCCGTCGGCATCGACGGTCATCCCGTCGGGCTGGCCTTGGCCCTCAGGGATCGTCAGGAACGGGCGACGGTTGTCGATCGCTCCGGTGCCGGCATCGTAGTCATAGGCGAAAATCGTCGATTGACCGAAATCGGTGAAATACATCGTGCGATCGTCGAGGCTCCAGCCCATGCCGTTCGAAAGCTTGAAGCCGGTGTCCATGATGCGAAGGGTGCGGTCGCCGTCGAAGCGGTAGAGGCAGCCGAGCGGCGTCACCCAATCGTTCGACATCGACCCCGTCCAGAAACGGCCGCCGCGGTCGCACTTGCCGTCGTTGAACTTGGCCGGCGCCGCGCCGATCGGATCGGCCACCGTGGTGACGGTCGCGGTCGCCGGGTCGACGAAGCCGATGCCGTGCTGGAAGGACCCGACGATGCCGCCGCTCCGGCGCACCGCGATCGCATGGATGTTCTGGTCGAGCTTGATCTCCTGGTTGCGGCCGCTGTTCGGATCGAAGCGATTGAGCGTCGGCTTGTAGATGTCGATCCACCACAGCACGCCCGCCGGCTCGTCCCAAATGGGACTCTCGCCGAGATGGCTGCCCATGGTGAGAACGGGATGAACCTCGGTCATGGCCTTCGTCATACTCCGAGGAGTTGCTGCTGCAGAGCCGTGTCCCGCCCGAGTTCGCCGGGGGTGCCGTCGAACCCGTTGTGGCCCTGATCGATGACGTAGACGTGGCTGGACAACTCGAAGGCGACATCCAGCCTCTGCTCGACCAAGAGGATGGAGGTTCCCCGCTGGTTCATGCGCTTGAGCGCCCGGATCAGCGTCTGAACGACGATCGGTGCCAGGCCCTCGGTCGCCTCGTCGACCAGGATGAGGCTGGGGTGGGCGACCAGGGCGCGCGCCAGCGCCAGCATCTGCTGCTCGCCGCCCGACAAAAGTCCGCCCTTGCGACTGAGGATGTCGGCGAGGGCGGGGAAGTCCTCGAAGATTTCGTCCCACTCGCCATTGACGCGGCGGCGGCCGCTGCCCAGCGCGCCCAGCCGCAGGTTCTCGGCGACGGTAAGGTTGGGGATGATTCCGCGCCCTTCCGGCACGTAGGCGATGCCGAGACGGGCCACCGCGTCACAGGTCAGCCCGGCGAGCGGGCGATCGAAAAGGGTGATGGTGCCGGCGCGAACCGGAACGATGCCCATGATGCTTTTCAGGGTGGTCGATTTGCCGGCGCCGTTGCGGCCGAGCAGCGTCACCACCGTGCCCTTGTCGACCTTGAGCGAGATGCCGTGCAGGATGTGGGCGTCGCCGTAGTAGCTGTGGATGTTGTCGACGACCAGCATCAGCGGCTTCCGAAATAGACGGCCTGAACGTCGCGGTTGGCGCGGATCTCCTCCGGCGTGCCCTCGGCGAGGATCTTGCCCTGGTGGAACGTCGAGATGCGGTCGCACACGGTCATCACCACGTTCATCTTGTGCTCGACGAGGATGATAGTGCGGTCCTTGGCGATCCGTTGGATGAGTTCGATGGTCGTTTGCGTTTCCGTCGGGCTCATGCCGGCGGTCGGCTCGTCGAGCAGGAGGAGCCGGGGATCGGTGCCGAGCGCCATCCCCAGCTCAAGGCGGCGCAGTTCGCCGTAGGAGAGTTCGCTCGCCAACAGAGCGCGCTTGCCAGAGAGGTGCACGATGTCGAGAATCCGGTTGGTCTTGTCGGTCAGCTCGCTCGGCTGGCGATAGGTGGCCCAAAACTTGAAGTCGAGGGAGGGCGGCTGCGAGGCGATGCGGACGTTCTCGAAGATCGTCAGATTGGGGAAAGCGTTGGTGATCTGATAGGAGCGGCCGACGCCGAGGCGGGCCAGGTGGTGTGCCGGCGCGCCGGTCACCTCCCTGCCCTCGAACCAGATCCTCCCCGAGGTGACCGGCAGATCGGCGGAAAGCAGCCGGAAGAACGTGGTCTTGCCGGCGCCGTTCGGTCCGATGATGGCGCGCAGTTCCCCCCGGCGGACCTCGAAATCCACTTCGTTGACGGCGACGAAGCCGGAGAATTTCCGGGTCAGCCGCTGGGTCCGCAGCATGACGTCGCCGATCATCGATCGGACTTTCGCGGGAGGTCGAGGAGCCGTGACTGGCCGAGGCGCGCCGCCGGTGGCCGGGAGCGCTGCGCGGGAATGCGCGCCCGCACGCCGTGGTAGGCGGCAACCAGCCGCGGCAGCAGCCACCCGGAGACGCCGCCGGGGACGAAGACCACAACCAGGATGAGCACGGTGCCGATGAACAGTGACCAATATTCGGTGATGCGATTGAACTCCGATTGCAGCACCAGGAAGAGCGCGGCGCCGACGAACGGGCCGAGGAAAGTTCCGGCACCGCCGAGCAGGGTCATCATCACCACGTCGGCCGACGTCGACCAGTGAAACAGATCGATCGAGGCGATCCGCAGGTGAAGAACGTTCAGCGCGCCGGCCAGCCCGGAGAACAGCCCCGAGAAGACGAAGGCGAGCAGCTTGAGCGCGCGCACATCGTGACCGCAGGCGGCCGCGCGGCTCTCGTTGTCGCGCACGGCGCGAATGGCGGATCCAAACGGCGAGCCGAGGATCCGCCGCATGGCGGCCAGCGACAGCCCGACGAAGACGAGCGTGAAGTAGTAGAAATTGATGGGGTTGTTGAGCGGGATCGAAAGGCCGGCGAAGTCCAGCGAAAACGCCGGGATGCCGCGCAGTCCGCTGTGTCCGCCGGTCAGCGGCGAGGCCTGTATGGCGGTGAAGTAGAGAAGCTGGGCAAATGCCAGCGTGAGCATCGAGAAATAGATGCCGCGACGCCGCAGGCACAGCGCGCCGATCGCCAGCGCCCCGATCCCGGCGAGGAGCACCCCGCAGACCAGGCTGATCCACAACGACTCGACCTTGAATTGGGCGATGGCCTCCCCGGTCCCATAAGCGCTGGGAAGGATGAGGCCCGCCCCATAGGCGCCAAGGCCGAAGTAGGCGGCATGACCCAGCGAAAACAGGCCGCTGTGGGTATAGACGATGTTGAAGGCCATGGCGAACAGGCCAAAGATCAATACTTGGGTCGCCAACGCATAATAGGGAGCAATCAAGGGAAAAATCAAGAAGAACCCCAAGAACAACGTGAGGGGGTTCTTGATAAAGTAATTGTTTAACCGACGCATCAACGTCCGATCCACCACCAGTTCATCCCAGGAAGCCGGCCTCGCCGAAGATGCCGCGCGGACGCACCAACAGTACGATCGCCATCGCGATAAAGATCACGATGCCGCCCATGGTCGGCGCGAACAATACGGTGTAGCTGACCGCCAGGCCGAGCAGCAGGCCGGCGACGATGGCGCCCGGTATGCTCCCCATGCCGCCGACCACGACGACGACAAACGACTCGATCAACATGCTGACCCCCATCGCCGGGGCCACATTCAGCATCGGCGCGGTCATGACGCCGGCCAGGGCGGCAAGCCCGGCCCCCAGGCCAAACACCAGGAACCGGATGCGGCCAAGGCGGATGCCGAGCGCCCGCGTCATCAGCGGGTCCCGCGTTCCGGCCCGGATGATCAGACCGAGATCGGTGCGCAGCAGGAACGCCCAAAGCGCGATCAGAACAACGACGGTGGCGCTGACCACGAACAATCGGTAGGTTGGAATCAGCGTCCAGCCCAGATCCACCGCCCGGTTCAGTCCGCGCGGCAGATCAAATGGCACGCCGTTCTTTCCCCAGATCATGCGAACGACGTCGACGATGACCAGCGAAAAGCCGAACGTCACCAAGAGCGCGGCATCGGGGCCGCGATCGTTCAGCGGTCGGATCAGGACCCTCTCGACCGCCAGTCCGATCCCGCCCACCAGGATCGGTCCGATCAGCAAGGCCGCCCAGAAGTTGTGGGTCAGCCCAAGGACGTAGAAGCCGAGATAGGCGCCCAGGAGAAAGAAGCTGCCGTGGGCGAAGTTGACGATCCCGAGCAGCCCGAAGATGAGAGAGAGGCCAAGCGCCAGGAGAACGTAGATCATGCCCAGCGAAAGGCCGACGATGGTCTGAGCCGCCAGGGCGGACCAGGAAATATGAATGCTCATCGGCCGTTCCGAAGCTTCATCGGAGACCTGCCGCCTCTGTCTCGCCGTCGGCTAACGCCTATTTGGCCATTGCATGGGCGCGCTTTGCCACCGGACCGTCGTCCTTGAAATCCTGCATGACCTTGCCGAACAGATCGAGCTGGCGCCGCTGTTCATCCCAGCTCATGACGCCTTGATCGAAGTACCAACCGAACCATTCGAGGTTGGTGTTCTTCACCATCGCATCGAATTCGCGCTTGATGTCGTCGACGGTGCCGACCATCTCGAACTTTGATTCGACCATCCGCTCGTAGGTCTCGGGGACCGGCGTTTCCTCGCCGGGGAAGCGGAACGCCTCGAAGAATCCGAACGGCGCGAAGTAGTCGGGCCACCCCTGTCCGGCGGCGCCCTCACCGAGCTTGTAGGCTTCCTCGCGGGTCTTGCCGAGATGGACGGAGCGATGGGCGCCGATGCTTTGGCCAAGCGCCAGCTTGCGGCCGGCCTCGGCCGCCTGCTGCTGATAGGCTTCGCAGAGCTTACGGAACGCCGGCGGGTGCGAGATCAGGATCCACGGCATGATCCCTTCCGAAGCGCACCAGCGGATGGTCTTCTCGCTGACCGAGAAAGGCTGCCAGATCGGCGGGTGCGGCAAGGTGTAGGGCTTGGGGATGACGCACACGCGCTGCACGTGGCCGTTCTCGTCCACTTCACCCCTGGCGCCGTACTTGGCGGTCCACGTCTTGCCGACCGGCCAGCGCTGGATGCCGACCTCGAAGGGCGTGGGGATTTCATAGAACTTCCCCTTGTAGCGTATCGATTCCTGGGTCCACGCCATCTTGATGATCTTGTACATTTCCTCGAAGACTTCGCGGTTGTGATTGTCGATGGTCGACCCGTCCATCGGAGCGCCGGTGACGTGGTAGTGCTGGCCGAGGATGTTGGACCAGCGGTCCTGGTAGCCGCGCGCGAAGCCGGCGATGAAACGACCCTTGGTGAGATGGTCGAGGATGGCGATCTCCTCGGCCACCCGTATCGGATCCCAGGTCGGCAGCACCAGACCGAGCGAGGCGAACTTGATGTGCTCGGTGCGCGCGGCAAGGTCGGTGTAAAACATCAGCGGAGCGATCGACGCCTCGAACCCCTCCGAATGCAGATGGTGCTCGGTCGTGCTGAAGGACGAGAAACCCATCTGGTCGGCGATGACGGCGAGTTCACGCAGCTGCCGGATCATTTCCTGGAAGTGATCGTTGTTCCGGCCGATGGGCCTCAGCCGCTCCCGCTCCTCCGGCGTGGCCGGGATGGTTGGCAGGACGAAGAGATTGAACTTCATCGGTGTGTTCCTCTTATTCAGGCCTGTGGGCCCGGGACCAGGGCGCCGGCGGAACGCCGCACCGGCGCCCCGGTCCCGGTTGTGGTTACTGGCCCCTGGTCAGGCGCCGCGAAGCTCCTGGCAGGTGCGCTCGTCGACCTCGTCCCACGTCGAGTGATTGACGATCTCGAAGTACCCCCACTCGCCGACGGGCTGCGCACGCGATTGCAGCACGTAGAAGTCCTGGAACGACTGGTGGGTACAGGGCCGCAACCATTCCTTGCCCTTGTAGTTGTCGTACTCGAGCCCCTCGAGCGCCTCCACGATCTTGTCCTGATCGATGGCGCCGACCTTCTGGGTGGCGGTCAGAAGGTTACGGATGGCGCTGTAGGAGGTGGCGCCGTAGTCGCCCGGCGGCCAGCCGTGCTTGGCGTTGAAGGCGTCGACGAAGGCCTTGGCGGTGGGGATGGTGTTGGCCATCTCCCAGTAGAACGTGGTGCCGCCGAAAACGCCCTCGAAGGCGTCGGCGCCGGCGGGGATGCGCGGCGTCGTGCCGGTGAGGGTGAGCACGATCGGCATCTTCTGCTGGATGCCGTACGGGATCGCCAGCTTGAGGAAGAACACCTGCTCGTCGCCGAAGTTGGCGGCGGCGAGAAGATCCGGCTTGGCGTCGAGGATCTGCTGCATGAACGGGGTGTAGTCTTCGTGCTTGAACGGGTAGATGATGTTGCCGACGATCTCGCCGCCGGCCGCTTCCACGCGCCGCTTCCATTGATCGCGGTTGTTCCAGCCCCACTGGTAGTCCGGGCCGAGCGTGAAGACCCGCTTGGGCTTGAATTTGTCGAGCGCCCACCGCGACAGGTAGGTCACCGACAGATACGGCGTGAACGCCTCGAGGAAGGTGTACTTGTTGAAGTTGTTGCCGGTGAAGATGTCGTTCGACTGGTTGATCCCCATGAAGATCATCTTGTACTGGCGGGATGCCTCGTTCATCGACAGGATGGTGTGCTCGCCGAGGGCCCCCGACAGGAAGTCGACCTTGTCGTTCTCCACCAGCTCCTTGCACAGCTGGCTGCTCACCTGCACGTCGAGCTGATCGTCGCGGACGAGCAGTTCGACTTGTCGGCCGAGAACGCCGCCGCTGGCGTTGGCCTGGTCGATCGCCAACTGGGCGCCGTTGACCTGGTCGGCGGCGTAGTCGGCGTAGACGCCGGACAGCGGCACCGGGAACCCGATCTTGATCGGGCCGCTCTGGGCGTTGGCGGTGCGCACGACCCATGGCGCGGCAAAGCTGGCCGCCCCGACGACCGAGGCCGCCCCGCTAAGCTTCAGCAAGTTACGTCGGTTGATACGAATGCTCATGTCTTGTCCTCCCATGTAAAGCGCCACGATTTGTTTGGTGCGCTCACGGCGACCTTGGCCTGATGAGCGGGCGCGACTGAAACGCGGTCAGGCGGGGCGCGCGGCAAGACGCGCGACCGCGGCCGGACCCATCGAAAGCTGCCGCCGGGATCGGCCGCAGCCTGACTGAGGTCTGTTTTCGACTATGGCGACCTCCTTTCGCTTGTTTGGCGCCAACGCGCACCGTCGTGCGCGGCCGCCGTGATCGGCCGCTGCTCGTCGATGGTCAGCCCGTAGCCTTCCAGGCCGACAATGGTGCGGTGCGTATCGGACAACAGAATCATCGAGCGCACGCCGAGATCGAAGAGGATCTGCGCCCCGATCCCGTAATCGCGCAAAGACGAGGCGCGCCGCGGCCCATCTTGTCCCAGCGCCTGCAACCGGTCCGAAATCAGAGTGGGCGAGGGATCGCGCAGAAGAACGATGGCGCCGCGACCTTCCTCAGCCACCATTCGCATGGCGGAACGGATCAGACGGGAGCGGGATCCGCCCAGCACGTCGCCGACCAGATCGACCGCATGCACGCGCACCAGCACCGGATCAGGCCGGCCGAGGTCGCCCTTGACCAGCGCCAGATGCTCGCAGTGCTCGATGGTGTTGGCGTAGGCGACGAGCTGCCAGTCGCCGGTTTCCTCGTCACGCAGCGTCGCGTCGGCGACCCGGCGCACCAGCCGTTCGGTGCGGCGCCGATAGGCTATGAGATCGGCGATCGAGCCGATCTTGAGATCGTGGCGCCGGGCAAATGAGACGAGCGCCGGCAGGCGGGCCATCGTCCCGTCGTGATTCATGATCTCGCAGATGACGCCGGCGGGAATGAGGCCCGCCAATCGGGCAATGTCGACGGCGCCCTCGGTGTGGCCGGCGCGGACCAGGGTGCCGCCGTCGCGCGCCGCCAGGGGAAAGACGTGACCCGGCGAAACCAGATCGGAAGGCGCCGATTCGGCGTTGATCGCGACCGCGATGGTGTGGGCCCGGTCGTGCGCCGAGATGCCGGTGGTGACCCCTTCGCGCGCCTCGATGGAAACGGTAAAGGCCGTTTGTCTGGCGCTCCCATTCGACTGCTGCATGAGCGCCAGGCCAAGGGCTTCGACGCGCGGACGGGTCATGGCCAGGCACAGGAGGCCGCAAGCGTTGCGCACCATGAAGTTGACGGCTTCGGGCGTGGCAAACTGCGCCGCGATGACCAGGTCGCCCTCGTTCTCGCGGTCCTCGTCATCGACCAGGACGAACATGCGTCCGCCGCGGGCTTCCTCGATCAGGTCCTCGATCGACGAGCGGTATTCAGGCGCGCCGCCGGCGCCGGCGGAGGGTTCGGCATCCGTCGCCGCGCCCACCAAAGTCACCGGGCGCCGATGCCCGGCCTGCGCGTCGGCCACCGAAGCCGGCCGTGGTTGGGGGGCAAGCGGATGCAAGGTGGGGGGCGCCGGATTGGTCATTGAGACACCGTCTCCAGCCACTCTTCAAAGACCTCCTCGGTGTGCTCGCCGAGCGCCGGCGGCCCGCGCTCGACGCGAAAGGTGTAGCCGGTCATGGCGACCGGGAATCCCACAGTCCTGGTCTGGGAGCCGTCGGGCAGCGGCAGGTCGTGCAGGAGGCCCATGGCGCGCACGTGCGGATCGGCCAGAATCGCGTCAAAGCCGTTGATCGGCGCGCAGGGAATCCCGCGCGCGTCGAGGGCCGTCAGCCAGTCGGCGCTGGCGCGGCCGGCAAAGATCGGGTGCAGGGTGGCGGCCCG
>JBBDMC010000006.1:0-8923 GCA_040878485.1 Bauldia sp. | reverse complement strand
TTTTTCACGGCACGTCGCCGGCGCACCTCGGCAAGCTGCTCATCGGTCAGATGGCAGCCCTGAGCATCCGGGGTCGCGAAATCCAACAGAAATCCCGCCGCTCGATTTTGTTCGTCTTCGGGCAGCTCGCGCATCTTCACAATCGCTTCCTCTAGCAGCTTTGTCATACGAGATATCTTAGCGCAGGCCTTCGTTATGCGCGACCGAGTGGTGGGCACCAAGCCGGTCTCCCTGCCCTGCTAATGCCCACCTAGGACGACGACTTATTCCCCTTCCCACTGCCGCCGTGAGGTGTGACGGATGTGCAGGATCTCTACCTTCTCGCCAATGATTTCGTAGAAAATCTTGTAGGGGTACTTCACAAGCGGGACGACATGCACCCCCGGTCGCGCAGACAGTTCACGGGAGCTTCCTGGTGCGCCCTCTATCCGCGCGACAACCTCACGGATCCGTCGCTCAACCGCTTCCGCCACCGCAGACCCGAACGAGGCCCGGCTGTCTCTGCCGGCTTTCGCGAGGTCCGCAAGCGCGCGCCGGGAGTATTCAACCTTCATGCGCCACGGAATTTGGCGAACGCGGCTTCGACTTCCTCATCGGTCGCCACTTCACCGCGCGCGATTTGCGCGCGCGCTTCATCAATCGCTTTCAGCTCTTCGGGAGTGGCGTGATACACGCCACCTTCGTGGAGTTCCTCGATCCCGTCGAGAGATTCTTCGACTTCGTCGAGGAGGCCTTCTGGCAAGGAAGACACGCGATCGATTAGACTTTTGCGTTTTGTCGTCATGGTTGGCATTCTATCACAACCTGCCTTTTCCAGCACCACCTAGAGGTGGAGGCGAGGCCGGCCCTGCCCTCCGGCCGGACAGTCATCAAACCCGCAACTTGGGCCTATTGCTGACTGATCCTCGCGGCGGGTCCTTCTCGATCGCACCGCTCAAGACGTCCCCGTCGATCCGCCACGCAGCGTCCAGAATTCTTTCCCGTGCCTCTTCTGGCCAGAATTCCATCAACGCTGTTAGCCTTTTGATGAGGGTCTGCATTCTCATGCATACATTCAACCACGATATCCATTTGCATGCACGGCCGGGAGGTGAAGACCAGGCCGCCCGCCCACTCCCGTTAGTCCAGCTCGCGTCGCCACTCCTCTTCAAACGCCGCGAAGGCAGCAACCGCCGCGGTCCGCTGTTCCTCGTTGGGCCAAGGCTCCGTTGGCTCTCGCAACTCTTCGTCCTCAGTCATATTCGCCATTATACCCTCACTCGATTTGGCGGACCATCCGGCGCACTTCCCTGCCCCGCCATCCCGCGGATGGGGATAACTGGCGATAGCCCGTACCGAAGCGCGTTATCATAAAGGCATGACCGACGACACCCCGCGACAACCCTCGACAGACATCGACCTGTCGCGACCTGTCGCGACAACTCCCGACGGCGAATTCATCCTCTCGATCGATGAAGCGCTTGAGCGCTACGAGCGCGCCGGTCGCCCGCGCACCCCGCGCAGCGTTCAGCGCTACTGCGCCAAGGGTCATCTTGAATGCCGCCTGATCGAGACAAGCTTCGGCGAGAAATATCTGATCACGCCAGCGTCGGTCGACAAACATATCGCTTACATCGAGGAGGTAACCCCCGCGACAGGTCGCGACCTGTCGCGGCACGTCGCGACACCTGTCGCCGCAGAAAATCTTGACTTTTCCTCAAAGGTCAACACGGCGACAAGCGACGACATCCTGCGACAGGACCCGACAAGCAACGACCTGTCGCGACCTGTCGCTGCCGAGATTCCCGAAATGTCGCGCTTTGTCGCGCGCATCGAAAGCGAGAACGAATTTCTGCGCGGACAGATCATCGTGAAAGACAGCCAGATCAAAGATCTAACCGAGCGTGCCCGCGAGACCAACCACCTCATCGGTGGTTTGCAGCGCATGCTGTCGCCATTGCTCGGCAACCGGCGCGATGAGACGACAGTCGCCAACGAACCCGAGCCTCCGCCCCGGGGATAGGGGATAACTCCGAATTGGGGGTGCCGCAGGGCTTACAATAGGCACCATGGACTACGAGCCTGCGCGGCGCCTGGGCGACATCCTCAAAGACAAGAACATCATCCTCAAGGGTGCGGATTTGGCGACCGCCATGGGCTTCACTCAGGTCCCGAACTTCCTGCTTAAGTCCGACAAACTGAGTTCAGGGGACAAGATGGCGTTTGCCATGCTGCTCAGTTACGCGTGGCAAAATGACTTCTGTTTTCCCGGACAAGAGCGGCTCGCCGAAGACATGGGCCTTTCGGAGCGCAGCATCCGGACGCATCTAAAGGCCCTGGAGACGAACGGGCTGCTGAAAATCAAGCGCCGTGGTCTCGGGAAGACCAACGTCTACGAACTCGATCTCAAGCCGCCCGGCTTCCGTGCCAGCACTGACCGGAAGAAAACTTCCGGTCAGGAGCGGAAGAGATCGTCCGCTCCGGTGCGGAAGGAAACTTCCGGTCCTCTATAATAATATGCAGCTAAGAAGACTTATCCCAATAATACTCAGTCAGGGACGGCTCATTCTTTGAAGGGGAAGGAGCCCGCAACATCGGCGCGAAGGGCCCGCCAAATAAAATGCAGAAATGTACGCCAAGAGGGTGACTAGGGCGTGACTAAGAGAAATTCTAAGAGGGCCAAAAAACCTCAGAAATTGGCGGAGAGGGTGGGATTCGAACCCACGGTACGCTTGCACGCACAACGGTTTTCGAGACCGTCCCGTTCGACCACTCCGGCACCTCTCCGAGATCGGCCGCGTCAGGCGCGGCGGACCATATAGAGCCGACCCAAGTCGAACAAGGTGCCGCCGGTCAGCGACAGTCTTTTGCCGCCGGTGACGCCCTGTAGTAAGGTGGGTCCGGATCGGCGCGCCGGCAAGGATCGGGGGCTGGCGGGCGGCGCCGGAACGAGCGGAGAGGACGGTTATGGCCACCGAAAAGGACCTCCACAAGGACCTGGAAGCGCTGCGCTCCGACCTCGTGGCGCTCACCGAGACCGTACGCCGCCTGGTCGGCGACGTGGCCGAGGCGCGGGCGGGCATGCGGGAGGCCGTCAAGTCGGCGGCCAAGGATGCCGCCAAGGGTGCCGCCGCGGCCGGCGAGGAGCTTCTCTCCGACGCCATGAAGCTCGGCGGCGACGCGGCGGGTGCCGCGGGCGATGCGGCTCACGCCACCGTGGCCTCTCTCGAGGCCGAGATCAGACGCAACCCCATATCGGCGGTCTTCACCGCGCTCGGCATCGGCTTCGTGATTGGCATCATCGGCCGCAGGTAGGCGCCATGCTGTCCTGGCTGTTCTCCGCCGTCGGCCTCGCCGCCCTCAAGGGCGAATTCGCGGCGATCAGGAGGCGCACCCGCCGGCGCGTTGTGGCACTTCTGTTGGCGGCGCTGTTCTGGCTCCTGGCGCTCGGCTTTGCGCTGGCCGCGCTGACGGTCTGGCTCACCGGCCAGCTCGGCGGGCTTGCCGCCTGTGCCATCGTCGCCGGCGGCGCCGCGGTGATCGCCCTCGTGCTCC
This sequence comes from Bauldia sp., assembly GCA_040878485.1. Classification (GTDB taxonomy): domain Bacteria; phylum Pseudomonadota; class Alphaproteobacteria; order Rhizobiales; family Kaistiaceae; genus JBBDMC01. The sequence goes on along the minus strand of JBBDMC010000006.1, from coordinate 5,389 downwards.
AGCTCGTCGCCTCGATGACCGGGCGGCGCCCGGCGCAGTCGACCGCCTCGCTCTTCGCCGAGGGCGGGCCGCGCGCCGGTGGGGCGGACGGCGGTATGCTCGGCTCGGTGGCGATCGCTGCCCTCGCCGGATACCTGCTTGGCCGGCATCTCTTTCGCCGCTGACCCGATCGCCCACCCGATTCTTGACAGCCGGAACACCATCCCTATAGTGCGCCGCGACTGGCGCGGCTGCCCGCCGCGCCGGTCGATTTCTTGACAGTCGGCCGGTTCGCGATCCTCGTTGGTCGCGCCGCCAAAGGTGGACGCTCAGATGTTCGCTGTCATCAAGACCGGCGGAAAGCAGTACCGGGTTGCCGCTGCCGATCTCATCGAGATCGAGAAGCTCCCTGGCGCGGCGGGCGACCCGGTCGGGTTCACCGAAGTCCTGATGATCGGCGGCGACGGCGAGGTGACGGTCGGCAGCCCGTTGGTCGCCGGAGCGGCGGTTGCCGGCGAGATCGTCGGGCAGGGCCGCTCCGCCCGCATCCTGGTGTTCAAGAAGCGCCGCCGGAAGAACTCCAAGCGCAGCCGCGGCCACCGTCAACAGCACACCGTCGTGCGCATTACCGAAATCCTGACCGACGGGGCCCAACCCAAGGCGGCCAAGGCAAAGGCCAAGGCCGCGCCGGCGGCGAAGCCGCCCAAGGCTCCCGCGGTCGAGGCGGCAGCGGCCGAAGCCGTCCCGGCCAAGCCGAAGACGCCGCGCCCGCCGCGCAAGAAGGCGGCTGCATCCGGCGAGGGCGCAGCCGCCAAGCCGGCGCGCAAGCCCCGCGCCAAGAAAACCGACGACAAGGAATAAGGAGACCGCGCCATGGCTCACAAGAAGGCCGGCGGTTCATCGCGCAACGGCCGCGATTCGGCCGGGCGCCGCCTCGGCGTAAAGCTGTTCGGCGGCCAGGCCGTGCGCGCCGGCGGCATCATCGTGCGTCAGCGCGGCACCAAGTGGCGCGCCGGCAACGGGGTCGGTCTCGGCAAGGACCACACGATCTTCGCCATCGTCGACGGCGAGGTGGTCTACCGGACCAAAGCCAACGGCCGCACCTACGTATCGGTCAACCCGATGGCCATGACCACCCAGTAGCCGGCAACCGATTTTCGCCGGCGTCACATCGACCCGGCGAGTTCAGGCAAGAAGGGGAGATGGGACGCCATCTCCCCTTTTTCTTGCTTCGAACGGAGGATGCCATGAGCGACGGCGACGACGAGGAAGAGCCCTCCTACGGACGCACCATCCTGACCCGGCGGCTGCGGTTGCGGCCGCACGAGCCCGCCGACCGCGCCGCGATCGCAGCCCTGACGGCCAATCCAGCGATCGCCGAGAACCTCTGTTCCCGGGTCGTCGTTGACGCCGCCAGCAAGAGTGCCGCCTTCGTCGTGGTGAAGCGGAGCGACGGCGCAGTCATCGGCGGCGCCTGGTTCGGCCCGGACGCGGACGCTCGCTCGTCGGCCGAGCTCACCGCCTGGATCGGCGAACCGTTTTGGGGTCTCGGCTACGGCACCGAGGCGGCGCAAGCAGTCATCGATCGCGCCTTCGGCGAGCCGGGCATCGTCCGGCTGTGGTGCGCAATCAGGGTCACCAACCGGCGTGGCCGCCGGGTCGTCGAGAAGTGCGGCTTCCAGTTTCGCGGCACCGGCATGGTGCGCTCCCACTTCGGCTTCGGCGCCTTTCCGGTCGAGCGCTTCGCCCTTGACCGCGCCGACTGGTCGAGCCTCAAGGCCTGGGGCGCCGAACGCCAACCCGGCGCCGGCGTGGAGAGTCGCCATGAGACCGCGGCTTGATCCGATGATCAACACCCGGCGGTTGCTGCTTCGGCGGATCGAAAAGAGCGATCTCGACGATCTCATCGCCGAGATCAACGACCCCGACGTGTCGCGCATGCTCGCGCGGGTGCCCCATCCCTACGGCCGGCCCGAGGCAGAAGCCTACTTCAAGATGGCGCGCCGGAGCGCCGCCGCCGGCCGCAGTCTCTACTTCGTGATCGACCGCGACGGCCGCCTCATCGGCGGCATCGGCATCGGCGCGATGCCTAGAATCCACGAATTCGGCTACTGGCTCGGCCGCAACCACTGGGGCAAGGGCTACGCCACCGAGGCCGGGCGCGCCGTTCTGGCGTACGGCTTCGATGTCCTCCGCCTGCCGTTGGTCAGGTCCGGCGTCTTTACCGACAATCCCGCCTCGCTGCGGCTGCAGATGAAGCTGGGCTTCCGCCCGCTCGGCCGCGGCGAGCGCCTGTCGCTTGCGCGCGGGACCGAGGTCGAGCATATCCGCACGGTCCTGACCCGCGCCGGTTTCCGCAGGGGAGGCAGATGAAATTCCTCGACCAAGCCAAGATCTGCGTCCGCTCCGGCGACGGCGGCAACGGCTGCGTCTCGTTCCGGCGCGAGAAGTACATCGAGTTCGGCGGCCCCGATGGCGGCGATGGCGGCAAGGGCGGCGACGTCTACGTCGAGGCCAACAACAGCCTCAACACCCTCATCGACTATCGCTACCAGCAGCACTTCAAGGCCGGCCGCGGCGCCAACGGCATGGGCCGCAACCGCGCCGGCGGCAAGGGCGGCGACATCGTGCTCACGGTTCCCGTCGGCACCCAGATCCTCGACGCGGACGGAGAGACCGTGCTCGCCGACCTCGATCAATACGGCAAACGGATCGCGCTTGCCCGCGGCGGCAACGGCGGCTTCGGCAACGCCCACTTCAAGTCCTCGATCAACCGCGCCCCGCGCCGCGCCAACCCCGGTCAGGAGGGCAAGGAGCGCTGGTTGTGGCTGCACATGAAGCTGATCGCCGACGCCGGACTGATCGGCCTGCCCAACGCCGGCAAGTCGACGTTCCTGGCCGCCGTCACCGCGGCCAAGCCGAAGATCGCCGACTACCCCTTCACCACGCTTCACCCGATTCTCGGCGTCGTCGCGGCCGAGGGCCGCGAATTCGTCCTCGCCGACGTTCCCGGCCTGATCGAAGGTGCGCATGCAGGCGCCGGCCTCGGCGACCGCTTCCTTGGCCACGTCGAGCGCTGCCGCGTCCTGATCCATCTGGTCGACGGCACCAGCGGGGATCCGGTGCGCGATTACAAGACCGTGCGCAGGGAGCTTGCAGCCTATGGCCACCGCCTGGCGGAGAAGCGCGAGATTGTCGTCCTCACCAAGGCCGACGCGGTGCCCGAGCTTGAGATGGACAAGGTCAAGGACTGGCTGACAAGCGCCGCCGGACAGGAGCCCGTGGTCGTCTCGGCGGTGACCGGAGACGGTATGCAGGATGTCCTCCACGCCGTCGCCCGCATGATCGCCGAGAGCCGGATCCGTCACCCGGACCCCGCCGCCAGCGAGCCCGCTGGATCCGGCCGGCGATGAACCCGGCTTGCAACGTAAGTCATTGAACTATATATTAGCTAGCAACTTATGAGGAAATGCTAGCATGACCAAACAGCTCAACATCAGAAGCGACGAGGCCTACGAGATCGCCTCTCGCGTCTCGCGTGAGATTGGCCGAACGCGGGCCGATGTCGTGCTCGCCGCCCTTCTCTCGTTCGCCGAGGCGAGGATCGACCGAAAGATGACCCGGAAGCAACGCGCCTTCGTTAACGAACTCATGGCGCTTGCGCGCCGGAGCGCCGCCGTCGCCCCCCGCGGCATGACATCGGATCACTCTTATCTCTACGACGACAAGGGGTTGCCGCGCTGATCGCTCTCGACACATCGGCGATCGTGGCGATTGCGCTGCTTGAGCCTGAAGCCAAGGCGTTTAGCGAGATGATCGGCGCGGAGCATTGCCTGATCGGGGGGCCGACGGTGTTCGAGTCATATCTCGTGCTGTCATCGCTGCCGCAGCGGCGCGGAAGCGAGGTGCTCGACAAGGTGCTCGCGGCACCGCGCATTGACGTCGTAGCGTTCGACCGCCGCGTCTTCGAGTTCGCCCGGCTCGCTTTCGACCACTACGGCCGGGGCCGCCATCGTGCCAAGCTCAACTTCGGCGACTGCATGGCCTACGCCGTCGCCAAATCGCATGACGTGCCGCTGCTCTACAAGGGCAACGACTTCGCCCACACCGACATCGCGCCAGCAGTGCCGTGACCCGCTGCGAAGTGAGTTGATGGGCCTTTTGTTCGACCTTCGATATCGCGCCGTATGGCCGAGTTGCGGCTGGAAGTGGGAACTCCTCGACTTCGACGAGCGGGATCATGGTTCATTCCGGGAATTCGAGCATCGCGAGAAGGAATTCGGTGGGTCATCTGCACAAAGAAAAGTCCGAAAGCGATTGGAAACGGCACGTTAGTCAAGCCTATGAGAATTGGAGGGAACACTGCGCCAGATTCAACGGCATTATTGCCCGTGGGCAGTTCGTTTCCGTGATCGAAGACTCGTCGAGCCGGCTGTTCATAGACACCGACTGGCGAGGAGCCATCACCGATCACAAAACAATCGAACTTGACCTTTTCAAGCGGCGCGCGAGCGTTTTTGTTCCAGTACCAGGTTGAAATGCGCCATGTGGACATACGGCACTCTCGTGGTTCACCCTGGCTCAATCGAAGCATCAATCGGCGGCGAGCGCGTTGGCAGGCAACGAAACCCGCATCTCCTGAACGTTTATGACGTTGGTTTCGACAACCACCGAGTTCCGACGGTCATCACTTTTGCGAATGGCAAGGGTGGCTACGGAAACGACCGAGCACGATTCGCGATTAAGAGGTCCGAATGATCGATAGGTCGGCACCTCGGCGCACCCCCGCCGACTTCCGCCGCATCGTCATCAAGATCGGCTCCTCACTCCTGCTCGACAGCCAAACCGGGCGCCTGCGCGCCGAGTGGCTGGAGACGCTCGCCCACGACATCGCCAAGCTCGCGGCCGGCCGCCGCGACGTTCTCATCGTCTCCTCCGGCGCGATTGCGCTCGGCCGCGGCGTGCTCGGCTTGCCGTCGGGCCCGTTGCGGCTCGAGGAAAGCCAGGCGGCGGCCGCCGTCGGCCAGATCGCGCTTGCCGGCGCCTACACTGACGTGCTTGGCCGGGTCGGGCTCACCGCCGGGCAGATCCTGCTCACCCCCGGCGACACCGAGGAGCGCCGCCGCTACCTCAACGCCCGCTCGACCATCGGCACCCTACTCAAGCTCCACGCCGTCCCGGTCATCAACGAGAACGACACGGTAGCGACCACCGAAATCCGCTACGGCGACAACGACCGGCTCGCCGCCCGTGTCGCCACCATGATGAGTGCCGACCTGCTCATCCTGCTCTCCGACGTCGACGGCCTCTATTCGGCACCGCCGGCGGCGAACCCTGGCGCCACGCTGATCGAGACCGTCAAGCGCATCACCCCAGCGATCGAGGCGATGGCCGGCGAGGCCCGCACCGG
>JBBDMC010000005.1:0-8993 GCA_040878485.1 Bauldia sp. | reverse complement strand
GGCGCTGATCGCCCATCCCAAGGTCAGGCGCATCAACTTCACCGGCGCCACCCGGGTCGGGCGGATCATCGCCGAGACGGCGGCGCGCTATCTGAAGCCGGTGCTGCTCGAGCTTGGCGGCAAGGCGCCGTTGATCGTGCTCGCCGACGCCGACGTCGACGAGGCGGTTAACGCCGCCGCTTTCGGTGCCTTCGCCAATGCCGGCCAGATTTGCATGTCGACCGAGAAGATCGTCGTCGACAACCAGATCGCCAAGGAGTTCGTCGACAAGCTCGCCGCCAAGGCGAGCGGCTTGCCGGCCGGCGACCCGCGCGGCCACGTGGTCCTCGGCGCCTGCATCTCGACCGAGGCGGCGCGCCGCGTCGGCGACCTGATCAGGGACGCCGTCGGCAAGGGCGCCAAGGTTCTCTCCGGCGGCCCCAGCGACACCGCCATCATGAAGGCGACGGTGGTCGACGGGGTCACCGACAAGATGGACCTCTATCACGAGGAATCGTTCGGTCCGGTGGTGGCGATCGTCCACGTCAACGGCGACGACGAGGCTGTCCACGCCGCCAACGATACCGAATACGGCCTTTCGGCGGCGGTCTATTCGAAGGACATCGGCCGGGCGCTGAAGGTCGCCAAGCGCATCGACTCCGGCATCTGCCACATCAACGGTCCGACCGTCCACGACGAGGCGCAGATGCCGTTCGGCGGCGTCAAGTCGAGCGGCTACGGCCGCTTCGGCGGCAAGGCGGCGATCGACGAATTCACCGAGCTGCGCTGGATCACCATCCAGACCGAACCGATGCACTACCCGTTCTAGGGATGACCGGTTGAGGCGGATCATGGAACGAGACGGCAGCGGGCGGGCAGGCACGCGACCATGAGCGAGCGGACCCAGGTCGGGATTGTCGGCGCCGGCCCGGCGGGGCTCTTGCTTTCCCATCTGCTTGCCCGCGAGGGGATCGGGTCGGTGGTGATCGAGGACCGCAGTCGCGACCATGTCGAGAGCCGGATTCGCGCCGGCGTTCTCGAGCAGGGTACGGTGGACGTGCTGAACGACGTCGGCCTCGGGGCTCGCATGGGCCGCGAGGGCCTCACCCACGACGGCATCGAGATCCGCTTCGACCGCCGTGCCTACCGCCTCGACTTCCCGGGGCTCACCGGCGGCAAGCGAATCACGGTCTACGGCCAGCAGGAGGTGGTCAAGGACATCATCGCCGCCCGCCTGGCCGACGGCGGAGCGATCAACTTCGAGGTCGCCGGCGTCAGCATTCACGGCTTCGACGGCGACCAGCCGAGGATCGACTTCAACCGGGCGGGCGAGGCGGTCGAGCTGGATTGCGATTTCATCGCCGGGTGCGACGGCTTCCACGGCATCAGCCGGCCGAGCGTGCCGGAGGGCGTGCTGACCGCCTACGAGCGCGCCTACCCCTACGCCTGGCTCGGAATCCTGAGCCAGTCGATGCCGCCCTCGGACGAGGTGACCTATACCCACAACGAGCGCGGCTTCGCGCTCTTGTCCATGCGCTCGCCGACGCTGTCGCGCCTTTATCTGCAGTGCGCCCCCGACGAGGACATCGCCGCGTGGCCGGACCATCGCATCTGGGAGGAACTGCAGATCAGGACCACCCTCGCCGACGGCGGCCTCCCTATCGCGGAAGGCCCGATCCTGCACAAGGGGATCACGCCGATGCGGAGCTTCGTGGTCGAGCCGATGCAGTGCGGCCGCTTGTTTCTCGCCGGCGACGCCGCCCACATCGTTCCGCCGACCGGCGCCAAGGGCATGAACCTGGCCGTCGCCGACGTGCGCTACCTGACCCAGGGGCTGGCGGCCTACTACCGCTCCGGCGACCGGAGCTTGCTCGACGCCTACTCGGCCCGCTGCCTCAGGCGGGTCTGGAAGGCGCAGCGGTTCTCCTGGTGGATGACCACCCTCCTCCACCTCAACCCGGACGACTCGCCGTTCGACCGCCGCCGCCAGATCGCCGAGCTCGATTACCTCACCGGCTCCAAGGCGGCCCAGCGGGTGTTGGCCGAGAACTACGTCGGCCTGCCGTTCGACGACCCCGCCTCGATCCACTAACGGACGGACATGACCTTCTCGGCCCTCGATTCGGAACTGACCGGCCCGCTGTTCGCCAGCGATGCGATGCGCGCGGTGTTCTCCGACCGGCAGCGCGTCGCCGCCATGCTGAGGGTCGAGGCGGCGCTGGCCGAGGCCGAGGCGGCCCACGGACTCGTTCCCAAGGGGCTCGCCATCGCAATCCGGCGGATCAGGCCCGACGACCTCGACATCGCCGAGCTTGGCCGGGGGACGGCCGCCGCGGCGGTGCCGACCATTCCGTTCGTCAAGGCGGTGGAGGCACGGCTGCCGGAGAATCTGCGCGGGCACCTCCATCGCGGCGCCACTAGCCAGGACATCGTGGACACGGCGCTGGTATTGCAGATGGCGGCCGCCTTCGATCTCATCGCCGCCGACCTTGCGGCAACCCTCAACGGGCTCGCGGGGCTGACACGCAGGCATCGCAGGACGCCGCAGGTCGGCCGCACCTATGGCCAGCACGCCGCTCCGATTACCTTCGGCTACACGGCCGCGCTCTGGCTCGCCGGCATCGCCGACGCGGCGCGCGCCCTTCCCGCCCTCCGCCAGCGGGTTCTCGTCGCCTCGCTCGATGGACCGGTCGGAACGCTCGCCGGTCTCGGCGACAGGGCCGATGCGGTCCGTCGGTCGTTTGCGGGCGAACTGGGGCTCGGCGTCGCGCCGGCGCCCTGGCACACGCTCCGCGCCCGCCCGGCGGAGGCCGGCGCCTGGCTCGCCGGGCTCATCGGGGCGCTCGCCAAGCTGGCGACTGACGTGGTCCACCTCACCGCGACCGAGATCGGCGAGGTGGCCGAGCCGCACGAATCCGGTCGCGGCGGCTCCTCGGCCATGCCGCACAAGCAGAACCCGGTGTCGGCGACGGTCATCCTTGCCGCCCACGGCGCCGCGCCCGGCCTCGCCGCGACGCTGTTCGCCTCAATGGCCGCAGCCGGGGAGCGTCCGGCCGGCGCCTGGCAGGCCGAGTGGCACGCGCTCACCCAGCTCTTCGGCCTCGCCTCTGGGGCACTGCGCGAGGCGCGCCGCCTCGCCGAGGGTCTGATGGTCGACAAGGCGCGCATGCGCGCCAACCTCGACATGACCAACGGGCTGTTGTTCGCCGGGGCCGCGGCGGCGCGGCTGGCGCCGAAGCTCGGCCGCGAAGCGGCCCACCGGCTGGTCGAGAGGGCGGCGGACCAGGTCCGCGCCGGCGGCGCCTCACTTCAAGCGGTTCTCGCCGACGATCCGAGCATTCCCCAGCGACTGCGTGCACCTCTCGCCGCCGCCTTCGACATGACGCCCGACATCGAGGCGGCCGCGGCGGTGACCGACCGCGTCCTCGCCGACGCGAGATCGGTCGTCGCGAGTATCGCCAAGGGCGTGAGGCAGCGCTGATGCCGACCGTCAACGTCAACGGCATCGATCTTTTCTACGACCTCGCCGGTCCGCCGGACGCGCCGGTTGTCGCCTTCTCCAATTCGCTGAGCGGCACGCTCGAAATCTGGGACGGGGTGGTCACGGCGCTCGCCGGCGGCTACCGCTGCCTGCGCTACGATACCCGCGGCCACGGCCGGTCGGGCAGCGCCGACAGGCCGGCGACTATCGACGACCTTGCCGGCGACCTCTCCGGCCTCTTCGACGGGCTCGGCTTCGACGCGGCCCATGTGGTCGGGCTGTCGCTCGGCGGGATGACAGCGCAGGCGCTGGCCTCGGCCCGGCCTGAACGTGTGCTCAGTCTTTGCCTGATCTCCACATCCCCTCACCTGCCGCCGCCCGAGTTCTGGCGGGATCGGGCGGCGACGGTCCGCGCCAAGGGTGTCGCGGCGGTGGTCGACACGGTGATCGGCCGGTGGTTCACGGCGGCCTTTTACGAGGGCGCGCCGGAAACGGTGGAGCGCGTGCGCGAGCGCTTCCTCGCCGTCGATCCCGCGGGCTACGCCCGCTGCTGCGAGGCGATCGCGGCAACCGACCTCCGCCCGCGTCTGGCAAGGATCAAGGTGCCGACCCTGGTGATGGTCGGCACCGAGGACCAGGTGACGCCGCCGGCGATGGCCGAGGGCCTGCGTTCGGGCATCGCCGGGGCTGAGCTGGTCGTCCTGCCGGCCGTGGCGCACCTCATGTCGGTCGAGCGGCCGGAGACGGTCGCGGCTTACCTCCTCGCCTTCCTCGGCCGGCACGGGGGCGCCCGCCACTTGCCGGGCGGCGCGACCTTCGAGGACGGGCTCGCCAACCGCAAGGCGGTGCTCGGGGCCGAGCATGTCGAGGCGGCGATCGCAAGGGCCGGCGCTTTCGGCCGGCCGTGGCAGGACTTCATCACCCGCATCGCCTGGGGCGAGGTCTGGGGCGACCCGACGCTGCCGTGGAAGACGCGCTCGCTCGTCACGCTGGCGATGATGGTCGCGCTCCACCGCGAGGAGGAGTTCAAGCTCCACGTCCGCCCAGCCTTGAGGAACGGCGTGACGGTCGAGGAGCTCGGCGCCCTCATCATGCAGACGGCGATCTATGCCGGCGTGCCCGCCGCCAACGCCGCCTTCCGCTGGCTGCGGGAGGTGCTTGGCACCGAATTGGAATGACGGGGATTCTCCGGTGACAGAACACTGCCTTGTCGATCAGTCTACCTCGCTCCACCCGTCGGGCTGGCCCTCCTTCCAGGACCGCCGCGGCGGGTGCGCAGAATCCGAGGCTCGCTGATGGCCGAGTTCCTGTCCCTTCACGATGCGGTGGCGGCAAACGTCGCCGACGGCGCCACCGTTGCCATGGAAGGCTTCACCCACCTCATCCCCTTCGCCGCCGGCCACGAGGTGATCCGCCAGGGCCATCGGAATCTGACGCTGATCCGCATGACGCCGGACCTCATCTACGACCAGCTCATCGGCATGGGCGCCGCCGACAAGCTCGTTTTCTCCTGGGGCGGCAACCCAGGAGTCGGCTCGCTCCACCGCATGCGCGACGCGGTCGAGAACGGCTGGCCGCGGCCGCTGGCGCTGGAGGAGCACTCCCACGCCGCCATGGCCAACGCCTTCGAGGCCGGTGCCGCCAACCTCCCCTTCGCCGTCTTCCGCGGCTACCGCGGCGTCGACTTGGGCCCCGTGAACCCAACGATCCGTTCCGTGATCTGCCCCTACACCGGCGAGCAGCTGGCGACGGTTCCGGCGATCCGGCCGGACGTCGCCATCGTCCACGCTCAGCGCGCCGACCGCGATGGCAACGTCCTCTTCGAAGGCATCGTCGGCGTCCAGAAGGAGGCGGTGCTTGCCGCCAGACGCTCGATCGTCACCGTCGAAGAGGTGGTCGACGATTTCGGGCCCCGCAGCCCGAACGCGGTGATCCTGCCGTCGTGGACGGTCACCGCCATCGCCGCCGTGCCGGGCGGCGCCCACCCCTCCTACGCCCACGGCTATTACAAGCGCGCCAACGCCTTCTACAGGGCCTGGGACGCGATCTCCCGCGACCGCGAGGCGTTCCGCGCCTGGATGCGGGAAAACGTGATGGAAAAGGGCCCGGACGCATTTGCGGCATATGCTGCACAGAGGGCGGCCTAGGGAATGACGAACGGCTACACCCCGACCGAGATAATGATCGTGGCCGCGGCCAGGGCGCTCAAGAACCAGGACGTGTGCTTCGTCGGCATCGGCGCGCCGTCGGCCGCCTGCAACCTCGCCCGCCTCACCCACGCGCCGGACATCGCGCTGATCTACGAATCCGGCACCATCGACACCAAGCCCGACGTCCTGCCGCTGTCGATCGGCGACGGCGAGCTCAGCGAGACGGCGCTCACCACCGTCTCGGTGCCCGAGATGTTCCGCTACTGGCTGCAGGGCGGCCGCATCACCGTCGGCTTTCTCGGCGGTGCCCAGATCGACCGCTTCGCCAATCTCAACACCACGGTGATCGGCCCCTACCGGCGGCCCAAGGTGCGCCTGCCGGGCGGCGGCGGCGCGCCGGAGATCGCCACCAACTGCCGCGAGATCTTCATCACCATGGCGATGTCGAGGCGCGCTTTCGTCGCCAAGCTCGACTTCGTCACCTCCCTCGGCCACGGCACCGGCGCCGGCAGCCGCGAGAAGCTCGGCGTCACGACCAAGGGACCGACGCGCGTCGTCACCGACCTCTGCGTCATGGAGCCCGACGCGGCGACCCGCGAGCTGACCGTCGTTTCGCTGCATCCGGGCGTGACCCGCGACACGGTGCAGGCGGAATGCGCCTGGCCGCTCTGCTTCGCGAACGAGGTCGCAGAGACGCCGCCGCCAACGGGCGAAGAACTCGGCGTGCTGCGCGACCTGCAGGAGCGCACCGCGCGTGCGCACGAGGGTGACGCATGAGCCGCGACGCCTTCATCTGCGCCGCCGTCAGGACGCCGATCGGCCGCTACGCCGGGGCGCTGTCGAAGGTGCGCACCGACGATCTGGCGGCGATCCCGATCCGGGCCCTCCTCGCCCGCTATTCCGGCCTGGCGGAGGCGGTCGGAGAAGTCATCCTCGGCTGCGCCAACCAAGCTGGCGAGGACAACCGCAACGTCGCCCGCATGGCGGCCCTCCTCGCCGGCTTGCCGGATCGGGTGCCGGGGAGCACGATCAACCGCCTGTGCGCCTCGGGCATGGACGCGGTCGGCACGGCGGCGCGCGCGATCAGGGCCGGCGATCTCGATCTCATCATCGCCGGCGGGGTCGAATCGATGAGCCGGGCGCCGCTGGTGATGGCCAAGGCCGAGGCCGCCTTCCAGCGCTCGGTCGAGGTCCACGACACCACCATCGGCTGGCGGTTCATCAACCCGCTGCTCAAGGCCCAGTACGGCGTCGACTCGATGCCGGAGACCGGCGAGAACGTCGCCGAGGAGTTTCAGGTGGCCCGTGCCGACCAGGACGCCTTCGCGCTCCGCTCGCAGGAACGGGCGCGGCAAGCCAAGGCGGCCGGCGCCTTCGCCGAGCGGATCGTCCGGATCGAAACCCCGGGCGCCAAGGCCGGCCCGACGACCGTCGCCGATGACGAGCATCCACGGCCGGACACGACGATGGACGCCCTTGCCAAGCTGAAGCCGATCGTGCGCCCCGGCGGAACGGTGACCGCCGGCAACGCCTCCGGCCTCAACGACGGGGCTCAGGCGCTGGTCATCGCCTCGGCCGAGGCGGCCGAGCGCCTGGGGCTTGCTCCGATCGCGAGAATCCTCGGCATGGCGACCGCCGGCGTGCCGCCCCGCATCATGGGCATCGGCCCGGTGCCGGCGACAAAGAAGCTCACCCAGCGCCTTTCAATGGCGGTTTCGGACTTCGATTTGATCGAGCTCAATGAGGCCTTTGCCAGCCAGGCGCTAGCCTGCCTGAGACAGCTCGGCCTCGCCGACGACGCCGAGCACGTCAACCCGAACGGCGGCGCCATCGCCTTCGGCCACCCGCTCGGCATGTCGGGGGCGCGCATCGCCGCCGACCTGGCGCTGGAGATGGGCCGGCGCGGCGCCCGCCTGGGTCTCGCCACCATGTGCGTCGGCGTCGGCCAGGGGGTCGCGCTGGCCCTCGAGCTGGCGGCCTGAAGGGAACCCTGGGAGCCGAACGATGACCACCGCATATCCGCTGGCGAGCCTCAAGGCCCACCCGCCCTACCTCGCGCCGGCCTACGTCTCCACCCGCACCCGCTCGCCGAAGCGCCCGCTGGTCATCATTCCCCACACGCTGTCGGAGCTGAGCGGGCCGATCTACGGCCACGACAGCGTCGGCGTCAACGACGACGACCTGACCCGCCAGTGCGCCGGCGAGCCGCTCGGCGAACGCATCATCGTCTCCGGCCGGGTCACCGACGAGGCGGGACGCCCCATCCCCGACGCGCTGATCGAAATCTGGCAGGCCAATGCCGCCGGCCGCTACGTTCATGTGGCCGATCAGCATCCGGCGCCGCTCGACCCCAACTTCCTCGGCGCCGGCCGCTGCGTGACCGGCGCCGACGGCCGCTACAAGTTCACCTCCGTCAAGCCGGGCGCCTACCCGTGGCGGAACCACCCGAACGCCTGGCGGCCGAACCACATCCATTTCTCGCTGTTCGGGCCGTCGTTCCTCACCCGCCTGGTGACCCAGATGTACTTCCCCGGCGACCCGCTGATCCCGCTCGACCCGATCGCCTGCACGGTCGACGAGCGTGCCCGCGAGCGGCTGATCGCCCAGTTCGACCTGGCGACGACGGTGGCCGAATGGGCGCTCGGCTACCGCTTCGACATCGTTCTGCGCGGCCGTGGCGCGACGCCCTTCGAGGACGCTCATCATGAGTGAGACCGACGTCGGCGAAATCGGAATGACGCCATTCGAGCCGCTCGGCATCACGCCGTCGCAGACCGTCGGGCCGTTCTTCGCCTTCAGCCTGACTCCGGGCGGGAAATATGCTTTCGAGACCCTCGTCGGCGACGACCTAGTCACCGACGATACGGTCGGCGGGGCGATCCGCATCGAAGGCCGCGTCTACGACGGCAACGGCGAGCCGGTTCCCGATACGATGGTCGAGATCTGGCAGGCCGACGGCGCCGGCCGCTATTCCGGCAGCATCCCGCCACCCAACACCACCTTCAAGGGCTTCGGCCGCTGCGGTTGCGACGCCGGCGGCGGCTACGCATTCCGCACTGTCAAGCCCGGTCTGGTAGCCGCGCCCGACGGCGGCCGCCAGGCGCCACACATCAACGTCGGCGTCTTCGCCCGCGGCGTTCTGCGCCGCATGTTCACCCGCATCTATTTCGCCGACGAGCCGGCGAACGAAGGCGACCCGGTCCTGCGACTGGTTGCCGCCGAGCGGCGCGCCACACTTCTTGCCCGCCGCGACGGCAGCGTCGACGGCATGCCACGCTACATCCTCGACATCCGCCTGCAGGGCGAGAACGAGACGGTGTTCTTCGAGGCGTGAACGGTCGCCTTCCCGTCATAGAGTCACCCTCCTCATGCTGAGGTGCTCG
>JBBDMC010000004.1:0-9061 GCA_040878485.1 Bauldia sp. | reverse complement strand
TCAGCCGCTCGTAGGCGTCGGGGCTCCTCACGCCGAACGCCTCGGCGAAGCTCATGTCGAGCGGCACGTAGCGCAGCCGCATGCCGCCCGGCCCCGGGTCCTTGATCATCAGCCACAGCCTGACCCCTTCGTCGGGCTGCAGCCTCAACACCAGCCGGTTCGCCTCGATGGCGCCGGCCGCCGCACCGAAGATCGAGTGGGGGATGTCGCGGAAGGTCAACACGATCTCCGACTTGCGGACCGGCAAGCGCTTGCCGGTCCTGAGGTAGAACGGCACGCCCGCCCACCGCCAGCTCTGGATCGCCGCCTTGAGCGCCAGGAAGGTGTCGGTCCGGCTCGCCGGGTTGCCGACCTCGGTCGCGTAGGCCGGCACTGGTTTGCCGGCAACCGCGCCCTCGCGGTACTGGCCGCGGACGACCATCTGGCTGGCGTTGGTCTCGTCGATTCGGCCGAGGCTCCTCAGCACCTTGATCTTCTCGTCGCGCACCGAATCGGCGTCCATGTGCGCCGGCGGTTCCATGGCGACCAGGCAGAGGAGCTGCATCATGTGGTTTTGCACGATGTCGCGGAGCGCCCCGGCGCTGTCGTAGTAGGCGCCGCGACCCTCGACCCCAATGCTCTCGGCGACCGTGATTTGCACGTGGTCGACGTGAGCCGCGTTCCACACCGGCTCGAACAGCGCGTTGGCGAAGCGCAGCGCCATCAGGTTCTGCACCGTCTCCTTTCCGAGGTAGTGATCGATGCGGTAGATCTGGCTCTCGCCGAAGACGCGGCCGACCGCGTCGTTGACCGCCATCGCCGAGGCAAGATCGCTGCCGATCGGCTTTTCGATCACCACCCTGGTGGTCGGCGTGATCAGCCCCTTGGCGCCGAGCTTGCCCGAGATGGTGCCGAACAACTCCGGCGCCACCGCCAGGTAGAAGGCGCGGATGCGGTCCTCGCCGGCTTTGAGCACGACGCCGAGGTCGTCCCAGCCTGCCTCGGCTCCGGCATCGACCGAGACGAAGTGCAGCCGGGCGAGGAATGTCTTCACCACCGCCGGATCGCGGTCGCTCTCGGCCACGTGCTCCTCAAGCGCCTTTCTTGTCGCCGCGCGGTAGCCCTCATCGCTCATCGCCCGTCGCGACACGCCGATGATGCGGGAGACGGTCGGGATCTGGCCGTCGACGTGGCGGTGGTAGAGGGCGGGCAGGAGCTTGCGGTAAGCCAGGTCGCCGGCGCCGCCGAAGACCACCAGATCGAACGGTTCGACGGCAATGATGCGGCTGGTCATGCGGCGGTTGCTCCCGATCGACGGGTCGGTCGGCCCGTGCTTTCCCGAGGCGGCCTACACTGGCAGGCTGGTTTTTGGCAGAGGAATCGGTGTACCGCCAGTGGGTGATTGACCGCCCGCCGGTCACCAACCGTTAAGCCGTTCGAATTCGGGGGCATCATGGCCGATCCGATCTGCATCGTCCCGGCCGGCGACTGGACCGGCGAGGGCGCGGTCTGGCACGCCGAAGAGCAGGCGCTCTACTGGGTCGACATCGAGCGCTTCCTCATCCACCGGTTCGATGCGCGCAGCGGAAGCGTCCGCAACTGGTTCTTCGACGAGCCGCCGACGGCGCTCGGCCTCACCGACCGCACCGACACGCTGCTGGTCGCCATGGCCTCCAAGATCATCCTCTGGCAGCCGGTGAACGACGCCCGCGCCGACTTCGCTAAGCCCGACCGCAATTGGCCGCGCGTCCGCCTCAACGACGGCCGCCCCGATCCCGCCGGCAACTTCTGGGTCGGCTCTGTCGGGCTCGACGGATCCGACGCCAACGCCGGCCGCCTGTTCTGCGTCAGGGCCGATGGGTCGAGCACCGTGGAGAAGACCGGCATCGGCACCACCAACACCTTCTGCTGGAGCCCTGACAGCACGCGCTTCTACTGCGGCGATACCGACGCCAACGTCATCTCGGTCTGGGATTACGACCTGAGGACCGGGCGCATCGCCAACGAGCGGCCGTTCTTTGCCGGCTTCGAGCGCGGTGGCCCCGACGGCTCCGCCATCGATCGGGAGGGGTATCTGTGGAACGCCCGCTACCAAGGCGGCTGTGTGGTTCGCGTCTCGCCGGGAGGTGAGCTCGACCGCATCGTCGAGATGCCGGTCTCGGCAGTGACCACCTGCACATTCGGCGGGCCGCAACTGCAGACGCTGTTCATCACCACCGCCGGCGGCGGCGAGGGGGCCGCCAAGGGAGAGCGTCTGGCCGGCGGTCTGTTCGCCCTCTCCGCCGCCGTCGCCGGCCTGCCGGAGAACAAGTTCCACCTTCGCGCCTGATCCGCCCGTTGCCTTTGCGACACAGACAGGCGGAGTTGTGGCCGCCTGCGGACAGCGGGCGGTGGCCGAACCCACGCCGCCGGTCTACAAGCTGCGCCCATGATCGATGTGAATGCCGCGGGGGCGTCCTCGCGGGGCCGTTGGCGCGGCGAGATCGGCGCCACGCTCGCCCTCGCTTGGCCGCTGATCTTGACCAACGTATCCCAGGTCGCGCTGGCGACCACCGATGTCATCATGATGGGATGGCTGGGGCCTGACGCGCTTGCCGCCGGCGCGCTCGCCGTCAATCTCAACTTCGCGTTTCTCATCTTTGCCATCGGTCTGGTCACCGCGACATCGCCGCTGATCGCCATCGAGTTGGGACGCAAGCGCCATTCGGTGAGGGATGTTCGCCGGACCGTGCGGCAGGGCTTCTGGGCTGCCGTCGCCATCTCGATTCCGGTCTGGGCGATCCTTTGGCAGGCCGAGCCGATCCTCCTGGCTCTCGGCCAGGAACCGCACCTCGCCGCCGAGGCGACGAGCTATGTCCACACCCTGCAGTGGAGCCTTCTGCCGGCGCTGATCTTCCTTGTGTTGCGCAATTTCGTCTCGGCGCTGGAGCGGCCGCTCGCCGCCCTGTGGATCGGCGGCGCCGCCGTCGTCGTCAACGCGCTTCTCGTCTGGGTGTTGATGTTCGGCCGCCTCGGCCTGCCGGCCCTTGGCTTGCCGGGCGCCGGCATCGGCACCACCATCACCAACATCTTCCTCGCCGCCGGTCTTGCCGGTCTCGTCTCGCTCGACCGGCGCTTCCGCCGCTACCACGTGTTCGGCCGTTTCTGGCGGCCGGATTGGGCGCGTTTCCAGCAGGTCTGGCGGATTGGCTTGCCAATCGCGGCGACACTGGCCTTCGAGGTGACCATCTTCAACGGCGCCGCTTTCCTGATGGGCCTGATCAGCGCCGAAGCGCTCGCCGCCCACGCCATCGCCGTCCAGATCCCGTCGCTCGCCTTCATGGTGCCGCTCGGCCTCGGGATGGCGGCGACCGTGCGGGTCGGCCTTGCCTTCGGCGCCCGCGATACCGCCGCCATCGCTCGCGCCGGCTGGACGGCCTACGCCATATCGCTCGTCTACGCCTGCGGCACCGCCGCGGCAATGCTCTTCGCCGGCCGGCCGCTGGTCGGCCTCTTTCTCGACCTCGGCAAACCCGAGAACCAGGCCGTCATCGAGCTTGCCGTCATATTCCTCGTCTTCGCCGGCCTGTTCCAGTTCGTCGACGCCGCCCAGGCGGTGGCCTCCGGCGTGCTGCGCGGCCTCGGCGACACCCGCGTGCCGATGATTCTCGCCGGCATCGGCTACTGGGGCGTCGGCTTGCCGCTCGGCGTTCTCCTGGCCTTCCCGGGCGGCTTCGAGGGAGCGGGCATCTGGACCGGCCTTGCCACCGGCCTGGCGGTGGTGGCGATCATGATGACCGTCCGCTGGGTCCGGCGCGAGCCCCTCGGCCTGACGCGGCCGAGATCGGCGGCACGCGCGCCGGCCATCGAGGCGGCCGCTGCGGTGCCGGCAATCGGCCCCGGTCCGATCGTGTGAGCGGAGGTGAAGCGCCCGCCGCCGTGCTAGCCTGGCCGTCGCCTGTGCAAGGCAAGGGAGGAGTCTCATGCGCTGCGTGGCGTTGTTTGCGGGCCTGTCCGCGATCGCCTTTCCGCTCGCCGCCGGGGCCGCGGACGGCGAGGTGTCGGTGGAGTGGGGCAAGCACGTCTCGATCATCGGCGGCTGTCACGATTGCCACACCGCCAACTACAACGAGTCCGAGGGCCAGATCGATCCGAACGCCGCCCTCAAGGGCACGGCAATCGGATGGAAGGGGCCGTGGGGTACCACCTATCCGGCCAATCTCCGGATTACCGTGCGTGAGCAGGGCAGCGAGGACGCTTTCGTCAAATTTCTCAACGAGTTCAAGACCAGGCCGCCGATGCCCTGGTACAACGTCCACCAGATGACCGAGGCCGACAAGCGCTCACTCTACCAATACATCATGTCGCTCGGCGAGCCCGGCGATCCGGAGCCGGAGGCCGCCGCCCCCGACGCCGAGCCGAAGACGCCGTACTATCCATTGGTTCCGCCGACCATGCCGAAAATGTAGCCGGCGCAAATCGGCAGCTTCCGGGAAGCCCGGCGCTCGCGCCGGGCTTTTCGTTTGTCGCTTCTGATCTGATCAGACCAGCCGATTGCGGAACATCCAGGCCGCGACCGGCAGCGTCACCGCGCCGATCACCGCCAGCGGCCAGAGATCGGGCGCGATGTCCGCGAACCCCGCCCCCTCGAGATAGACTCGCCGGCTGATGTCGATGGCGTAGCGCAGCGGGTTGACGAAGGTGAGGTACTGGAACGCCGGCGGCATGTTGCCGATCGGCGTCGCCAGGCCCGACAGGAGGATGAACGGCATCAAGAGGACGAACGAGAACAGCATCGCCTGCTGCATGGTCGCCACCAGCGACGAGATGAACAGCCCGATCCCGACCGCCGACACCACGAATAGCACCAGCCCGGCGTAGAGGGTGACGAAGGAGCCGGCGAAGGGGATGTTGAACCACAGCTGTGCCACCAGCAGGATCAGCGTCGCCTGGATGAGGCCGACCATGGTCGCCGGCAGCGCCTTGCCGACCATGATCTCCGTCGGCCGGATGGGCGTCACCAGAAGCTGGTCGAAGGTCCCGTCCTCGCGCTCGCGCGCCACCGATAGCGCCGTCAAGAGCAGCGTCTGCAGGAGGGTGATCGTGCCGACCAGCGCCGGGATCATGGTCCACCGCGTCTCGAGGTTCTGGTTGTACCAGGCGCGGACAGTGACCCTGACCGGCGGGCTGGCGAGCCCGTGCCGCTCCCGCCAGTTGGTATTGAACCGCTCGACGATGGCGTTGACGTAGGAGAGTGCAGTTCCGGCGGTGTTGGAGTTCCGCCCGTCGGCGATGATCAGCACGTTCGCCGGTTCGCCCGCCGTCATGCGCCGGGCGAAATCGGGACCGAACCCGATGACCAGGAGCACCTGCCGGCTGTCGACGAGGTCGGCGATCTCGCTGGCGCGACTGATCTCGGCGACCCGGTCGAACACGCCGGAGCCGTCGAGCCTGGCGATGAGATCGCGCGAGGCGGCGCTGCGATCCTCGTCGAAGACCGCATAGGGCACATGGTTGAGGTCGTAGCTCGCGGCGTAGCCGAAGAGCAGGCTCTGGACGATCGCCGGCGCGAACAGCACCGCGCGGCTGCGCCGGTCGCGGAGCAGCGCCAAGAGCTCTTTCTGAACCAGCGTCCGGATGCGCAGCAGCGCGGCGATCATCGACGGTCCTCAATCGAGCCGCTTGCGCGTCGCGACACGGGCAAGCACCATGAGCAGCGCCGCCATGCCGGCGAGCACCGCGCCGTTGGGCAGGATGACGCTCCAGATGTCGCCGGCGAGGAAGATCGTCTGCAGGAGGGCGACGAAGTATCGCGCCGGCAGCACGTAAGTGATCGCTTGCACGGCGACCGGCATCGAGCGCAGGTCGAACAGGAAGCCGGACAGCAGCATCGCCGGCAGGAAGGTCACCAGCAGGGCGATCTGGCTGGCGACGAACTGGCTCCTGGTGACCGCCGAGGCGACGAGACCGATGCCGAGCGCCACCAGAAGATAGAGCGAGGATGCAATCACCAGGACCACCAGCGAGCCCCTGAGGGGCACGTGGAACAGGAACCGGCCGGCGAGCACCGAGAACGCCAGCCCGATCATCCCCATGACGAAGTAGGGGATGGTCTTGCCGAGCAGGATCTCGCCCGCTCTCACCGGCGTGACGAAGATCGCCTCGAGGGTGCCGCGCTCCCACTCGCGCGCCATGACCAGCGCGGTGAGGAAGGCGCCGATCAGCGTCATGATAAGGACGATGAGGCCGGGGACCAGGAAGTGGCGGCTGTCGTTGGCCTCGTTGAACCACATGCGGCTCTGCACCACCGCTGGCCCGGCGCCGGCGACTAGCTGGCCCTCCGCCGCCCGTCGCTCCGCCGCCTTGCCGATCGCGCCCAGTGCGTAGCCCTCGATGATGCGCGCCGTGTTGGCGTCGGTTCCGTGGACGAGGACCTGCACCTCGGCGGCCCCGGCCGCCGCCCCGCGGGCGAAACCGGAGGGAATGCGGACGATGCCGTTCACTTCCGCCGCCAGCATCGCCCGCTCGGCCGCGGCCATCGACGTCATCACCCGCGCGTCGAACGACGGCGACAGCTGGAACCCGGCGGCGATCTCGCGCGCCTCGGCCGAGAAGTCCTCCATCACCAGGGCGACCGGGGTATTCCTGACATCGAGCGACAGGGCGTAGCCGAAGAGAACGATGAGTATCGCCGGCATGACGATGCCGAGCGCGATGCTGCTCGGGTCGCGCCAGATCTGCCGGCTTTCCTTGACGATCAGCGCCCTCAGGCGTCGCCCCCTGCCGGTGATCCCGTCGGCGGCTCCGCTTGTCATGGCCGTCATGCCGCCCGCGCCCGGTCGTCGTCGCCCCGCCGGCGGGCCTCCTCGACGATGGCGACGAAGGCGTCCTCCATGGTCGGCTCGCGATCGTCGCGGGCCGGCGCCAGGGCGCGGATTTCCGCTGGCGTTCCCTCGGCGTGCAGGCGGCCGGCGTCGAGGATGACCACCCGGTCGCAGTATTCCGCCTCTTCCATGAAGTGGGTGGTGACGATCACGGTGACGCCGCCTTGGGCAAGCGCGGTGATCCGCCGCCAGAATTCTCGGCGGGCGAGGGGATCCGCACCGCTCGTCGGCTCGTCGAGGAACAGGATTTCCGGCTGGTGCATGAGGGCCGCGGCCATCGCCAGTCGCTGCTTGTAACCGCCGGGGAGCTGGCCGCTGGCCAGCCGCGCAAAGCCGGTGAGTTCGAACTCCTCGATTGCCCAGGCGATGCGTTCGGCCCTGAGCCTGCCGGCGAGCCCGTAGGCGCCGGCGAAGAACTCGAGGTTTTCGCTGACCGAAAGCTGGCCGTAGAGCGAGAACTTCTGCGCAACGTAGCCGATCCTCTGGCGGGCCGAGGCGCGCGCCTGGCGGAGGTCGGCCCCGGCGACCCTGAGCGTGCCGCCGGTCGCCGGCAGGAGGCCGCAGAGCATCCGGAAGGTGGTCGTCTTGCCGGCCCCGTTTGGTCCGAGCAGACCGAAGATTTCGCCTGAGCGCACCTCGAAGCTGAGATGATCGACGGCGGTAAAGGCTCCGAACCGCCGCACCAGATCGCGGACTTCGACCGCCGGGCCGTCACGCGTCGCGGCCGGTCGCGCGGGCGCCGCCGCTCTGCCCTTGCGGTCGCCGGCCTTGTTGAGCAGCACCATGAATCCGTCTTCGAAGCGCGGGCTCGTCGCCTGGGTCTCGATGCCGTCGAGGTCGCCCGTGGCGCCGTCGGCTCGCACCAGCCTGACCCGGCCAGCCTCGGGCACCGCGTCGACGACGCTCGGATCGTCGAGCAGCCGCGCCTGGAGGATGCGGGCGGGCTCTCCGCCGGGCGGGGTCGCCAGGAACGTGCGTCCGTCGGCGAGCCGGCGCACGCTCGCCGGCGGGCCGGCGGCGAGGACCTTCCCCCCGTGCATGACGGCAACCCGCTGGCAGCGTTCCGCCTCGTCGAGATACGACGTGCTCAACAAAACCGTCAGGCCTTCGTCGCTGACCAGACGCAGGATGATCTCCCACAGCTCGCGGCGCGACAGCGGATCGACGCCGACGGTCGGCTCGTCGAGAATCAGCACGCGAGGCCGATGCAGCAATGCCGCCCCGAAGTTCAATCGCCGCTTCATCCCGCCGGAGAGGTCGCCGACGCGGTCGTCGGCGCGACCCGCCAAGCCGATCCGTTCGAGCACCTCGGCGATCCGGTCGCGCAGATCGGCCCCGCGCACGCCGTACAGTCGTCCGAGAAACTCGAGATTCTCGCGGGCGGAAAGCTCCGGATAGATCGCCAGATCCTGCGGGACCACGCCGAGCGTTCGGCGGAGCGCGCGGTCGCGGGGATGAAACGCTTGCCCGTCGATCAGCACCGTTCCCGCGTCGGGGGGCAAGAGCCCGGCGAGCATCATCATGGTGGTCGACTTGCCGGCCCCGTTCGGGCCGAGCAATCCGAATACCTCCCCCGGCTCGACGGCGAAACTCACATCATCGACGGCGACGAAGCCATCGAAGACCTTACGGAGATGCCGAGCTTCGAGAACGGGCATGAGCGGACGGCGAACGGGACGAAACGAGACGGACCGATGATGGACTATACCTCCCACGGGAGCAAGGTCCAGTTCACCGGTCTTCGTGTTGGCCGCGAAACCGCAAGCGTCGCGGCAGGGCGTTTCGTGATCGGTCCCCGCTGGTTCGCAGGACGCGGGAAATTTCTGAGAAATCCGAACGGATTCCCAGCCGCCGGGTCACTATTCTTCTTGGCGGGGGACGATTCGCCGTTCTCTTCTCGCCGTTCTCTTCCGGATTTCCTCGACGACTCCGATCGATCGGAAACACGATCATGCGACTCACTCTGCGAACTTTGCTCGCCTATCTCGACGACATGCTCGAGCCGAACCAAGCCCGGGAAATCGGCACGAAAATCGCCGAAAGCAGCGTCGCTTCCAGTCTGACCGAGCGGATTCGCGAGGTGATGCGGCGGCGGCGGCTGGGTGCGCCCGACATCAGCGACACTCCGGATGCGAATACGGTCGCCGAGTATCTCGACAATACGCTCGCTGCGGAAGGTGTCGCCGATCTCGAGCGGATTTGCCTCGAGTCCGACGTGA
>JBBDMC010000003.1:0-9168 GCA_040878485.1 Bauldia sp. | reverse complement strand
CGGGCGCGCAAGATCGAGCGCTTCCTGTCGCAGCCGTTCCACGTCGCCGAGGTGTTCACCGGGGCGCCGGGCGTGTTCGTCGAACTCGAGGATACGATCAAGGCGTTCAAGGGCCTGGTCGCCGGCGATTACGACCACCTGCCGGAGCCCGCCTTCTACATGGTCGGCACCATCGAAGCGGCGGTCGAGAAGGCCAAGAAGCTCGCCGCCGAGGCGGCATGAACAACATCAACAGCAAGGCCATGCTTCTAGTCGCCGGGTTGGTCGTCGGCAGTCTGATCGGTTGGCTGACGGCGCCCACAACGGACGTCATCAAGCTCGGGCCGCTCAGCGTCGAGGTCACCCAAGGCAACGGCGAGGGCGGTTCCATGACGGCAACCGGCGACGACGGCCAGATCAAGCTCGAGGTCGGCGATCCGTCGCCGCTCAACGACCGCAACACCCGCACCCTCGTCTTCGCCATCATCGGCGCGATCGTCGGTCTTGGCGTCGGCTTCGCCATGGACCGGCGGAAGCCTTAGAGAAAGCGCCGATGGCCGAGCCGTTCCAGTTCGAACTCGTCTCACCAGAGAGGCTGCTCGTCTCCGAACCGGTGAATCAGGTCGTCGTGCCGGGGTCCGAAGGCTATTTCACCGTCCTCAAGGGTCACGCGCCGTTCATGTCGACGATGAAGCCGGGGGTCGTCGAGGTCGAGCGCGAGGGCAAGACCGAGCGCATCTTCGTACGCGGCGGCTTCGCCGACGTCGGCCGGGAAGGCCTCACTATCCTCGCCGAGCAGGCGATCCCGCTCGCCGAGGTCGACCCGGCGATGCTGGCCGAGGAGGTGAGGCACGCCGAGGAGGACGTCGCCGACGCCAAGGACGGCGCCACCAAGGACGCGGCCGAGCTCAGGCTGCATCAGCTCAGGGACGTCCAGGCCGCTCTCGGGCGCGGCTAACGCGAGTTCTTTTCCGGGCTCGGCGCTGGCACGGCTGAACCTCCTGCGGGTGGCGCCGGGGGAGATGGTGCCGGCTGCTGAAACTCGGCGGGTCGCTCCTCTGGGGGAAGCGGCCGAACGCCCCATTTGAGCAAATCGTTGTCGGTGGCTCTTTCGTTTTGCGTCATATCGGCTCCCTATTCGTCCGAAAGGAGTTCCACGAAATGATAGTCCTCCGGCCTCAAAACAATGCCTCGCGATCCGGGTATCTGGCTAACAAACCTGCCTGCGGCGTCATAAATCCAGGCAGGGCGAAGAGCGCGAAGAATGCAAGCTGTGACCAGTCGAACTGGTCTAAGAGATCGACCATTGCTCTGCCCCCAGAATCTCAAGACGTGGTCTCTGCATCGGCCGTATGGTGATCTCAAAGCTCAGAACCAACGCCGCACGCGCGTCGTGAAATCGCGGTACGCGTCGCCGAACTTGGCGGCGAGGTAGCGCTCTTCCTTGGCGATCACCTGGGTGCGGACCACCCAGATCACGGGGACGATCGCCAGCAGCGGCCACAGCGCATTGCCGACGAGCGCAAAGCCGCCGAGCACCAGTGCCATGCCGAGATACATCGGGTTGCGGGTGAAGCGATACGGTCCGTCGAGGACCAGTGTCGTTGTCGGCTCCCACGGTTCCGGCGGCGTCCCGCGGCGGCGGAACAAGAAGAGCGCCGACAGCATCACCCACAGGCCAAGCCCCAGCAGGGCGACGCCGGCAAGGCGGATGACCAGGCTCCACGACGGTGGAACGATCGGGAACGGCCATGGCCATTCGAGGGCGTAGCCGATCACCAGGCCGCCGATGAAGATCGCGGGCGGGAATATCCTGACGCCGGCATGATCGGTCGGCGAATCGTCGGACATGGCAGGCTCCCGAAACCGCGCCCGCGACCCGCCGTCGGCCTGCGTCAGCGTCACGTCGACGCAGGATAGCACCCGCGGCCGATCCGCCTCCATCGTCCTTGCGGTTGACTCACGTCAACGCCGGGATGCCGGCCGCGGGCTCTCTTGGCTCGGCGACGTCCCGATGTGACGAGACTGGAGCATCAAGGGCGCGGCGCCGCCGCCTTTTTCCGCCCGGTCCGGCGGCGTTTGGCAAGGTCCATACGAAAGCAGACAAGCCGCTCGGTCTCCTGGAAGCCAAGCCGGCGATGGGCGACCTGCGAGGCGAGGTTGCCGAGACCGGTGTCGGAGGCGAGTTCGCTGTGCCCGCGCTCGCGCGCCCAGGCGATCGCCTCCTCCACCAGCAGGCGGGCGACCCCGTTGCGGCGCGCCTTGGGCGCGACCCAGAGCGCCTCGATATAGGGAACCGGCGAGGAGAGGCAGCCCTCGGCGTAGTCGCGTTCCCGCAATTCGATGAGGCCGAGCCACCGGCTGTTGCCTGAGACGGCGCCGAAGCCGGCCTCGCGCTCACTGGCAAGAAGGGCGGCGATCTCGCGGCGGTGCGCGGCGGCGCTGTCCTGGGGGAACAGCCCTCGGCGCAGACTCACCCATGCGTCGGTGTCCTCGGCGCCGAACGGCACAACCGCGATCGGCGGGGGCTTTTTCCTCCGCGGCGAGCGCCTCGCCTGCGTCGTCATGCCGGGAACCTTCGGAAGATGCGGCAATCAATCGGGAAAGAGGACGCATAGAACCAGGATGCGCCAAAAATTAGGCGACAAGATCGCGGAAGGCCTCGACCACCTGTCGATAGACCTCGCGCTTGAATGGGACGATCAGCTCGGGCAGGCGCGGAAGCCGTTCCCATCGCCAATCGGAGAACTCTGACTTGTGCCGGCCGCCGCCCGGCTTGAGCACGTCGATCTCCGATTCGTTGCCGGTGAAGCGGAGCGCGAACCATTTCTGGGTCTGGCCGCGGTAGCGACCGCCCCAGGATTGCGGGATCAGCTCGGGCGGCAGGTCGTAGGTGAACCAACCGGGCGCTTCGCGGAGGAGAGTCACGCTGGTGATCGAGGTTTCCTCGTAGAGTTCGCGGAGCGCCGCCTTGTAGGGCTCCTCCGCCTTGTCGAGGCCGCCCTGCGGCATCTGCCACCAGTCGCCCTCGCCCTCGCCCTCGGCCTCGACGTCCGAGCGCAGGCCGATCCACACCAGGCCGTCGCGGTTGAACACGGCGGCGCCGACGCATGGACGGTAGGGCAGTGTCACCGATCGTTCGGGCTGAGGGGTCACGTTCGGCCCGCCCCGGCGAGCGCGCTCAGCGGCACGATGGTGACGTTGCGGTCGGCGGCGATGCGCGCGAAGGCGGCGATCCGTTCGATGGCGATGGGAAATGCGGTGGCGGTGCCGATGGCGTAGCCGCGCTCGCGGGCGATCATCCTGAGCTCGTTGAGACGTCGGTCGATGGCCGCGGCGGAAAGGTCGGCGTCGAGGACGAGGTCGGCCTTGAGGAAGGGAGCCCGGCCGGCGGCAACGGTTTCGGCGACGCTCCGCGGGGAGGAGCCGTCGTCGAGATAGAGCAGGCCGCGGCGGCCGATCTCTTCGAGAACCGGGGTCAGCGCCGGGGTCTCGCTGGTGAAGCGGCCGCCCAAGTAGTTAACGACGCCGACATAGCTGGTCATGCGGCTCATCAGCCAGCGCAGGCGGCTGAGGTTTTCGTCCGCCGAGGCGTCGGTGGTGAGGGTCTGCGGGCCGGGGTCGCTTTGCGGATAGTTGTACGGCTCGAGCGGAACCTGCAGCAGGATCTCGTGGCCGGCGGCGCGGGCCTCCGACAACGTGCGCGAAAGATCGTCGCCGTAGGGAACCAGCGCCAACGTCACCTCGCCCGGCAGCTCGGCGATCGCTCTGGCGGTCCCCTCCGGATCGATGCCGACCCCGCCGACGACGATGGCAATGCGCGTGTCGCGACTGTCGGCGTCGCTTGGCCGGGCATAGGCGTCGAGCGGCCGGCGGCCGTTGCTGGCGACCTTGGGCAGCGGGCCGTCGGCGCCGGCCTCGATCAGCTCGCCGTCCGGCGCCGCGGAAAGCGGCATCGGCGGCGGCTCGGACAAATCGTGGATGACCACCTTGCCGATTTCGACCAGACCGCCTTGCGGCTCGACCTCGTCGATGCCGCTGCCCTCGTCGACACCCGGTCTGGTGGTCGAGCCGGTGCGATCGGCAAGGCTCACCTCGCCCGGCCCCGGCACCTTGATGGTCGCCGTCGCGGTCGGGCCGGCCCGGTTGGCGAACCACAGCGCAGCGGTGCCGGTCAGCGCCGCCACGGTCACGGCGGTGAAGATCAAGGCGGCGGCGCGCACGGCCCGCGGCCGGCGGGGCGGCGCCGGCAGCCCCAACGGCTTGGTCAGCTCATCTGCGGCCATCAACCTGCCATCGATCGGCCGGAACGGGGCAACGCGGTTAGGCCGCCGCTCCTGCGATCAATTCGGTATGCCGCGATTCGGGTCCGGCGGAAAGGCGCCGTTGACCTGCAGCCCGCGCAGCAAATCGAGGGCGTAGTTGAACTGCTTGTCGTCCTTGGGATCGGGCGGGACGTAGGCCAGGGAGCCCGACGGTTCGACAGCGTCCTCCTCCGCCTCGCCGGCCAGATGGCCACGCAGCCCGGCCTCGCCCTGCGGCTCGCCGGTGATCTGGGCGGCAATATCGGGAGGCAACTCCTGGATGACCTCGATGTCGGGGTCGATGCCGTGGGCCTGGATCGAACGCCCCGATGGCGTGTAGTAACGGGCGGTCGTCAGCCTGAGGGCGCCGCTGGCGCCGAGCGAAATGATCGTCTGCACCGATCCCTTGCCGAAGGATCGGCTGCCGACGATGGTGGCGCGGCGATGATCCTGCAAGGCACCGGCGACGATCTCGGAGGCCGACGCGGAGCCGCCGTTGATCAGGATGATCACCGGCCTGCCCTCGGCGAGGTCGCCGGAGCGGGCGTTGTAGCGCTGGGTCTCCTCGGCATGACGGCCGCGGGTCGAGACCACCTCGCCACGGTCGAGAAAAGCGTCGGAGACGGCAATCGCCTGGTCGAGCAGGCCGCCCGGGTTGTTGCGCAGGTCGATGACGAAGCCCTGGACCCGGTCGGCGCCGATCTCGGTCTTGAGCTTGTCGATGGCTGCCTTCAGCCCCTCGGACGTCTGTTCGCTGAAGGAGGAGATGCGGACATAGCCGATCTGACCCTCGGCGCGCCCGCGCACCGCCTGGATGATGATCTCGGCCCTCAGCAGCTTGACGTCGAACGGCTTCTCAACCCCGTCGCGCTCGATGGTGAGGGTAATCGGCGTGTTGATCGTGCCGCGCATCATGTCGACAGCGTCGTTGAGCGACATCCCTTGAACGGTCTCTCCGTCGAGGGCGATGATCCGGTCGTTGGCGAGGACGCCGGCCCGCGACGCCGGGGTGTCGTCCATCGGCGAAACCACCTTGATGATCCCCTCCTCCATCGTCACCTCGATGCCGAGACCGCCGAACTTGCCGGAGGTCTGGACCTGCATGTCGCGGAAGTTCTCGGGGTTCAGGTAGCTCGAATGAGGATCGAGCCCGGAGAGCATGCCGTTGATCGCCGATTCGATGAGCTGGCTGTCGTCCGGCGTCTCGACGTAGTCGGAGCGGACGCGCTCGAAGACGTCGCCGAACAGGTTGAGCTCGCGGTAGGTGTCGGCGGAGGCGGCGTTGGCGGCGCCGCCGGTGAAGAGGTGCGGCTGCGACAGCGCTACGGCAGCCAGGGCGCCAATCAGGACCCCCGCCATCAGAAGTGTGGCTTTGCGAATCATCCGCCGACCTTTTCTGCGTTGGACGCGGCCCACCACGGGGCCGGGTCGATGGAAATGCCATCCTTGCGGAATTCTATATAGAGCGTCGGCTGAGAGACACCTACATCCACGGCGCCAACGCTCGCCAGCCGGCGCGAGGCCATAACCGCCACCGGCTCGCCGGCAAGGACAAACTGGCCGAGTTCCACGTCGATCCGTTCCATCCCCGCCAGCAGCACATGATAGCCGTCGCCGGCGTTGATGATCAAGAGTTGGCCGTAGCTGCGGAAACTGCCGCCGTAGACGACCCAGCCGTCGGCCGGCGAGGCTATGCGTCCGCCTGGGCGGGTAGCCATGGTCATGCCCTGCGCCTTGCTGCCGAGACCGTCGCTCTCGCCGAACACCTTGACCACCGTCCCGTTGGCGGGGAGCGGCAGCAGTCCCTTGGCATCGGCAAAGGCGACCGCCGGGGCGAGACGGTCGGCGCTGCCGAGCGAGTTGGCCGGCCTGCCGCCGCCCTCGCGGCGGGCGATCGCCGCGGCCTGCTCAGCCTTGGCCGAGGCCGCCGCGGCGACGGCGTCCTCCGATTCCATCCGGGCGATGAGCTCCTTGAGGGTGGTCGCTTGTTCGGCGAGCGCCGCGGCGCGGCTCTCCTCGCTGGCCAGCGCCTCGACCGAGAGGGCGCGCTGCCGCTTCTTCTCGTCGAGCAGAAACGCGATTCGCGCGCGGCCCTCGATCAGGGCGGTGGCATCGGCGCCGAGCCGATCGCGCTCGCGCTCCTGCTCGCTCCTGACGGTCGTCAACTGGCCGAGGTCGGCGGCGAGCTGGTCGGCGAGGTCGCGGAGTTCGGGAACGAGGGCGCCGAGAAGGATCGCGCTTCTGACCGCGGAAAGCGCATCCTCGGGCCTGACCAGGATCGCCGGCGGCGGACGGTGCCCCATGCGCTGAAGGGCGGCCAGCACCTCGGCAAGAACGCCGCGGCGCTCGGCGAGCGAGGCGCGCAGCTTGTCCTCGCTGGCAAAGAGAGCCCGCAGTCGACGTTCGCTGCGGTCGAGCGTGCCCTCGAGCTTCTGTACCTCCCGGCTGGCATCGATCAGGGATTGGTTGAGGGTCGTGCGGTCCTTGTCGAGCGCCTCAATCTCCTGGCGGATCTCCGCCTGGCGCTCGCGGGTGAGTTCGATGTCGTGGGTGATCGCGTCGAGCTCGGCCTGACGGGCGTCGAGGCCGGTCGGCGCCGGGTCGCCTTCGGCCGCCCGCCCGGGCGACGCGCAGGCGAGCAGAGCGACGGCGATCAAGGTTGCCAAGCGGTGCGACATCGGCGCGCTAGCCATCCTCAACGACTGTCGATGCGTGGGGAGCCCGAACCTAGGCGGCGACCGACCAACGTCCCGTCAAGCATCTTCAGTCGCGATGATAGGGGTGGCCGGTTAGGATTGTCACGGCCCGGTAGAGCTGCTCGGCGAGCATGACGCGGACGAGCTGATGCGGCCAGGTGAGCGAGCCAAGGGCAAGGCGGAGGTCGGCCCGCTCGGCGACGGCAGCGCCTTGCCCGTCGGCACCGCCGATGGCGAAGGCAAGGTCGGCGACGCCGGCCTGGCGCCATTTGGCGAGCCGCCCGGCGAAGCCGTGGCTGTCAAGGTTGGTGCCGGTTTCGTCAAGCGCAACCAGGGTGGCGTCGGAGGGCAGCGCCTTGAGGATCGCCGCGGCCTCGTCGCTCATCCGCGCGGCCGGCCTGGCGGCGCGGCTCTCGGGAAACTCGCGAACGGCGAAGGTCAGGCCGAGGCCGCGACCGGCCTTGGCGGCGCGATCGAAATAGCGCTGGAACAGAAGGCGCTCGGGACCAGCCTTCAGCCGGCCGATGGCAGTCACGGTGATCCGCATTGGCGATTTGGCGCCGGAGGCCAGCGCGACCAGCTTTCAGACCGGCATCGGCCCGGCCGGGTGGTCGGCGGCCCACATCTTCTCGAGACGGTAGAAGCTGCGAATCTCGGGCCGGAAGATGTGGACGATTACGTCGCCGGCGTCGATTAACACCCAGTCGCCGGCTCTCAGACCCTCGACCCGGACGCCCTGGCTGCCGGCGTCCTTGAGATCGCCGATCAGGCGCTCGGCCATGGCGGCGACGTGGCGCTGCGAGCGGCCGGAGGCGACCACCATGTGGTCCGCAAGCGGTGACTTGCCGGTGATGTCGATGGAGACAAGGTCCTCGGATTTGGCATCTTCCAGGCTCTTGAGGACCACCTTGAGGGCGGCCGCCGCTGCAAGCTCACGGCGAGCGGTCGCAAGACGAGGAGGACGGACGCGCCCTTCCTCGCGACGAACTGCGGTTGTCAGCGTTTGGTCCCTTCTCCTTGCTGCCGCCAGGATGGCGTCATGATCAGCATATGCGGATGACGGTGACGCTTTCAAGACGCGGAATCGTTCGCCCGGCCGGCGGCGCGGAGCGCGGTCGACGACGCGGCAACGTGGGGGGAGGACAGGAAAACCCATGCGGGCGGCCGTCGTTCGGCCAGTTCCGAGGCATCGGCCTCGGCGATCCGCCATCGCCTCATGGCGTGCGCCGCCGGCGACGACAGGGCCGCGAGCGCTTGTCCGGGCCGGTTGAAGACGGCGACCGGCAGGCCGGCGGCGATCGCCTGCCAGCCGCGCCAGCGGTGGAAGGTCGCCAGGTTGTCGGCGCCCATCATCCAAACACAGCGGACACCGGGCAGGCGGGGCAGTAGGCGGTGGAGCGTGTCGGCGGTGTAGGTGGTGCGGAGGGCGGCCTCGATGCCGGTCACACGGATGCGTGGATGACGGGCGATGGCGTGGGCGGCGGCGATGCGGCGGCCAAGGTCGCTCGACGGCGCCTTCGGCTTCAAGGGGTTCCGCGGCGAGACCAGCCACCACACCTGATCGAGACCGAGCGCTCTTAGACCGACCAGGCTGACGGCCAGATGGCCGACGTGCGGCGGATCGAAGGAGCCGCCGAAGAGGCCGACGCGCAGGTCGGCG
Source organism: Bauldia sp. (assembly GCA_040878485.1). GTDB lineage: Bacteria > Pseudomonadota > Alphaproteobacteria > Rhizobiales > Kaistiaceae > JBBDMC01. Next base: position 529 of record JBBDMC010000003.1, on the reverse strand, counting down.
GTGAAGGCGGGCAGGCGAAGGTCATGGCTCACGCCCCCCGCCCCCAGATTTGCGGCAGCTCCGTCCCGGCGGTGGAGGGTCGGAAAAAATGGCGAGTTGGAGAGTCGATTCCGGATCCTTCGAGGCTCGGGCTTCCGCCTTCGCCATGCCTTGTCCTCGGGCGGACCTTCGGTCCGACCCGGGGGCTTCGGCGGACGAGCCGCCCTCGCACCTCAGGATGATGAGGAGGTGGGTTGGCTCCATGGACGGCGAAGAGCAGGCAATGAAGAATCCCTACCTCCTCGTCCTGAGGTGCTCGATCGCGCAGCGATCGAGCCTCGAAGGACGGATCAACGCCAATCCACGGCGCGGCCAGATTAGCACCTGCCCGTCAGGGCCGGATCTGTCCGGAGCCGCGCACCCGGTACTTGAAGCTGGTGAGCTGCTCGACGCCGACCGGCCCGCGGGCGTGCAGGCGCCCGGTGGCGATGCCGATCTCGGCGCCCATGCCGAACTCGCCGCCGTCGGCGAACTGGGTCGAGGCGTTGTG
>JBBDMC010000002.1:0-9177 GCA_040878485.1 Bauldia sp. | reverse complement strand
CCGACGCCCGTCCATGAAATCGACCTTCAGCGCCGTACCTTCGATGATGGCGCAGCCCCTCTCGCCCATGATCTCGATCCGCTCCGGGTATCCCGGAAACGCCGCCGTCGTCGCCTCGATCGTTCCGAGGGCGCCGTTCCGGAAATGCAGCACGGCCGCGACAAGATCCTCGGTCTCCATCCGATGAACCGCGGTCGTGGTGACGAATGACATGACCTCGGTCGCCGGTCCGGCCAGCGACAGCAGCAGGTCGAGCGTATGAATGCCCTGCGTCAGCAGGACCCCGCCACCGTCGCGCGCCATGGTGCCGCGGCCGGGCTCATCGTAGTAGCTCTGGGGCCGCCAGAGCCGGATCCCGGCAGAGGCGCCGAGCATCCGCCCGAGTTCGCCCGCCGCGAGAAGCGCGCCCAGTCTTCTGGCCGGAGGGCAAAAGCGGTGTTGGAGGACGATGCCAAGCGTCACCCCGGCGGCGCGGCAGAGGCGGACGACCTCGAGGCTCCGCTCTGTCGTGATTTCGATTGGCTTTTCAAGCAAGACTTGCTTGCCGGCTTCGGCGGCGCGCCTGACAAGATCGAGATGCGTGTTCGGCGGGGTGAGGAGGAGAACGGCATCGACGCTGCCATCCGACAACACCGCGTCGAGATTGTCGGTCAGCGGAAAAGGGAAGCGTTCGGCGAAAGCGCGGCGCCTCCTCTGGCTCGGACTAAAAGCGTGGACGACCTCGACGCGGTCCTTCAGGTCGAGAAGGCTCCTTGCGTGCGGCGTCACCGCCATGCCGAGGCCAACGATGGCGAGTCGGTGGCGAGGCATTCTCCTTCCTTCTTCAAAGGCTGGCAGACGTGACCGGATCGCAGTCCCCGGTCGACTACAGGAACTCGCTCCGTGCCGGGCAAGAGACATCAACGAGCACGCCTGCCTCGATTGACAGCGCCCCATGCGGCAGGTTTGGGGCCACCAGGTAGGAGTCACCAGCCCTGAGGCGCATGGTCCTGCCGGCGATGGTGACATCGAACACGCCGCTCTCGACAACGCTGCATTGCTTGTGAGGGTGACTGTGTTCAGCCCCTACCGCACCCGCCTCGAAGGCAAAGCGCACCAGCATGATCCCATCGTCGTAACAGAGCACCTTGCGCCGGATGCCGGGCGCCGAGGTCTCCCAAGTCACCTCTTGATCGGCGATGAACGGCTCTCCCTTCCGTCTCATTGCCCCGATTTCCTTCCACATTCCTCCACCATCATCCTGAAGCCTCGCGGCCGGCGTCCATGCGCTGGACGGCAACTTCATTTGAACAGGCTCGGCAGCCAGAGTGAAAGCGCTGGCACGTAAGTGACGAGTGCCAGCACCATGAGCATTGGTATGTAAAAGACGAGGATCGCCCGCGACACGGCCTCCATCGAAACCTTTCCGATGGCGCAGCCGACGACCAGCGTCGGCCCGACCGGCGGGGTCAACAGGCCGATGCCGAGGTTGAGGATCATGATGATGCCGAAATGCACGGGGTCGACGCCGAACGTCTTCACAATCGGCAGAAAGATGGGCGTGCAGATGAGGAGCATCGGCGCCAGATCCATGAACGTCCCGAGCACCAGCAGCAGAATGTTGATGAGCAGAAGCAATGTGTATTTGTCAGTGGCGATCGTCAGAAAGAAATCGGCGGCCATCTTCGGCACTTGCAGGATCGCCATCATGTAGCCGAAGGCGACCGAGAACCCGATCATGATCATGACGATGCCGACCGTCCGCACGACGCGTCCGACGAGGAGGTGCAGTTCGCTCCACTTGTAGTCGCGGTAGACGAACATCGTGATGATGAAGGCGTAGATGCAGGCGACGGCGGCCGACTCGGTCGGCGTAAAGACGCCACCGAGGATGCCGCCGAGGATGATGATAACCGTGAGCAGGCCCCACAGCGACTGAACCGCGATCCGCACCGCCTCGCGCGGCCCGACGACCTCGCCCTTCGGCAGGTTCTGCCGGCGGGCGACGATCAGCACGAGGATCATCAGCGAGAGGCCGAGCAGGAGGCCCGGGATCGCGCCCGCAAGGAAGAGGTGCGCGATCGACACCGAACCGCCAGCTGCCAACGAATAAATGACCGCATTGTGGGACGGCGGGATGAGCAGCGGCTGCAATGAGCCCGACACGGTGACCGAGACTGCGAACAAGCGGGGATAGCCGGCCTTGATCATCTGCGGGATCATGACCGAGCCGATCGACGCGGTGTCGGCGACCGAGGAGCCCGAGATCGCGCCAAAGAAGGCCGAGGCGAGGATGTTGACCAGCGCCAGGCCGCCACGGATCCAGCCGACGAAAATCTTGGCGAGATTGACTAGGCGCTCGGCCATGCCGCCTTCCGCCATGATCGCCCCGGCAAGGATGAAGAAGGGTATGGCGAGCAGCGCGAAGTCATCGGTGCCATCCGAGACCTTCAGCATGATCGCCTCAAGCGGCAGGTCGACCCACCACGCCGACGCGATCGCGGCGAGGCCGAGCGCATAAGCAACCGGCATGCCGAGGAGGCAAAAGACGAAGAAGCTGAGGATGAGTACGGCGACGCCCATGATCCCGGCCCTACTCCGTCGATATGCGGCTCATCGCGTTCGCCGTCGGTTCGACGAAAATCTTGCCCGTCCACAGCCGCTCGATCACGAAGAGAACGAGGATGCCGCCGCCGAGAGGAACCGGCAGATAGGAGACGCCGACCGAAACCGACTGGAAATCGGCGATCACCTGGTGCCAGGTCGCCTGAACGAGCCTCGTTCCATAGATGAGCAGGAAGAGGTTGGTGGCGCCCGTCAGGATCTCGAGCAGCCAGCCCAGAGCCACCCGTTTCCTGCCGGTGAGGAGGTTAGCGAGGATCGATACACCGATATGCAGTCCCTCGCGATAGCAAACCGCCGCCGCCATGAACGAGAACCAGATCATCAGGAGGACGGCCATTGGCTCTGGCCATGACGAACCGAAGCCCAGCGTGTAACGGGTGAACACGCCCCACGGGATGATGATGGTGATGACAACCAGGCACGCGCCGGCAATGATCATGCAGACGCGCTGCAGGACATCCATTGCGCGCACATAGGCCGCGAGCATCCGACCCTTTCCCCGGTCACGGCGGGGGGGGGGGGGGGGGGGGCGGGGCCGGCAGGGGCGGTTGTAGGACCGGCCGGCCCCGCGTCGTCCGACCTGCGGATTACTGCACTTGCTGGATGCGTTCGATCAACCCGACCAGATCTGCGGCGTGCTTCGCATAGACGGGCTTCATGGCGTCCTGGAATCGCTTCTTCTCCGCAGTCGAGATCTCGGTGATCACGACGTTGTGCGCTTTCATGTCGGCCAGCGATTCCTCTTCCTTCGCCTGCCAGAGCGCGCGCTGCTCCTGCTGGGCCTCCTTTGCGAACTTTACGATCAGGTCCTGGTTCTCCTTGGAGAGACCGTCCCAGACAATCTTCGACATGACGAGAATCTCTGGGATGATCAGGTGGCCGGTCAGCGAATAATACTTGGCGTAGTTGTAGTGCTGGCCGGTGGCGTAGCTCGGATAGTTGTTTTCAGCGCCGTCGACCACGCCGGTCTGCAGCGCGTTGATGAGCTGATCGTAGCCCATCGAGACGCCGTTACCCCCAATCGCGTTCATCATGTCGACGAAGATCGGATTGCCCATGACGCGGATCTTGAGGCCGCTGAGGTCTTCCATCTTCGCGACCTCTTTCTTGCCGTTGTAGAGGTTGCGGGTGCCGCCATCCATCCAGGCGAGGCCGACCAGATTCGCGGTCGGATGGTCGGTGATCAGCTGCAGCATTTCATCGCCGAGCGGGCCGTCGACGACCTTGTACATGTGGTCGGTGCTTCGGAAGACGAAGGGCAGGTTGAACACGTTGAGCGTCGGCACGATCGCGCCCATCACGCCGAGGCTGACGCGGGCGAAGGCGATGGCGCCGACCTGGGTCTGCTCCAGGAACTCCTTTTCGCCACCGAGCTGCATCGACGGATAGACCTGGATGGACACGCGGCCGCCGGTCGCGTCGCTGAGCTTCTTGCCCATCGCCTCGACGGCAGCGACGGTGGGATAGCCGACCGGATGGACGTCCGCCGACTTCAATACCATCGGCTCCTGCGCCCATCCGCCCTGGATCGGCAGCAGCCAAAGGGCCGCGGCCACTCCCATAAGGCTCCGCCTGTCAATGATCATGATACTCCTCCCATCTCGCTTGACCGGTTTAGCCCGGCCCGCACTCCGCGCCAATGCAAGCGGCTCGACTACGGACGAAAACATCTGTTGAAGAGGACATGCTTAAACGGCACACTCGCCGCCTGAACCTGGCTTTCGACCAGGATGAGCCGAAAGCGCGACCGGCGGACGATCCGGTGCGCCGCTGACGGCCGGGGAGGTATGAGATGATTCCAGGCCCCTTCGCCTACCACCGCCCGAAGTCGGTCAAGGAAGCCGTCGCCATGCTTGCCGATCTCGGCGAGGACGCGCGCCCGCTGGCCGGCGGCCACAGTCTCATCCCGATGATGAAGCTGCGCCTCGCCGCCCCGTCCGATCTCGTCGACCTTGCCGGCATCACCGAACTCAAGGGCATCCGTGCCGAGGGTCCCGACGTGGTCATCGGCGCCATGACCACCGAGCACGAGGTCATCGCTTCCGAGCTTCTCACCGGCAAGGTGCCGCTCCTCCGGGAGGCCGCCCTCGTCATCGCCGACCCCCAAGTGCGCTACGTCGGCACCCTCGGCGGCAACGCCGCCAACGGCGATCCCGGCAACGATATGCCGGCTGTGATGATCGCGCTCGACGCCACCTATCACCTGGTCGGCAAGGGCGGCGAACGCAGGGTCGCGGCGCGCGATTTCTATCAGGGCACCTATTTGACCGCCCTTAAGCCTGGCGAAGTGATGACCGCCATCCGCATACCGGTGCCCGCGGCCGGCCACGGCTACGCCTATGAAAAGCTGAAGCGCAAGGTCGGCGACTACGCCACCGCCGCCGCCGCCGTGGTTCTGACCATGAAGGGCGGCAGCGTCGCGATCTGCACCATCGGCCTGACCAACGTCGCCGCCAAGCCGCTCAACGCCGTCGAGGCCGCCAAGATCGTCACCGGGTCGCGCCTCGACGCGGCGACGGTCAAACGCGCCGTCGCCGCCGCCGAAGCGATCACCTCGCCGGCGTCCGATCGCCGCGGAACGCCCCAATACCGCACCAAGGTCGCCGGCGTCATGGTCGCCCGTGCCCTCCAGCGCGCCAGCGCGCGCGCCGCCTGAGCCGGAGAAATCGATATGGCGACGGTCCAGATTTCGTTGCAGGTCAACGGCAAGGCAGTCGTCGCGGCGGTCGAGCCGCGCGCCCTGCTCATCCACTTCCTGCGCGAAGAGCTCAGCCTCACCGGTCCGCACATCGGCTGCGACACCAGCCACTGCGGTGCCTGCACCGTCGATCTCAATGGCAAGTCGGTCAAGTCGTGCACCATGTTCGCCGTCCAGGCCGATGGCGCCAAGGTGATCACCATCGAAGGGATCGCCGCGCCCGACGGAACCCTGCACGCCCTCCAGGAGGGCTTCCGCCAGATGCACGGGCTGCAATGCGGCTACTGCACGCCGGGGATGATCACCCGCGCCTATCGGCTGCTGCAGGAGAATCCGAAGCCGACCGAGGCGGAAATCCGCGCCGGCATCGCCGGCAACCTTTGCCGCTGCACCGGCTACCAGAACATCGTCAAGGCCATTCAGTACGCCGCCGCCAAGATCGCCGGCGTGCCCTTCCAGGAGGCCGCCGAATGAACGACATGGTTCTCTCTCCGGAGCAACGCGCCGAGAAGCTCGAAGGCATCGGCTGCAAGCGCAAGCGCGTCGAGGACGTCCGCTTCGTCCAGGGCAAGGGCAACTACGTCGACGACCTGAAGCTGCCCGGCATGCTCTACGGCGACTTGGTCCGCTCGCCCTACGCCCACGCCCGCATCAAGAAGATCGACACGTCCAAGGCTTTGGCTGTGCCCGGCGTTCTGGCCGTGCTGACGGCCGAAACGCTGAAGACGGTGAACCTCGCCTGGATGCCGACGCTGGCCGGTGACGTCCAGATGGTGCTCGCCGACGGCAAGGTGCTGTTCCAGAACCAGGAGGTCGCCTTCGTCGTCGCCACCGACCGCTATGCCGCCGCCGATGGCGCCGAGGCGGTCGACGTCGACTACGAAGCGCTGCCGGTCAATGTCGATCCGCTCAAGGCCATGGCGCCGGACGCGCCGGTGATCCGCGAGGATCTCAAGGACAAGACCGACGGCGCCCACGGCAAGCGCAAGCACTACAACCACATTTTCAATTGGCAGGCCGGCGACGAGGCCGCCACCGCCGCGGCCTTCCGCAAGGCCGAGGTGACGATCAAGCAATTCATCGCCTATCCGCGCGTCCACCCTTGTCCGCTCGAGACCTGCCAGTGCGTCGCCTCCTTCGACAAGATCAAGGGCGAGTTGACGCTGTGGGGCACTTTCCAGGCGCCGCATGTCATCCGCACCGTGGGCTCGCTGATCTCGAAGATTCCGGAGCACAAGATCCACGTGATTTCGCCCGATATCGGCGGCGGCTTTGGCAACAAGGTTGGCGCCTATCCTGGCTATATCTGCGCCATCGTTGCCTCGATCGTCACCGGGCAGCCGGTGAAGTGGGTCGAGGACCGCATTGAGAATCTGACCACCACCGCGTTCGCCCGCGACTTTCACATGACCGCGGAAATCGCCGCCACCAAGGACGGCAAGCTCACCGCTCTGCGCATCTATACGATCGCCGATCACGGCGCCTTTGATGCCTGCGCCAATGCCACCAAGTGGCCGGCTGGCCTGTTCAGCATCGCCACCGGCTCCTACGACTTCCCGGTCGCCCACGTCTCGGTCGACGGCGTCTACACCAACAAGGCGCCGGGCGGCGTCGCCTATCGTTGCTCGTTCCGTATCACCGAAGCCGCTTATTGCATCGAGCGCGCCATGGACATCATGGCCCAGAAGCTCGGCATGGATCCCGCTGAGTTCCGCATGAAGAACCTCATCCGGCGCGAGCAGTTCCCCTACGCCTCGGCGCTCGGCTGGCAGTACGATTCTGGCGACTATCAGACCGCCCTGAAGAAGGCGATGGACAGCGTCGGCTACGCCAAGCTGCGCGCCGAGCAAAAGACCAAACAGGAGGCCTTCAAGCGCGGCGAGACGCGCGAGCTGATGGGCGTCGGCGTCGCCTTCTTTACCGAAATCGTCGGCGCCGGGCCGTCGCGCGCCTGCGACATCCTCGGCATCGCCATGTTCGACTCCGCCGAGATTCGCATCCATCCCACCGGATCCGGAATCTGCCGGCTGGGCACCAAGTCGACGGGGCAGGGGCACGAAACCACCTATGCCCAGATCATCGCCACCGAGCTCGGCCTGGCCGCCGACAATATCGCCGTCGAAGAGGGCAACACCGACACCGCGCCCTACGGGCTTGGCACCTACGGCTCGCGCTCGACCCCGGTCTCCGGCGCCGCCACCGCCATGGCCTGCCGAAAGATCAAGGCCAAGGCGCAGATGATCGCCGCCTTCATGCTCGAGGTGCACGACGACGATCTCGAATGGGACGTGGACCGTTTCCGCGTCAAGGGCAATCCGGAGCGCTTCAAGACCATGACCGAACTCGCCTGGGCCGCCTACAATAAGGTGCCGCCCGGCATGGAGCCCGGGCTGGAGGCGGTCAACTACTACGATCCGCCCAACATGACCTTTCCGTTCGGCGCTTACATCTCGGTCGTCGATGTCGACGTCGACACCGGCGAGACGAAGATCCGGCGCTTCTACGCCCTCGACGATTGCGGCACCCGCATCAACCCGATGATCATCGAGGGCCAGATCCACGGCGGCCTGACCGAGGCCTTCGCCATCGCCATGGGCCAGGAGATGCATTACGACGACGACGGCAACGTCACCACCGCCTCGCTGCTCGACTATTTCCTGCCGACGGCGGTCGAGACGCCGAAGTGGGAGACCGACTGGACGACGACGCCCTCCCCGCATCACCCGATCGGCGCCAAGGGCGTCGGCGAAAGCCCCAACGTCGGCGGCGTGCCGTGCTTCGCCAACGCGGTTAACGACGCTTTCAAATTCCTCGGATCGACCCATATACCCATGCCGCACGACCATTGGCGCACGTGGGAAGCGGCCGACAAGCTGGGGCTGCACACGTAGCCCCGAATTTTGCGGCCTGGCCTCGTGTTATGATTTGACATGGCCTTGACCCGCGAAAACATCGCCGAGCGTCTCGCCGAGGTCGGTTACATCGCCGACCGCGACTTGGCGACGGCGCTGTGGCTGATGGACTTCCTCAAGCGGCCGTTGCTGCTCGAAGGCGAGGCCGGCGTCGGCAAGACCGAGGTCGCCAAGGCGCTGGCCGCGTTGCACGGCGCCGAGTTGATCCGTCTGCAGTGCTACGAGGGCCTCGACCAAAACGCCGCCCTCTACGAATGGAACTACCAGCGCCAGCTTCTGGCGATCAAGGCGCGGGAGGGCGCCGGCGAGGACGCCGACGCGATCGAGGAGCACATCTTCTCGGAGAAGTACCTGCTCGAACGGCCGCTGCTCGCCGCCATCCGCCGCCTCGATCCGCCCGTCCTGCTGATCGACGAGGTCGACCGCGCCGACGACGAGTTCGAGGCCTTCCTGCTCGAGCTGCTGTCCGATTTCCAGGTCAGCATCCCTGAACTCGGCACCGTCAAGGCGACCGCCATCCCGCGTGTCGTCCTCACCTCGAACGGCACGCGCGAACTGTCGGACGCGCTCCGCCGCCGCTGCCTTTACCACTACGTCGACTTCCCCGAGATCGACCGCGAAGCGCGGATCGTTCTGACCCGGTTGCCGGGGATCGACACCCAACTGGCGCAGCAGGTCGCCCGCATGGTCGCCGCCATCCGCAAGGAGGACCTGCGCAAGCTGCCGGGGGTGGCGGAGACGCTCGACTGGGCGGCGACGCTCGCCGGCCTCGGCATCCACGATCTCCGCCATGAGCCGGAGGCGGTCTACGACACCCTGATTTGCCTGCTCAAGACCCACGAGGACCGGTCGCAGGTGAAGAAGGAAACCGTCGAGCGGTTGCTGGCAAAGGTGGCCTGAGATGGCTGCGTTGGACGGAGCACGGCCGGTCCTCCCTCCCCTGAAAGGGGAGGGTCGGATCCC
>JBBDMC010000001.1:3647-9313 GCA_040878485.1 Bauldia sp. | reverse complement strand
AGGAACTCGCCAAGGGCCTGCCGGCGCGCGCCGTCGTCATCGGGCTCGACCTCGGCACCAAGACCATCGGCGTGGCGATTTCCGACCTGACGCGACGGATCGCCTCGCCGCTCCTGACCGTTGCCCGCACCAAGTTCAGGGCCGACGCGGCAGCCCTCATCGGCGAGGCGAACAAGCATGACGCCGCAGCCTTCGTCCTCGGCCTCCCGATCAACATGGACGGGTCGGAAGGGCCGCGGGCGCAGGCGACGCGTGCCTTTGCCCGCAACCTCGCGGCCTTGACCGCCTTGCCGATCGCCTTCTGGGACGAGCGCCTGTCGACGGCGGCGGTGACGCGCACGCTGCTCGAAGGTGACTTGAGCCGCAAGCGGCGCGCGGTGCTGGTCGACAAGCTCGCCGCCGCCTACATCCTCCAGGGCGCCTTGGATCGAATGGCCAAGATTTGACGCCCGAACCTTGCCGTTTGCACGACGCCATGACCCTGAACTCGGGAAAGCCCGAGTTCAGCCGGCTTCGTAGGATGGGTTGAGCGGAACGCGAAACCCATCGGTGGCCCACCCTAATCCAGCGGGCAGAGATAGTTGATGAACGCCTTGGCGTCGAAGCGCGAGTCGAGCATGCCATAGGTCGTCCGCCACGGCTTGCCGAGGCGGGTCTCGAGGAACGCGTCGGCGATCACCGAGGGAAAGCGGCGGCGCAGCGCCGCCGCGGCGACCGTCATGGCCAGCTGTTCGGTCAGGATACGCGCCGAGCCCTCGTCGGCGAGCGCCACCGCGGTTGCGGCCCTGAGCACGTTGAGCGTCGATTTCGCCGTCGAGCCGAGCGCGTCCTCGATGTTGGCAAGCACCGCCTCGAGCGGCTCCGAGTTCTTGCGCAGCACGCGCATCACGTCGAGGCACATGACGTTGCCGGCGCCCTCCCAGATCGCGTTGACCGGCGCCTCGCGATAGAGCCGCGGCAGGCGGCTCTCTTCGACGTAGCCGTTGCCGCCCAGGCACTCCATCGCCTCGCCGATCATCGGTGGCGCCACCTTGGTCACCCAGTATTTGACCGCCGGCGTCATCAGCCGAGCGAACGCCGCCTCCCCCGGCTCGCTGTCGGCGCGGTCGTAGGATTCGGCGAGCCGGAAGGCGAGCGCCGCGCCGGCCACCGCATCGAGCGCCATGTCGGCGAGCACCCGCACCATCAGCGGCTGATCGATGAGCAAGTGGCCGAAGGCCTGACGGTGGCGGCAGTGGTGCGTCGTCTCCGCCAGCGCGATCCGCATCAGCCCGGCCGAGGTGACGGCGCCATCGAGCCGGGTCAGCGTCATCGCGTCGACGATCGTCGCCACGCCGCGTCCGGTCTCGCCGACGAGCCACGCTGCGGCGCCCTCGAACTCGGCCTCGGCGGTGGCATTGGAGCGGTTGCCGAGCTTATCCTTGAGCCGCATCAGGCGGATGCCGTTGCGGCTGCCGTCCGGCAGGTAGCGCGGCAACAGGAAGCACGACAGGCCGTCGCCGGTCTGTGCCAGCGCGAGGAACCCGTCGCTGGTCGGCGCCGATAGGAACCACTTGTGGCCGGTGAGCCGCCAGACGCCTTCGCCGGCCCGCTCCGCCCGGGTGGTGTTGCCGGCGAGGTCGCTGCCGCCTTGCCGCTCGGTCATCCCCATGCCGAGCATGACGCCGGATTTGTCGGTAAACGACCGCTGCGAAGCGTCGTACTGGCGCGAGCGGATGCGCGGCAACCAGTGCTCGGCAAGCGACGGGGCATGGGCCAGCGCCGAGACCGCCGCGTTGGTCATCGTCATCGAACAAAGGTGCCCGCATTCGACCTGCGCGGTCATGTAGAGACGCGCCGCCCGCGCCACCGTCCGGGCGCTCGCCGCTGCGGTGGTGTCCCAGATCGAGCAATGCAGCGCGCCGGCGACGCTGCGCCGCATCAGCGCATGGTAGGCGGGATGGAACTCGACCGTGTCGATGCGCTGGCCGGTCGCATCGTGAGTCTTGAGGACGGGCGGAAACTGATTGGCGATGCGTCCGAGCTCGAAGGTCTCCGGCGTGCCCCACGCCTGGCCATGTTCGGCGAGCTCGTCGATGGCGGCCTGTGGCAGCCCCTCGACCAGCGCCCCGAGGGTTGGGTCGCTGGTGAACAGATTGAGACCGGCGAACGGCGGCGATTGATTGAATATCTCGTACGGATCAGCCGACGAAGCCACCTGCCCCTCCAATCGCCGCTGCAGGCGGCGATTCGCCTGTGGTTAGCCTATCACGCGACCCACTGCCACGCTTGCCCGGCCGACCGACTCCGCCTATAGCGATGGCTTTGATGAACGCCCCTCCGCCCCCGCCGGCTCTCAGCTTTCCGCACCGGCATCTATTGGGGATCGAGGGGCTCGCCGCCGGCGAAATCAACGCTCTCCTCGACCTTGCCGAGGCCGCCGTCGAGGTCAGCCGCCAGATCGAGAAGAAGAAGTCGGTCCTCCGCGGCCGCACCCAGATCAACCTCTTCTTCGAGGCCTCGACCCGCACCCAGTCCTCCTTCGAGCTGGCGGGAAAGCGCCTCGGCGCCGACGTCATGAACATGGCCGTCGGCTCCTCCTCGGTGAAGAAGGGCGAGACGCTGATCGACACCGCGATGACGCTGAACGCTATGCGGCCGGACATCCTCGTCGTCCGCCATCACGCCGCCGGCGCCGTCGAGCTGCTGTCGCAGAAGGTGTCCTGCTCGGTTATCAACGCCGGCGACGGCGCCCACGAGCACCCGACCCAGGCCCTCCTCGATGCGCTCACCATCCGCCGCCGCAAGGGCTCGATCGCCGGGCTGGTGGTCGCCATCTGCGGCGACATCACCCACAGCCGCGTCGCCCGCTCCAACATCCTGTTGTTGAACGCCCTCGGCGCGCGGGTGCGCCTCATCGCTCCCTCGACCCTGCTCCCGGCCGGCATCGAGCGGATGGGCGTCGAGGTGTCAAACGACATGCGCGCCGGCCTCGCCGGCGCCGACATCGTCATGATGCTGCGTCTTCAACGCGAACGCACCGACGCCAGCCTCATTCCCTCGGTGCGCGAGTATTTCCATTTCTTCGGCCTCGACGCCGGCAAGCTCGCCTACGCCAAGCCGGACGCGCTGGTCATGCACCCGGGGCCGATGAACCGTGGCGTCGAAATCGACTCGGCGGTCGCCGACGGCGCCCAGAGCCTGATCCGCGAGCAGGTCGAGATGGGCGTTGCCGTGCGCATGGCGGTTCTCGAGGCCGTCGCCCAGCACCTGCCGAACGATTGATGGCTGCGATGAGGTCAGTACCAGGCATCCCCGCCAACCTCCCCCTTGAGGGGAGGTCGAAGTTCGCGGAGCGAAGCGATAGCGAACTTCGGGAGGGGGTGAGGTTGCCACGACTGTTCGCACCCCCTCCCGAAACTGCTTCACAGTTTCGACCATGAACGCTCCGCGCGGGAACGGCGCCGACCGGCCGGTCGTCTTCGCCAACGCCCGCATCGTCGACCCGTCGCGCAACCTCGATGCCAACGGCGCCGTCATCGTCGCCGACCGGCGGATCGTCGCCGCCGGACCGGTGGCGGCGCGCGCCGCCCGGCCGGCCGGCGCCGAGGTCGTCGATTGCCAGGGCGCCATCGTCGCCCCTGGCCTCGTCGACATGCGCGTCTTCGTCGGCGAGCCCGGCGCCGAGCACCGCGAGACCTTCGCCTCGGCCGGCCAGGCGGCGGTCGCCGGCGGCGTCACCACGATCGTCACCATGCCCGACACCGACCCGGTGATCGACGACATCGCGCTGGTCGATTTCATCGCCCGCCGGGCCCGCGACGAGGCCGAGGTCCGCGTCCACCCGGCCGCCGCCCTCACCAAGGGTCTCGCCGGCCTGGCGATGACCGAGCTCGGCCTGCTGCGTCAGGCCGGCGCGGTGGCCTTCACCGACGGCCGCCGCACGGTGATGGACGCCGCCGTCATGCGTCGCGCCTTGACCTACGCCCGCGATTTCGACGCCCTGGTCATGCACCACGCCGCCGATCAGAATCTCGTCGGCGGCGGGGTCATGAACGAGGGCGAGGTCGCCACCCGGCTCGGTCTCCCCGGCATCCCCAAGGAAGCCGAGATCGTCATCGTCGAGCGCGACATTCGCCTCGCCGCCCTCACCGGCGCCCGCTATCACGCGGCGCTGGTCTCATGCGCCGAGTCGCTCGACCTCATCCGCCGCGCCAAAGCGGCCGGCGTCAGTGTCACCTGCGGCGTCTCGATCAATCATCTGACGCTGAACGAGAACGACATCGGTCCCTACCGCACGTTCTTCAAGCTGTCGCCGCCGCTGCGTTCCGAGGACGACCGCCTGGCGATGGTTGCCGGTCTCGCCGACGGCGCCATCGACGTGATCGTGTCCAGCCACGACCCGCAGGACGTCGACACCAAGCGCCACCCCTTTGCCGAGGCCGCCGACGGCGCCGTCGGCCTGGAGACGCTGCTTGCCGCCGCGCTCCGCCTCGTCCATAGCGGCGACGTCGACCTTCTCACCCTCTTCCGCGCCCTTGCCACCCGGCCGGCGGAACTCCTGGGCCTTGAGGTCGGGCGGTTGGCACCCGGCGCCCCGGCCGACCTCATCGTCGTCGATCCGGACGCGCCGTGGATCTGCAAGGCGGAGAGCCTGCGCTCCCGCTCCAAGAATACGCCGTTCGAGGACGCCCGCTTCCAAGGCCTGGTTCTGCGCACGCTGGTTGCCGGGCGGACGGTGTACGAATACGCTTCAGCCTGAAGGGCGAGGTGTGTGCTCGACGGGTTCGCTCGGGATGCACAAAGCGGATGTCCGAGTTGCTGTCCTGGAGTTCCCTCGCCGCGCTCGGTCTCGGCTATCTCGTCGGCTCGATTCCGTTTGGCGTTGTCCTCACCCGTCTCGCCGGCCTCGGCGACATCCGCTCGATCGGCTCCGGCAGCATCGGCGCCACCAACGTGCTCAGAACCGGTCGCAAGGGCATTGCCGCGGCAACCCTCCTCGGTGACGGACTGAAAGGGACCGTCGCGGTCCTTCTCGCGGGTACTCTTTTCGCCGCCCCGGCGGCGCTCGTCGCCGGGCTCGGCGCTTTCCTCGGCCACCTTTTTCCGGTCTGGCTCGGCTTCAGGGGCGGCAAGGGCGTTGCCACCTACCTCGGCGTCCTCGCCGCCCTCGCCTGGCCGGCGGCCATCGTCTTCGCGCTGGTATGGGTGGGGATCGCCGCGATCTCGCGCTTCTCCTCGGCGAGCGGGCTTGCCGCCAGCCTGGCGACGCCGCCGGCCCTGTTACTCGTCGGCGACAGGCCAACCGCGCTGTTGTTCGTGATCCTCACCGTGATTCTGTGGCAGCGCCACGCCGACAACATCCGACGTCTTGCCGCCGGAACCGAATCCCGCATCGGCGAACAACGATGACCGCCGCTATGCCGGAGCATGGCGCTATCAGCCTCACCGACGGCCAGCGCCTGGCCTGGCTCCGCCTCATCCGCAGCGACAACGTCGGGCCGATCACCTTTCGCGAGCTGATCAACCACTTCGGCAGCGCTTCAGCCGCGCTCGACGCGCTTCCCAGCCTGTCCGAGCGCGGCGGCCGGCGCATCCGCATCTTCCCGGCGGACGACGCCGAACGCGAGCTCGATGCCGCCGCCGCCATCGGGGCGCGGATCGTCGCCCTCGGCGAGGCCGACTAT
>JBBDMC010000001.1:0-3637 GCA_040878485.1 Bauldia sp. | reverse complement strand
GGCCTACTATCCGGGGTGGCGGCGCGCCGTCGTTGGCGCGCCGCCGCTGGTTGCCATCCGTGGCAATGCCGATTGCCTCCGGCGCCCGATCGTCGCCGTCGTCGGCTCGCGCAACGCCTCGATCGCCGGCCGCAAGTTCGCCATGCAGATCGCCGCCGGCCTCGGCGAGGCCGGCTTCGTCGTCGCCTCAGGCCTCGCCCTCGGCATCGACGCGGCCGCCCACCAGGCGGCGTTGGCCACCGGGACCGTAGCGGTCTTCGCCGGCGGCCTCGACCGTCCCTACCCGACCGCCAACGTCACGCTCGCCGCCCGCATCCTCGACGGCGGCGCCCACTTGAGCGAGATGCCCATGGGCTGGGAACCGCGGGCTCGCGATTTTCCCCGCCGCAACCGCATCATCTCTGGGATAGCCGTGGCCGTCGTGGTGGTCGAGGCAGCGCGCGGTTCCGGGTCGCTGATCACCGCCGGCTGCGCCGCCGACCAGGGCCGTCTGGTCTTCGCCGTTCCAGGCTCGCCCCTCGACCCCCGCGCCGGCGGCACCAACCAGCTCATCAAGGACGGCGCCACCATGGTCACCGCGGGCGGCGACATTGTCGTCGAGGTCAGCCCGATCCTCGGCAAGCAGCCCGAGGGGCAGGTCGACATCGGCGTGCGCGAGAGCGATGGTGCCCCGCCCTCCGACACCGACGACTCGGACCGCGCCACTCTCCTTGCCGCGCTTGGCAAGGCTCCGGTCGGCCTCGACGACGTCGTCCGTTTCACCGGCCTCAGGCCGGCGATCGTCCACCTTCTTCTGATCGAACTCGATCTTGCCGGGCGGATCGAGCGCCATCCCGGCCAACGCGTCTCGCTGATCTGACCGGCCTCAGGCCTGTCGTCGACCCGATCCGCGGGCACCACCGGCCTCGGCCTCTTCCTGGTTCAGGCCGCGAACGGCCGCCTCGGCCTCATCCGCCACCATCGCCAGGAGATAGGCGAGAAACGAGAGATTCTGGCTGGCGGCCAAGGCGCGCAGCTCTTTGGCCAGCGAATCAATATAGCGGGCGGTATCTTGAGGCTCCGCCGCCGTTGCCACTCTTTTATCCAACATGAACAGCCCCCTTCCCGGCGCCGCCGCGCCGCCACAACCCCACTATTACGAGCACACTACCATGAATACAACTTAAGATGTGGCTAATCGAAGGTGGGAGCAACGCCCCTCGACGTAGCGTTTGTGCCACTCCTCGGGCAGGTCCCCGGGCGAGAACCAGGTCTTCGAAGTTCTCGTGGGTCGACAGCCCGCCAATCGTCAGCCCGTTCAGGCCAACGTTGCGGACGACCCGCTGGAAACGGCTGACGATCTCATCGACCTCGCAGAGGCGATCGACCTCCTCAGCGAAGGCGAATGCTTGCCACCGACAGAGAGATGCCGCATCGGTCAAAACCGAACCGCCTCCTGCCCCGGTGACGCAGCCTACCGGTTATGATGATTAGAAATTGGGCAATCACCGCCGGCGTCAAGGGCACAATCGTCGCGGCAGCACGGAAAGAGACCGCTCGCCTATTAAGCTCTTGCAGCAACAAACCGGCCACCCCATCTTGACCACCTCCACGCGCCTCGATTGACAGCCCCCGTCGATTTCTGGATTGTCCTCCCCCGTTTCCGCCCGGGCGATAGGCGCAAGACCGCGCCGCCGCGGCGGACCCAAGGATTCCCAAGGGTCGGAGCCAAGGCTCGCGGCATGAGTGCCCCGCATCCATGAACCTCGTCATCGTCGAATCGCCGGCCAAGGCCAAGACCATCAACAAGTACCTGGGGCCGGATTACCGGGTCCTGGCCTCCTACGGGCATGTGCGCGACCTGCCGGCCAAGGACGGCTCGGTCGACCCGGACGCCGATTTCGCCATGCTTTGGGAGATCGACCGCGACGCTGAGAAGCGGCTGGCCGAGATCGTCAAGGCCGTCAGAGTGGCCGATCGTCTAATCCTCGCCACCGACCCCGACCGCGAGGGCGAGGCGATCTCCTGGCACGTCCTCGAAGTGCTCAAGGCCAAGCGCGCCCTCGGCGCCAAGCCGGTCGAGCGCGTTGTCTTCAACGCCGTTACCCGCGCCGCGGTCCTCGATGCCATTCGCCATCCGCGCCGCATCGACGACGCCCTCGTCGATGCCTACCTCGCCCGCCGGGCGCTCGACTACCTGGTCGGCTTCACCCTGTCGCCGGTGCTGTGGCGCAAGCTCCCCGGCGCCCGCTCCGCCGGTCGCGTCCAGTCGGTCGCCCTGCGTCTGGTCTGCGACCGCGAGAACGAGATCGAGATCTTCAGGCCGCGGGAGTACTGGTCGGTCTCCGTCACCTTGGAAACGGCGAGCGGCGAGCAGTTCGTCGCCCGCGTCGTCGGCTTCGACGGCGCCAAGATCGGCCGCCAGGACATCCCGGACCAGCCGACCGCCAGAAGCATCGAGGCGGCGCTGAAGGCCGGCGCCTACCGCGTCGTCGCCGTCGAGGCCAAACCGGTCAGGCGCAACCCGCCGCCGCCCTTCACCACCTCCACCCTCCAGCAGGAGGCCTCGCGCAAGCTCGGCTTCAGCGCCAATCACACCATGCAGGTCGCCCAGCGGCTCTATGAGGGCATCGACATCGGCGGCGACACCGTCGGCCTCATCACCTATATGCGCACCGACGGCGTCCAGGTTGCGCCGGAGGCGACCGCCGCCGCCCGTTCGGTGATCGCCGGCCGTTATGGAGAGCGCTACCTGCCGGGCGAGGTGCGCGTCTATCAGACCCGCGCCAAGAACGCCCAGGAAGCCCATGAAGCGATCCGCCCGACCGACCTTTCCCGCTCGCCCGACACGATCGGCGGTGCCCTCGATCGCGATCAGGCGAGGCTCTACGAGCTCGTTTGGAAACGGATGATCGCCAGCCAAATGGCCTCGGCTGAGCTTGAGCGCACCACTGCCGACATCGAGGCCGGCGGCGGCGCCCATCCGGTCGCGCTCCGCGCCACCGGGCAGGTCGTCCGCTTCGATGGCTTTCTCACCGTCTATCAGGAGGGGCGCGACGAGCCGTCGGAGGACGAGGAAGGCAGCCGGCTGCCGGCGATGGCGGCCGGCGATGGCCTCGCCGAGCGCGCCATCTCTTCCGAGCAGCATTTCACCGAACCGCCGCCGCGTTACACCGAGGCGACGTTGATCAAGAAGATGGAGGAGCTTGGCATCGGCCGGCCGTCGACCTATGCCTCGACCCTGTCGGTGCTGCGCGATCGCGACTACGTCCGCCTCGACAAGCGCCAGTTGATCCCCGAGGACAAGGGCCGGCTGGTCACCGCCTTCCTCGAAAGCTTCTTCGAGCGCTACGTCGAATACGACTTCACCGCCGACCTCGAGCTGAAGCTCGACAAGATCTCGAACGGCGACCTCTCCTGGCGGGAGGTCCTGCGCGATTTCTGGCGCCAGTTCTCCGCCGACGTCGCCGAGACCAAGGACCTGCGTGTCGCCGAGGTTCTGGAGCACCTCAACGAGCTGCTCGGGCCCCACATCTTCCCGGCCCGCGCCGACGGCGGCGATCCGCGCCAATGCCCGTTGTGTGGCGCCGGCAAGCTGTCGCTCAAGCTCGGCAAGTACGGCGCCTTCGTCGGCTGCTCGAACTATCCGGAATGCCGC